>JAJDEG010000745.1 GCA_029259895.1 Planctomycetota bacterium
TGGCGACGTCGATCAACTCCATTCGTCGATGCGTCGCCCCCTTGAACACTTCGCCGGCGCGAACCTCGATCCGTTGCCGCGGAATGGCACACACGCACTTGCCCTCGCGATTGACCAGCACGTCGACCGTGTATTCATTTCCCCGCGCAATCGTTTGCACGATCAACTCGCGGCCGCAAGCATGTGCTTTCAATTCGTCGGCGCTAGACACAACCGCGACGCCCTCCGACGCACTCCCATCCACAGGCTTGACGATCGCCGGAAACGGCCAAGCACTCGCGGGATCGCAAGCTTCCACGACGGTCGCTTGCCGCACGGTCGGAAATCCTCGCTCCACGAGCCAGCCGTGCGTATGCCGCTTGTCCCCTCCGATCGCAATGGTTTCCGGCGACGAAATCAGCACGGTGACGCCCTCCGCCGCAAACTTCTCGCGCGCCGCCGCCAGCACGGCCAATTCGGTATCGATGCCCGGTATGACCAACTTAACCCGATGGCGCCGACAAACGTCGAGCAGTGACGGAACGAAATCGGGCGAGCTGCACGGCGGTACAACTTCGCCCACGTCGGCCGTCTTCATGGCCGCCGAAAGCGTCGAAATATCGGTAGCGACGATCCGACCATCGAGGGCGAGGTCCGCGAGAGTCGCACGCAGGATTCTCACGCGTTCGACTCGATGCCCGGCCGAGGATAGCAGGATGTGGAAAGGCTGGCTCATGACGATGCGCTCGGTGCGTGCCGCGGAGATGGCGACGAAACGTCTCTCTCATCGTCGGACGTGCCTGCCAAACTGGATTGCGGGCCGCGCTCCGAACCCCAGAACTCGCTCATAGTGGCCTCGCCCTCAGCGCTAATACCATCGCGAACAACGACTTTGCCAACGGTCCGGAACATGATTCTCAGGTCGAGCAAGAAACTCAAGTGGTCGACGTACCACACGTCGAAGCGAAACTTTTCGTCCCACGAGATCGAATTACGGCCATTAACCTGTGCCCAGCCCGTGACACCCGGAACGGCCTCGTGGCGTCGGGCCTGCACGGCGTCGTATCGCGGCAAATAGCGAGCCGGAAGCGGGCGAGGGCCGACGAGGCTCATCCGCCCAGAAACGACGTGCAGCAACGTCGGCAATTCGTCGAGGCTCGTCGCTCTCAAGAAGTGACCTAGCGGCGTCAGACGCTCCGCGTCGCACAGCAACTCGCCGTTCGCGTCGCGCGTATCGAGCATCGTGCGAAACTTCCGCACGCGAAACGTCGACCCACCCAACCCGCCACGCTCTTGGCGAAAAAAAACCGGCCGTCCCAACTTCGCGCAGACCAAGAGGTACAGCCCGGCAAGGAGCGGCAGCAGCAGCACGAGCAGCGGCAACGCCACGGTCAGGTCGAAACAGCGTTTACCAAAGCGTCGATACATCGTTTTGGCCAAACGGTCGCCGTCGATCGAGTCCGTTCGCTGACGCAATCCGCTAGTGAGAAAAGTGACGAAGTGTCGTCGACAGACAAATTGTGATCGACATCCTACTCCCGTGGCAAGCTTTCGATCAGTTGCCGTGCCCAATTGTCGCGCACCGCGGCGGCGTCGGCCGACTCGGTGAGGAATTTGACGTTACTGTACTTCGCCTCGCGATAATCCTGAACGTCGCCACTGGCGATCGCTTCGAGAACTTGCTGTATGCCCATTTCAACCGTCCATTGTGGCGCGAAACCGAGGTGATTGCGGAGCTTGCTGAAATTCACGCGGTAGTTGCGGCGGTCCGTGTCGGTTTCGTTGACGATCAATTCGGCGCTAACCACTTGTTGGTGAACCAGTTCACCGATCTGCGTGATCGTGTAATTCTGCTCGTTCGATCCGACGTTGAAAACCTCCCCCGCAACGATCTCGCGCGGAGCTTCGATTATCCGCGCAACGGCCGCCGCCGCGTCGTCGACGTGAATGAACGGACGCCATTGACCACCACCGTTGACCGTGATCTTTCCTTCGAGCTTGGCCTTGGCCGACAGCAAATTGACGACGAGGTCAAACCGCGTCCGACCGGAAAGTCCATAAATCGTTGCGAACCGAACGATGGTCGGTTTGAATTTGTCGGTCGCCATCTTGAACAGCACGCGTTCGGACGCGAGTTTCGTCTGTCCGTATAAGGAAATCGGCCGTACGACACTCCGTTCATCGAGTATTTCGTCGCACGCGCCGTAAACCGAGCAGGTGCTGGCGAATACGAAGCGTTCCACGCCCTGCGCTTTGGCCAACTCGCCGATCATCCGCGTCGCGGTTAGATTCACATCGATGGTAAGGTTCTCGTCGAGGCTACATGCCGGATCGCCGACGATCGCTCCCAAGTGAATCACCGTGTCGACGCCCTGCATCGCCTCGACGACGCTCTCGACATGCCGAAAGTCACCGTGAACGACTTCCAGATTTCCAAAGTGGAGCAAGTGCCGGATCGGTTCATTGCCAAACACCATCAAGTCCAACAGCCGCACTTGATGTCCCTTGGCCAGCAGTTTGCCCAACAGTGCCGAGCCGATGTATCCCGCGCCGCCGATTACCAGGATGTGACGTCCCGGTCCGCGACGCGCCGAAAGCATCGCTTGCCGCTCCGGATGAATGATACGGTCCCAAAGCTGCGACCAGACGCGCGACGAAACGATTAAGCCCGAACTGAACAGCCAGCATAGCACCATCGTCGTGCGCGGCAGTGGCGTCGATCCGGCCAAAAAGAATTTGATCGCGGCGAACGCGAGAAACGCCAGCGTCACCGCCTGAAAGATCGTCAGCGCCCGATAGCGGCTCTGATAAAAGCGACTATAAGTGTAGACCCCCATCAAGTAGAAGACGACAAGGACGCAAATCGTCAGCGGCAAGAAGTTGTCGCGGTAAAACGATACGTGCGACCAGAAGATTTCTCCATATCCGCCGGGATACTCTCGGTCGAAGAATGCAATCTCCCAAAACAGCCGCGACGCCAGCGCCGCGATCAGCGACACGTGAATCATCACGGTGTCCGCCGCCATGCGAAGCAGCATGCCCCGCGAGAATTTTCCTAGATGCGTTTCCATGTGCTGCTCGATTCGTACGGTCGGTTGCGAACCTCAAGGTGCCATTCGTCCACGCGCGTCGCAAGTTGTCTCTGCGCCGCTTCCTTCATTGTCTCACATCCAAGCCTCGAATTCACTCAAATGGTCCCGATACCAGTCGATCGTCGGCCGCAAGCCCTGGTCCATATCGAACTTCGGCTGGTATCCGAGAATCTCCCGCGCCTTCGATGAATTGGGCGCACGCACGCCAATGTCGCTAAATGTGTGCGGCGTTCTGGTCAGCTTAGAGTTACTACGTGCCAGGCGGATGATGCGTTCGGCCAGATCGTAAATCGTCACCGCAGTAACCGGGTTTCCGATATTGAAATCCTGCCCGGCCGCCGCCGGTTTCTCGATACATCCCATCATCGCGTCGCAAAAGTCGTCGATGTAACACCAAGACCGGAGTTGGCTACCGTCGCCGTGCAGGGTGACGTCTTTACCCGCCGCCGCCTTGACGCAGAACACGCCGACGGCGTTGCTGGCAATCCGCTGCGGACCGTAAATGTTGAACGGTCGCACGATGACCGTGGGAATCTTGAAGTCGCGGTGGTAGGCCCACACCAGGTGCTCGCCCATCAGCTTGGCAGAGGCATAGCACAGCCGCGCGTCGTTGCCCGTACCCACCGACGCCGCGGCCCCCTCGGTGGCGTCCATCACGTTGCCGTAGACTTCGCTTGTCGATATGTTTACCAACCGCTCGATCCGCGGATTCTTGCGGGCGGCTTCCAGCACGTTCCGTGTGCCGGCAAGGATCGTGTCGATCGTGTCGCGGGCGTTATCGATTACCTTCTTAACGCCCAATATCGAGGCGTAATGTAGCACGATGTCGCTTTCGGCCACGAGCGGCGCAAGCTGCTCGTAAACGCGCACGTCGCCCTCGACCTGGCGTACCTTCTCGTCTTTGGCGAGCGGACTGAACTTAATCGGACCGTCGAGGTCGATGTCGAACAACGTCAACCGGTTGTCGGCCGCCAGCCGCTGGGCCATGTGCGTGCCAATAAAACCAGCCCCACCCGTGATCAATATCTTCTTACCCTGAATCATGCGGCTCTTTCTCGAAGTTGGCTGTTCTCGGACTTCGCGGACGCCCATTGAATTAGCGACGCTATTTGCAATTCTCGGCAAGTACCTTTGGCACGGTGTCGATGATGTAATCTTGCTCCTCGGCCGTAAGGCCAGAGAAAATCGGCAGCGACAACGCCGCACTCTCGAATGCCATTGCGTTGGGAAAACGGCTGTCGTCGTGAGGACCGAACTGGCGAAACACGCCCTGGCGATGTAGCGCCGGATAATACAGCCGCGTCGAAACCCCGCGTTCGGTCAATTCGGCGATGATCGCGTCGCGCGAAACTCGAAGCCTGTCCATCGCCAAACGAATCGTGTAGAGCTGATAGTTAGAATCCTCCGGCCCGCGAACCCACGGAATGTGCAGCAATTCGCAATTCGCAAATCCGGCGTCGTACCGGCGTGCCTTCTCCCGCCGCATGGCAATGATTTCGTCCAGCTTCGCCAATTGACAGCGGCCGATCGCCGAGGCGACTTCGTTGAGCCGATAGTTGAATCCCATCGCGTCCCAATCGAACTTGCCGCGGTCGCCGAAGTTGCGAATCAATCGACACCGCTCGGCGATTTCGTCGTTGTCGGTCACGATCATGCCCCCTTCGCCGGTCGTCATCGGCTTGGTGGGCGTGAAGCTGAATATCCCGGCGTCGCCGATCGTGCCAGCGAACTTGCCGCCCTTGTATCGAGCCAAGTGAGCCTCGGCGGCGTCTTCGAGAATTCTCAGATCGTGACGCCGAGCAACTTCGGTCAGCACATCCATGTCGGCCGTGTGTCCGGCATAATGAACCGGCACGATCGCCTTCGTCTTCGGCGTGACGAGGCTCTCCACAAGCGTCGCGTCGAGGTTGTAGTCGGTGAGCGTGATATCGCCAAACACCGGCGTCCCGCCGAGTCGCATGGCCGCCGTGACCGTAGATATAAACGTCATATCCGGAACGATGACTTCGTCGCCGCCCGAGACCCCCATGGCTTCGAGCGCGACCAGCAACGCTACCGATCCGTTCGACACCGCAACGGCGTGTCGAACGTGCATCTTGGCGGCGAACTCGTTTTCGAATGCCTCTGTCTGCGGGCCCTGGCAAAGCTGGCCGGAGCGGACAACGTCAGCGGCCGCCGCGACCTCCGCCTCATCGAACCACGGCCGCGCTAATGGGATCCGATGCTGGTCGTGAAAGGGACGTTGATTCATTCTCTAGCGCATCGCCAGTCCGTCGGCAAGGTTGCGGTCCGATTTGGTATTGAAATGAAATCTACGAAGGGCGCTGCGCTCGCGACACGCCCACGGCAATTGGCACCACGTCGCGCGGAGCCTTGCAGTATACACGAGCCGCCCGTGAAACGTCATCGACCTAACGTCGATCGACGCGGCCCCAGACGGGCAGTCCAGCCGGAGAGCATTGCACCGCAATCCCGATGCCTGTCTTGCCGAAATCGCCGCCTCAGTGAGATTCGCCGCCGTTTGCAACGCCTGCAACGATTGCGTCGCCAAAACGAAACCGGCCTGGACGTCGCTACGCCGTCCAGGCCGGAATCTTCGTTTCTATTTTGCTGCGTCGCGTCGGTCTTTCGCAACGCCACTGCGGAACACCCGCTACCGCGAACGGACCTAAGCCACGACCCGCCCTCGGCGGCCGGGCTATCGTCCGGGCATCCGGAAGTAGTGGGAGTAATTCATGAACACGGTCGTATGCCCCGTCGGGAGACGTCCCGCTTGCTGCGCCGCGTTTGACCGTGCGCTCACCTGATTGAGTTCTTGCTGCAACTGAGCCGTCTGCTGCTGAACGCGCCGATTCTCCGCCTGCTGCTCCAATCGCGGCTTCACGTACGAGTAATACGGCGTCGTCGACGATCCGGAACGGTCGAAGAGGCTCAGATACGGGCTGACCGTGGGCCGACGAAACGCCAAATCGCGGTAATTATGACTAATCGATGGGCCGCCGTACTGCGCCTTGGCATCGGTTTCAAATGCGGCCACCAGCAAAATCGCCGCCGTGGCCAAAACGCTTCGCAATAATATTTGCATCGTTCTCTCCTCGTGAATTTCTCGGATACGAAA
>JAJDEG010000746.1 GCA_029259895.1 Planctomycetota bacterium
TCGGCCTGGGGTATCGCTCGGTGAGCCGCGAAACGGCGGCCCTCGGCGCGGAGACCGCCGCAGATATTCTCAACTCGCTGGCCGATGCCCATCTACGATTGTCCGAAGGGCAGGGCGCGGAACTGATGTGGCGCGACGCGCTCGACAAGCGGCTCTCGCCGGTGGACGCCTTGAAGATTTACGCACTAAAGACCGCTCCGGCGTTCGAGGCCGCGCTGTATAGCGGCGCGCGACTGGCTGGCGACGCGGAAAAATATCGCGAGCCGCTGGCCCAGTTTGCGCGGCACTTGGGCGTGGCGTTTCAGATCCTCAACGATCTGGGCGACTGGGAAGGCGACGCGAACAACAAGCTCGCCGCCGCCGGCGACATACTGGGCGGCCGGCCGACCGTGCTGTGGGCGTTGGCACTGGAAGCGCTCGACGAAACGGACCGCACCGAACTCGAACGACTGCCCACGGACGATCGACCCGCCGCGTGGCGCGTCGGCCGAGTGCGTCAGCTCTACCAACAGGCTGGCGTATTCGACAAAGCGGCCCGCCTCGTCGACAAGCAGCGCCAGCGGGCGGAAGCCGTGGCCGACGAAATCGAGCCGGACGAATTGCGGCGGCTGATGTACTACTTGATCGACACCGTACTCGAACAGACCACCGCGGATGAACCTGTCGTCGTCGTTTCGCCGACGCTGGGCATTTCGCTGCCGGTCGTCAGTCCCGCCACGTAATTTGCCGCAAGGTCGATCGACCGCCGCGCGGTCATTGCGTCCGCAATCGCGTCGTTCGTGGAGGCTCGTTTCATTGCACCCGCCGATTCCCGATCTGATGGAGCTGATTCGGCTGTTTTACGATGCGCCGGAAGAATTGGGCGAGTTCGCGCCGATTGCCGCGGAAGCGATGCCCGAGGCCTATCGGCGGCTGCTGGCCCACGACCAGCACATGACGGTGACGGTCGAACGGTTTCACGGCTGTTTGGTCGACGTGCGAGTGATCGAATCCAAGTCCTTGCCGCCTCACTATGCACGTAAGATATTGCTGACGCGACAATCGGACGGCGTCGTCGTGCAGTTCGGCATCGTGCGGATCGATCTCGATCAGGTCGATGCCGCGACGCGCGAAGAAATCCTCGCGCGCCGTAAGCCGCTCGGCCGCATTCTTATCGAGCACAACGTGCTTCGCGAGGTCGAGCTAGTCGATCTATGGCGCGTGACGCCGGGCGCGGAGTTGCGGCGACTCTTCGGTCAGAGCGAGTCGGCGACGTTGAGCGATACGGCGATTCCGAGCGGGTCTGCGTCGACTTTCGCGTCGACTTTCGGCCGCACGGCGCTGATCCACTGCAACGGGCGGCCGGCCGTGGAATTGCTGGAAATCGTCGCGGCCGTGGATTGAACTTCGGCGGTGGATTGAATATCGGCATCAACGTCCATTGTCAATCCGCGTCAATCCTCATCCGTCGATTTCCGCTGAACCGCCATTTCGTCGCGAAGCTTGGCCGCTTGCTCGTAATCTTCCTGGGCGACCGCTTCGGCCAATTGTTCGTCGAGCGTCGGTCCGACTTCGTAATGCTCGCGGACGGACTCGCGCAACTCGCGAAGTTTTTGGACCAGATCATCCTCCTCGAAGTGATCCTCGGCGTCGTATTCGACGAATACCTTGCGGATGTCGTCGAGTCCCCGGTTGATCTCGTCGATCGCGGCATTGGCGCCGTTGTCCTCCAGTTCGGCCAGCGCCGCGGCCTGCGTGCGATGAAACAAGACGAACGGACGGTATTGCTCGTGCGAGAGCGTCCATTCCTGATCGTCGGAATGCTTGCGCGTGATGTCCATCAGCGCCAACGTGTGATCGGCATCTTCGACGGCGTGGCGAAATTCGCGCAACGCCAGCCAGCACGTGCGGCGGTGATAATACTGCACGAACTCGCGGTCGACCTCGTTGCACTGGTCGTCGGACAGCGTGAACTCGGCCTCGCGAAAGGCTTGTTCCGCCAGCACGTCGTAAAAAGTTTCCGATCCGGCCGGCCGCACGCCGTCTGGACGCCCGGTTGTTTCCATTTGCAACACGCCCATGTCGAGTCGCATTTGGAGCACGGGCCGGCCATCGTCTCCCTTGACAATGCGCGCAGCAAGTTCGCCGGGCTCGTGCGGCCAGGCGCGGAGCACATCGTCGATATTTTGCCGGTTCTTACGCCGGGCCATAGCCGATCTCGCTGTCGCCGTTCGACGGGGTCACGCCGGGGCATCGTGGGCGACCGACGGCCGCGGACACCCTACGACATTGTAAATCCGCGGGACAAAGGCGGAATGGATGTGACAATTCGACGTGACCAAATTCCCATGTTCATCGGGTTTGTCGGCCCACCGTGGCCGACGATTGAATTATATTCCCAGAATCCCGATGAGGCTACCGATGGGCGCGGACGAACTGGCCAAGTGACCAGTAGGCTTGGATGCCCATTTTTGCAAATCGACCGCGTGAGCCAGCTTGACGACGAGCTTGACGGCGTTGCTCAAACGCATCGTCGCGTGCCCATCGTCCCGTGCGGTCATCGTCGTGCGGTCATTCGCCGGTCGCCCTGAGGCACTCGGCGGAAATCGCGGCTGGCGATTTGAGCGTTTGATAGATCACGCAGTACCGCTCGGCCAGTTTCAGCAGCGTGGCTAGCTGTTCGTCGGTGGCGTCGGCCGCAACCTCGTACCGCAGGCGGATCGACGAAAAGCCGATCGGCGTTTGGCGATCGACGCCGAGCGTGCCGCGGAAATCGAGATCGCCCTCGGCAGAAATCGTGCCGCCGCGGATCGGAATCTCCATCGCCGTCGCCACGGCGCGCAGCGTTACGCCGGCGCAGGCCACGAGCGATTCGAGAAGCATGTCGGCCGAACAGGCGGCGCGTCCATCGCCGCCGGTCGCCGGATGGAGACCAGCATTGATTTCGCCACGGGGCGTTTCGACGCGGCAGTCGAGCGACGCCGCATCGACGCGGCCAACTGCGCGGATCGTGTACCTCGCGGCGGCGGGATCGTCCTTGTACTTGGCCTTAAGCGGCGCTTGCATCTCTCGTAGTTGGGCGGCATTCATCGGGCCTGGTTCTGCGAGAATTCGGTGCATGAATGATTCGCGGCCATTCTCGTAAGAAACTGGCCCAGGTCAAGTTCTCTGAGTCTTGGCAAACTTCGCGTAGGGTGGGTCGAACGAAGTGAGGCCTACCCTACGAATTCGCCGGACGCGAATTCCGGAAGTAACTTCATGCCAAATCCTAATATCCTTTCGACGGGCCGATTCTAACGCCCGTGAAAAACCGTCGCCAGAGTACGATCGTTCATCGCGCCGGTGAATCCCCTACGAGCTACATTATCGTATCCGTTGAGCTATCACTGCCTAACGCCCACCGCTAAACGCTATCTCCGTTGACATCTCCATTGAAGGGAGTTCGTCCATGCCCCATCGCTCGATTCTCCCGGCCGTGTGGGATGTGCCCGAGACCATTCGCGATCGCTTGGGCGCGCGCCCCGGCCGCCAGAGGGCGATGGTCCACGACGGGCACGTGTTGCTCGTGCTCCATCGACCACCGAAAGCCGACGAAGAAGAACGCGCCGGTCGTTTTTTCTGGCGCAAGCCCGACGGAACCTGGCTATCGACCGAATCCGGCGGCGGTTTAGCTTCGCTCGAAGCGCACTTGCAAGAGTACGTCGACCTGGTCGAACAATGCGACGAGAAGGAAGAGCGGGCGACGACGGCTCACGACTATTTCGACGTCATTCAGTCGGTCACGCCGCTGCATCGCGCCGCGCGCAACATGTACCAGGCGCTGCAAGACGCCCGCAAGGCCGTGCCCACCGACCGGAATCTAATCGACCTGCGCGATGCCGCGTACGATGTCGAGCGCAATGCGGAACTGCTCAATGCCGACACGCGAAGCGGTTTGGAATACGCACTTGCTCGGCGGGCAGAAGATCAGGCGGCGGCCGCCCATCGGATGTCGGTGGCGTCGCACCGGTTGAACGTGCTGGCCGCATTCTTCTTTCCGATCGCCACGCTCAGCGCCGTGTTCGGCGTCAACATGCAGCACGGATGGGAAAACGCGCCGCCGCCAGGGCCGTTTTTGACGATGCTTGCCGCGGGCTTGGCGTGCGGTTTCGTCCTGAAACGGTTCATCGCACGCGACGACCGAATCTAAGGCCGCCGAATCTAGGGCCGCCATCCCGTCGCGGCAACGGACTCGCCCATCTTGGGACGTAGAAATCGGGAAAGTGCTCGAGAGAGGACTTGAACCTCCACGCCCTTGCGGGCACGTGGACCTGAACCACGCGCGTCTGCCATTCCGCCACTCGAGCCGTGACCGAGGAATCGTTATAGGTTACGTCCGGCTGCCCTTCAAGACGTGAAGACCGTCGCGGCAAGGCGAAGGTTCGGTCGGGAATCGTCCCGGATGCGGCGGTTTTGCATTAGATTGCCGGCACGCCGCTGCAGTCTGCTTAGGCCGTCGCTCGGCATGGCGGCGGACGTGCCGGATAGGCAAAATCTGACCTTCGGAAAAACCGATGAATCGATTCGCCTAAATCGATTTGACCGATCCGTGGCGTTTGTCGAGAATAAAAGAATCGGAAGTTTATCCTGCCGACACATTGAGGTAAGCCTCGGTCGGCGAGAACAATTCACTAGGCGGGCAGTAGGAGCGCAATCTTCATGAGCGGCGGGATGCAAGCTTGCCGGTACGAGTTCAAGTATCTCGTCGACCAGAATACGGCCGACCGGATACGCGACTTCATCTCCGTCTACTTAGAAAACGACGAGTTCACCGACCCAATCACTGGGCGCGGCTATCCGGTTCACAGCTTGTATCTCGACAGCCGCGACTTAAAACTCTGCCGGCAGACGCTGCAAGGGGAAAAGAATCGCTACAAGCTGCGAATCCGCTTTTACGACGACCGGCCGGACAGTCCCGTGTTCTTCGAGATCAAGCGGCGGGTGAGCGAAGTCATTCTCAAGCAACGTGCGGCGGTGTGGCGAACCGCCGTGCCCGACCTGCTGGCTGGAAAGTTGCCGACGATGTCGATGTTGGTGAAGGCCAGCGAAAAAAGCGCGCGGGCGCTGAAGGACTTCCACGAGCTTTCGCGTTCGATCGACGCGCGGCCGGCCGCGTACACGTCGTACATTCGCGCCGCCTACGAGCCGCCGTCGGACAATCGCTACCGCGTCACGTTCGACACGGAACTACGGGCCGGCGAATTCCGCGATCAGCTCGGCATCGGCGGCCTAGATCAATGGGAACAGCCGACGATTGACGGTGTGGTCGTGGAACTGAAGTTCACCGACCGGCGGCCGAATTGGATGAGCGAATGCGTTCAGCGGTTCAGCCTGAAGCGGATATCCGTGCCCAAGTACGTCGAATGCGCTAACGTCGTCGACAGGCAGCGCGCAGAGCGCGACGGCAACGCCCGCCGGGCGTTCGCCGATCAGCCTGTGGCGATCATGGACGGCACGTAGTTCGCAGCGGCCGCTGGACTAGCGCCGAGCGGGCGGATTTCGCAGCGTCACGCGAGCCGAATCGCGATACGGCTTACCTTCTTCGTAGAGCGTCATGCGCTCCGAAAGCTCGCGCAGAATGTCGGCCTTTTCCTGCGGGGCGTGCTTGATGGCTTCCTTCATCGTCGACTGGGCGTCGTCGAACCGGCCGGCGCTGGCATAGGCCGCGGCAAGTGTGTCGATATAGCGGAAGTCGTTCCAGCCGTCGACTTGCAGCGCTTTCGATGCCGCTTCGACGGCTTTCTTCGCATCGCGGAAGCGTTCGTCAGGGCAAGTCGCCATCAGCCAAGCCGCTCCTTGCAGTGCCGCGCCCAAATTTGCGTTGAGTTGCATCGCCTTGCGATAGTCGGTCGCCGCGCGGTCGTAGAGTCCTTGCTCGGTGTATGCCAAACCGCGGTGCGTGTAGGCCAATGCGTCGTTGGGGTTGAGTTGAATCGCCCGATTGTAGTCTTCGACGGCGGACTGATGCTGGCGAGCGCCCCACTTGGCGTGACCGCGGCTGCTGTAGGCGGCGCCGTCGTTGGGATTGAGTTTTAGAGCCTGGTTGTAGTCGGCGATCGCGTCGTCGTAGCGGCGCTGGCCGAACTTCAACTCGCCGCGATTGAACCAGGCGTCGGCGTGATTCGGATAGATCTCGATGGCCTTGTCGAAGTCCTTGAGCGCGCCATCGAAATCGCGCATTTGCGCCAAGCTGACGCCGCGGTTGTGATAGGCTCGCCAGCACGTTGCGTCGAGGTTGATCGCCGCCTCGAACTCAGCGAGCGACTGCTGATCGATCTTCGCCCGCTCCGCGTCGGTCGCTCCCTGGCGCGCCGAACGAAGCATGGTTTCGCCGCGGCGATTGTGGGCCCAGGCCATTAGCTGGGCGGCATAATCGGCGGTGTTCTTGTCGACGCCGGCTTGCAAGCCTCGCTGGCAGATTTCGATGACTTCGGTGTAGTCGCGGTACGAACCGGCGGTCTTGGTCTTGGCAAAGGCGACCTTGTTGACCAGGTCGCGGCCCGCCTTGGTGATGTCCGGGGGTTCTTGCTGAGCCGGTGTGGGTTGAGCGGCACGGGGCTGGCGTGCGCCACTCGGCTGCTGCGCGATCGCGGTCGAATGGTAGTCGACCACGGCCGCCAGCGTTGCTGTCACTGCGGCGACGGTAACGATGCGACGAACGAGCAGGCAACGCGACATGACTGTTTTCCTCTCCGCATAACGCGGACAAACGGATCGATCGGCGGCGGTCCGCCGGATGGGAAACTCCCACGAATGCGTCGATTGTAAACGTCGTCCCCGAACGGTGCCACGCCGGTTTTTGGACCGTAAATGGGCCGTGCCGCTGCGTTTGACTTGCCCCGGTCGCCGGCGGATGGAATAGTTCAGCATCGGCGCTCGGCGGCGACATCGCCTGGTGGCCGTCTTTCGCCAATGCTCCGTTCCGCCGCGCAACGCAAAGGAATCGCTCGATGAATCCCGCCGCTACGCACCACAACGCCGATTCCGATCGCGATGAAGCCGCCGCGTTCGTCGAAGAGGTCGAAGTCAGCGGCCACATCATCGACAGTCTGATTCTGCCGAAGATACTCGATCTGATCACGTCGGCGAGGGGCGTGTTTCGGATCAAGAACATCACGATCGGCCAGGGCCGCCACGACCCGAGTTACGCGCTGCTCGACGTCTCGGCGGCAACCGAAGCGCTGCTGGCCGAGATCGTCGCGCAAATCGCCGACCACGGGGCCGTGTCGACCGCGCAGCAGGATTGCCGGCTCGTCGCGGCCGATATGGACGGCGCGTTTCCCGAAAGTTTTTACAGCACGACCAATCAGCGGACACAATTGCGCATGGAGGGCAACTGGCGCGACGTGGCCGATCAGGAAATGGATTGCGGGGTCGCGGTCGACGCCGACGGAGCGCCGCGGTGCGTGGCGATGACCGACGTGCGGCTTGGCATGAACCTCGTCGTCGGCCATGCCGGTGTCCGCGTGTTCCCGCATCAGCGATCCGGCGATCGGCATGGCTTCGAGTTCATGAACAGCGCCGTGTCGACCGAGAAGCCCAAGGGAGTTGCTATTCGGCAGATCGCGGCGCAATTGATGGAAGCAAAACGCTCGGGCGGTAAGATCGCCATCGTCGGCGGTCCGGCGATCATTCACACCGGTAGCGGGCCGCACTTCTGCCAACTGGTCCGCAACGGTTACGTCGATCTGCTGCTGGCCGGCAATGCGCTGGCCACGCACGACATCGAACAATCACTTTTCGGCACCAGCCTCGGCGTTCACCTCGACCGCGGCGACGTTGTTGAAGCCGGTCACGAACACCACCTGCGGTCGATCAACCGTATCCGCCGCGCCGGCGGAATTCGCGCGGCCGTGGAGTCGGGTATGCTTGCGTCGGGCATCATGTACGAGTGCGTCCGGGCCAACGTGCCGTTTCTGTTGGCCGGCAGTATCCGCGACGACGGGCCGCTGCCGGAAGTCGTCACCGACGTGCTGGACGCCCAGCGCCGGATGCGCGTGCTGCTCAAAGGTGTCGACTTCTGCCTGATGATCGCCACGACGCTGCACTCGGTTGCTGTAGGGAATTTGCTGCCCGCGTGGGTGAAGGTCGTGTGCGTCGACATCAACCCGTCGACGGTCATCAAGCTAAGCGACCGCGGTTCGTTTCAAACGGTCGGGCTGGTCACCGACGTCGAACCCTTCTTGCGCGCTCTAATCCAAGAACTCGGCCTGACCGCTACGAATTAACGTCGTTTCTCGACCGTTGGGTCGGTCTTAGGTCGTCGAAGTTGGGCGTAGACCGGTCGCATTGTGACGCGGCCATCGGTAGCGGCAACGAAACGCTTGGCCGACGCCCGACGACCTCGCGGAGGTGGTTGCAAATCGGCCTGTACCGCGTATGCTCAATCGGCGTTGGACGCTTTGCTGAGCAATTCCTTCGAGGGGGTCGCCGCAGGCGATTCGCTTCGTCGACGATTTGCGCCGGGCAGCGACAACTGGGCTATGCCAGCACGCCTGTCCTTCGTCGAGCGCCTGTCCTTCGTCGAGCAGCGTCGCGGCCGGACCTTTTTTCGGTTTACTAACGCATGCCAGAACTTTTGCTCGAATATCATCCGATCAATCCGGCGTCATGGGCCTACGTGTCGTCGCTGTTGATGATCGGGCTGTTCTTCAAGTTTAGCCGGTTGTGGAGCTTGCGGAATCTCGATTTGCTGCTGCTGATTTCGTTTGCGCCCGGGTTGTTGATATCGCAGTACGTTAGCGGCCCGAATGGGACGCCGACGATGGACGACTTGTCCGTGCAGCATTTGGGTTATCTGTGGCTGTTCGCCGCTGCGGGATTGTTGCTAGTGCGCATGCTTTGGGATCCTACGATGGTTCGGCGTCCGCTGCTGGAACCAAACCTTTCGGTCGGCGGCATGACGTTTCTCGGCGCGTCGCTGTTCTTGTTCTTGATGGCGAACGTGCTGACGAGCAAGGAGGATCCCGTCGCCTTGGCGGCCGCCCGCGGTGCCGAACAATACTTCCGCGAAACGGACGAGCCGAAAGCGGTCGAAACCAGCGACGACGGCGCGGAGAGCGCAAACGATCGGGACAAAAAAGAGGAACCTGAGGATCTGCTTGCTCGCTTCGGGCCCGGCTACCGCTACTTGATTCAGCTCCAGCGCCTTCCCGCGTATACGATCGCTGCGATGCCCCGCTCTGGCGCGTCGAACAATGAGGAGGAGCAGGCCCAGGCGCGGCGGCTCGTCGATCAGACCACCGTTCGGTTAACGGCCATCTTCTCGCACCTCGCCGTTGTTCTAGGCATCGTGATGATCGGCTATCGCCACTTCGACAACTATAAGACGGGTATCGCGGCGGCGACGCTATACCTGATGTTGCCCTACACGGCGCGGATGACGGGGTTCGTCGATCACGTGCTACCCGCGGCGCT
>JAJDEG010000747.1 GCA_029259895.1 Planctomycetota bacterium
AAATCGCCGAACTGATCGACGAGCGCGGCCGGGTCGCTCCAGATTTTCCACGTCATCATGGCGATCATCACGACGGCGAACGACAGCAGGCTGTAGCCGCGCGGGTTCGCGCCGCTGCGTTCTTCGGCCAGCGCGGCGAGGAGCTGTTCGTGGAGCGCGGCCCAGCCGTCGAGATTCTGCCGCGGCCCGACGGAAACGAGCGTAACGGTGCGCATGGCTCGAAACGGTTCGATTTGCAGGTGTACACCCAAGTCGGGCAGCAGCAGGCTCCCGCCGGCCCAGCGTGCTTCGCCGTCGAGTTGCAGGGCCACCGAGGCCAAGATGGCATGCATCCGCTCCGGGCCGATGTTGTAGACGACCACGCGGGGCCGCAGCGACAGCCCGATGAACAACACGCACGCGGCGTAGAAACCGACCATGATCGCCCAGGTCCAGACGCCGAACACCGCGACGGCCGCGTCTGGCAGGAACAACTCCATTGGCCCCACGACGACCAGCCCACCGAGCGCGAGCGCCAGCACGACCAGATCTCGCAGGCCCGTCGTCGCGAGCGGCCGGCCGCGCAAGTTGATCACGGCGAGGCCCAGCAAATACAGGGCCAGCGGACCGAGCGCCACGAGCATGTGGAAAGCGTCCATGGAGCGGGAACTGGGATTGGGGACTGGGGGCTGGGGATTAGGGGAATGCGGCGGGGACGAAATTGTTACGGTGCGGCGAATTTGCTTGCGAATCGGTAGAGGACTTCGGCGGCGGTGTGGAGTTGGGCGGTTTCGATCCACTCGTCGCAGGTGTGGGCTTGATCGATCGAGCCGGGGCCGAAGACGACCGAGGGGACGCCGGCCGCTTGGAACGTCGAGGCGTCGGTTCCGTAGGGGACGCCGACGAGCGAGCGGCCCGGAGCGATTTCGTTCGCCGTCGTGCGAAGCTGCTCGCCGAGCGCGATGTTGTGCCGATCCGGCAGACCGTGGCTCGGCAAGAACGGATCGTCGTGCTCGACGGGGAAATCGATCGACGTATCGTGGGCTAGATACTCGACCACATGTTTCATCGCGACGCGCGGGTCTTCGTCGGGCAGCAGCCGGCGGTCGATTTTGATCGTGCATTCGTCGGGCACGGTGTTGACGCTCAAGCCGCCAGCGATCGTGCCGACGCTTAAGCTGGGCCGGCCGCAACGCGCGTGCTCGCCGAGCGTTGGCGCCACTTCGCGCTGATAGCGCTCGAGCACGGCGAGCACGCGGGCCATCTTGTAGATCGCGTTGTCGCCTAGCTCGGGGCGGCTGCTGTGAACGGCCCGACCGCGGATGCGGCATTCCCAGCGGACGCAGCCTTTGTGGGCGACGACCACGTCGAGCGACGTCGGTTCGGCCACGATGGCCGCGTCGGGCGGGCGGGGAAAGATGCTTTCGCCGTCGCTCCATAGTTGCGAGATCGCCTTGGCCCCGGTGAAGCCTTGTTCTTCGTTGACCGTGCAGACGACCAGGATCGTCGGCATGGCGGGCGGCCTTTCTTCGGCCAGTCGCGAAACGGCCGAGAGCATCGCCGCCATGCCCCCTTTTATGTCGCACGCGCCGCGACCGTAGATGCGACCGTCGCGCGCTTCGGCCGCGAACGGATCGATCGTCATGCCGTCGATGGGGACGGTGTCTTGATGGGCTTCGAGCATCAGGACGGTTCCGCCAGCTTTGGGCGGCTTCGCACCGTCGAGGCGGGCGACGATGTTGTCGCGTCGCGGCTCGACCGTTTGCCGCTGCCAGGGAAGGCCGAGCCGCGTGAACAACGCCTGAAGGTAGTCGGTTACGCGATGCTCGAAGAATTCCGGTCCGTCGACGTCGCGGCCCATCGGGTTGACGCTAGGAATGCGAACGAGATCGCACAAGGTTTGGACCGGATCGAGGGGCATGAAATATTTCTAAGCGCAAAGGCAACGGGCGGTGCTTGGTGGACAGGTGCTTGGCGGACGATGGCGACGGAACTGGGCGACGGTCGATCATCGTACCACAGCGGCGAAAACCGGCCCAGGCGACGGCAGCGCGGCCGGCGGAATGTGCGACGCGGCGTGCTGCGAATAGTCAGCTACGTAAAGCTGCTGAGCGACGAAAGCCGGGTAGCCCGCCCTATGGAACTTGTCACGGGGATTGAGAGCGGCGGTCGTGGGCGATGGCGTCGATTGGCAGTTCTTGGCGGGCAAAGGACCGCCTGGCCTATTTGGCGGTTCGCGTGGCTTCGTGCGTGACTTCGTGCGGCGGCATTTCTTCGCCGGGGGATTCCCTTGCCAAGGCGCGGCGCGTGGCCTGATTTTTGGTGGAAATTGGGCCGCCGATTTGGTAGGTTCGCGGCACGGGGCGACGCGATTCGTCGGGCGGACGCCGCATGGTCGCTTGGTCGATCGCCGGCGATGCGCGGAGGAAGACCGAACGGATGTTTGTCGAAAGACCTGACGGCTGGCGGTCGTGCCCATCGCATCAAATAGCCCGGAAGAGGGAATTTGTGAGCATTACTCGCGTTTTTTTCGCGGCCTTTGGAGCTTTTGCAGTGGATTTAGGTGATTGGAGGAGACTAGGGCGAGTTCGGCCGCTGGAAACCGGGGCGGCTCCGCACAAGCCGAGCGAGCGCGTCCCTGCCGATATGCGGCGTCGAAGCACAAGGATTTCGAGCCGTATTACTTGCCGGACGCGAAGTATGAAGCCGAGTAGCCGCGTGGGTCAGGCACCCCTGTGCCTGACGGGAGTGCCGTGGGAGGTTTCATTTTTGAATGTCTGTGTTGCCGTTTGCGTGACGGTGTTGGACTTCGTTGCGATGCGGGTGGTGATGGTGGTTCGTTCGGCGTCGCTGTCAGGCACGGGGGTGCCTGACCTACGGGTTATTCGCCGGCGTTGCCTGGCAGGGGTGGAATTTGGTTGCTTGCGGCCCAATTGA
>JAJDEG010000748.1 GCA_029259895.1 Planctomycetota bacterium
ATCCAATTCTCGAATCAGCGCCTCGATTTCGTCGAGTTGACCGGCGTCGCCGCGGACGATGAGGGCGTTCGTGCGTTCGTCGGGTGCGATGGAAAGCGTGCGTCCCGCGGAGAGCTTGAGCAGTACGTCGGCAGCCTGAGAAGCCGAGGCGTGTTGGAGGGAGAAGACGCGCACTTCCTCCGCCGGCGATGCAGCGGCTTCCTTTGCTGCTTTCGCAGGCGCGGCAGCGGCAGACGTGGATTGCTCGACGTGGGCCGTTACCAGAATGAGCGTCTCTCGCGACTCGTCGTCGCCGGACGATTGCGAAGCGCTCAATATGACGCCGCGCCCCTTGGGAATCCGCACGGTCGACTTCGTTTGCAGGGTCGTCGTGCGGTGCGCGGCGATGGGATCGTCGCTTGCGGGCTTCGGTGTCGCCGCCAGCCGGCTCGATTCGATTTGCAGGTCGGCCACGATCGAATCGTCGGATTCGACGCGCGACACGGCCGTGACGAGCATGCCGACGTTGGTCATCTGGTAGCTGAGTCTTGGGCGGTCGTCCTCGCCACGAGGATTTCGGCCTGGCGTAAGGTCGGAGCGGCCCGTGACCACGGGCCGAGTCTCGCCGATTTGCACCGTGCATGGCGTTTGCTCCAACGACGACAACCGCACGCGGGTGACGACACTTGCCTCGCCTCGCTCTTCCAGGCGGCGAAGCAATTCCGGGATTTTCTCGGCGCCGGAAAGGTCGATCGCCGGCTTGTGTTCGCCGGCCCTGTCGATCTCGACGATGATGAAATTCAGCGATATGGCCTTGCCGGCCCGCGGGGCCTCCTGCGCCGCTGGTCGGGCGAGCCCACCGCGCGTCCATCCGCGCGACGGCTCCGCTTGCTGCCGATTAGGTTGCTGCCGGGTAGGTTGTTGCGCCAGGGCAACGCCCGCAACGGCCACGCAACTGAAAAGTATTGCCCAGGTGAACCGTTTCATGGCGAATGCTCCGTGGATTCGAGTGTGCGAGGCGCTGCAATTGGCACGCGCCAGGTGCGACAGCGGAAGAATGGCAAGTAAGCGCTATTCGCGAGTTGGTGTCCCGACGACGTGATCGGGTTCACTCGCGGTCACCCACGATTCGACACCGATTTGAACCGCAATCCTAGGCGAAAGTTCCGAGCAAGGCGTGAAAAACCCGTCGCTGGGCACCGCGTTTGACACTGCGGCATTCCGTGTACAAACCTCTGGGAACCAGAGAATCGCTCCATCTTCAAACAGCGATCTCGGCACGATGGATCCCTGCGACCGCGGCCCATTCGCGACGCAAGGATCAATCAGTCGGGTCGTCGACGCGAGCCGACGCGGAGGCTCCACAAGGCGTGGGCATCTGCCGTATACTGCCACTTTCGCAGCGTGCGAATTCTGCATGCCGCGTTCCGAATTTTCGACCCTCGACCCCCAGCCCCCGATCCCTGATCCGATGTCTAGCAAGGTTTATATCGCCGTCGACATGGGCGCTTCGAGCGGCCGACATGTGGCTGGTTTGTTCGATGGCAGCCGGCTTGAGTTGGCTGAGGTTCATCGCTTCGAGAATGGCCCGGCGCATGCGGCCGGACGGATGTATTGGGATCTGCTGGGGCAGTGGGCGCATTTGCGAGATGGATTGCGGCGGGCGGCGGCGACGTATGGCGATCGCGTGGCGAGCGTGGGGGTCGATACCTGGGGCGTCGATTTTGTGCTGCTCGGCCGCGGCGACGAGTTGCTGGGGAATCCTTATCACTACCGCGACGCCCGCACGAATGGCATCGTGGATCGCGCTTTCGAGATCGTGCCGCGCGACGAAATTTTTGCCGCTACCGGGCTGCAATTCATGCAGTTCAACACGCTGTTTCAACTGCTGGCGATGCGGGAGCAGAATTCGCCGCTGCTGGACGTGGCCGAGTCGCTGCTGATGATGCCCGATGCGTTTCATTGGCTGCTCACTGGGCGGCGGGCGAATGAGTTCACCAACGCCACGACGACGCAATGTTACGATCCGCGGCGCGGCCGCTGGGCGACGAAGCTGATCGAACGCTTCGGCATTCCCACGCACATTTTTGGCGATGTCGTGCAGCCGGGGACGAAGCTGGGACCGCTGGCGGCCGCGGTGGCCGAGGAGACGCAACTCAGCGGCGTCGACGTGGTGCTGCCGGGGACGCACGATACGGCGAGCGCGGTGATGGCGGTGCCCGCGGCCAGCAAGAGTGGCGCTCGGCCGGACTGGTGCTACATCAGTTCGGGGACGTGGTCGCTGATGGGTGTGGAGACGCCAGCACCGGTGGTCGACGATCTATGCCGCGAGCTGAACTTTACCAACGAAGGGGGAGTCGGCGGGACGACGCGGCTGTTGAAGAACATCGCCGGGCTTTGGCTGGTGCAGGAGTGCCGGCGGATTTGGAATCAGGGAGGGCGGAACTTGGGTTGGCACGATCTGACGTTGCTGGCCGCTCAGGCCCCGCCGCTAATGTCGATCATCAACCCCGACGACGCGGTCTTTCTGGCGCCGGCCGACATGGCCGAGGCGATCCGGGCGTTTTGCCGACGGACGGGGCAGAGTGTGCCCGACACGGAAGGCGCGGTGATCCGATGCGCACTGGAAGGCCTCGCGCTCAAGTATCGGCAGGTACTCGGCTGGTTGGAAAAGCTGGTGGGCGGCCGGATTGAAACGATCCACATTGTCGGCGGCGGGACGCAGAACCATCAGCTTTGTCAGATGACCGCCGACGCCTGCGGCCGCCGTGTGATCGCCGGCCCCATCGAAGCGACCGCCATCGGCAACCTGATGATGCAATCGGTCGCGGCTGGCGACGTGGCGTCGATCGCCGAAGCTCGCGATGTGATCCGCCGCAGCTTCAGCGTCGAGACATACGACCCGACAAATGCGGCCGCTTGGGATGCCGTCTACGAGCGATTCCTTTCGCTACAGGGCAATTAGCGGAGAGGGCAGGCGTGCCCGGCCGATCCTTGGGCCGGCCGCGCGCGAGTTTAACGGTCGTAGCGATCGCACCAAGCTCTCGTCACCGCTTGGCGTTAAATCGCGCAGCCTATGACGCCGCGCCGCGCCGAATTCAACGGCTCCTAGCGATTTTAACGAGACTACCAGTAGCACGGCATGCGCCGGTACTGCCAATTATGCTTTTCGCGAAGCATTCCCCGTCTCACTACGCTGGGCCGATGACTTCTATTGATGATTGCGTCGAGAATGAGACCGCTGTGCAGCACGCATGGCGAGGTTGCCGGCCGCCCGTTGGTCGGCCTGGGATCGCTTGCCGCGCAAGCGTCGATAGCCTCGCATCATTTCGACTTCCGCTCGTCGGTCGCGTCGCGGCGTTGCTCACCTTGCTGCCGCTGGTTCTTGGCTGCGCGAGTACGCAGCGGTGGCTCGACAACGGCTTCAAGGTCGGCCCCACATATTGCCGGCCCGACGCCGCGGTGGCCGACGACTGGATAGACGCCGACGACCAGCGGCTGCGCAGCGAGTCCGTCGATCACGCCGATTGGTGGACCGTGTTCGACGATCCGGTTCTCAACGGTCTGATCGACGAGGCGTATCGGCAGAATCTCCCGCTGCGCGTGGCTGGGTTCCGCATCCTCGAAGCCCGCTCGCTGCGGGCCATCGCCGCGGGCAACGTGCTTCCACAGCAGCAGCAAGCAATCGCCGATTATTCGCACAACGTTAACAGCCTACGCTCGTTTGGCCTGCCGCTGCCCAGTCGGCAGTTCAGTCTGTGGGACGGCGGCTTCAATCTCGCTTGGGAACTCGATTTCTGGGGACGCTTTCGGCGGGCGGTCGAATCGGCCGACGCCGACCTGAACGCGACGATCGAAAACTACGACGACGTACTCGTCACGCTGCTGGCCGACGTCGCGACAACTTACGTCGAGATTCGCACATTCGAGCGGCGGCTGGAACT
>JAJDEG010000749.1 GCA_029259895.1 Planctomycetota bacterium
TTCGTCCATGTGGACGCCGTTGGCGACCGACTCGGCCAGCTTCGGCGAGCTGCTGTCCCATTCCTTGACGACCACGAAATCACCCAGCGAGGTCTCGCCGCTGCGGCGTTGGGCACCCTTGGCCCCTTCGGTGATCGAACGGAAGATCGGCATGCTGACGCTGTCGATTTCGATCCACTTCTCGTGGTTCTGCTCTTCAACTTCGCCGTCGATGTCCGGAATCTTGATGTAAGCTGGCATGATCGTTCTCCAATGTGAGTAAGGCGTGAATCGCGTTGATGGCCGGTTGGCCCGAGTCGCACGTCGCGGTCGGAATAATCCTTCAAGCCACCGT
Source organism: Planctomycetota bacterium (assembly GCA_029259895.1). GTDB lineage: Bacteria > Planctomycetota > Planctomycetia > Pirellulales > PLA5 > PLA5. The sequence continues at coordinate 335 of JAJDEG010000749.1, forward strand.
GTCGGGGTCGGGACGATTTGTTCGGTTTGATTCGTTCGTTTCCGTCGCCCTTGTTACCAATATTTTCTGGCCCCCTGGCCGAAAGTTGCGTCGAATCCGCCAGTTTTTTTCGCCCACGCCAGGTCGCCGGCAAAACGCGGCAAATCGTCGAAAAACGGCCCGCTGTCGCCCCTTCAACCCGCCGCGGTCGCCTGCCCAGGGGCCTGGAGTCCATTGCTATTCCAGCGCGTACGTAAAACTCCCGTCCTCCGCGACACCGACTTCGACCTTGCGGATCGTATTCCCCTCTGCCATGCGGGCCAGAAACGTCGCCGACATCTCCGGCAGCATGCTCCGCGTTAGGATGTGATCGACGTTCCGCGCGCCCGTATCGACTTCCGTACACCGCGACACGATGCTCGCCACCACGTCGTCGGTATACGAGAACGACGCCCGATAGTGCTCGGCGATGCGCCGTGCGATCCGCCCCAGCTGCAGCCGGCAAATGCTCCGCATCACCTCGTCGGTCAGCGGATAATACGGCACCACGGCCACGCGGCCCAGGAATGCCGGCTTGAACGTCTTGGTCAATTCCTCATGCAGCGACGCACCGAACTCTTCAGGTTCCGGCCGCGTATCCGGATCGGCGCACAGCTTCATCACCATGTCGGTCGCGGCGTTGCTCGTCATGATGATCACGGTGTTGCGGAAGTCGATGTCCCGACCCTCGCCGTCTCGGAGCATGCCCTTGTCGAACACTTGGTAGAAAATGTCCTGCACGCCGGGATGGGCCTTTTCCATTTCATCGAGCAACACGACGCTGTACGGCCGTCGACGCACGGCTTCCGTCAGCACGCCGCCCTCGCCATAGCCCACGTAACCCGGAGGCGAACCCATCAACAGCGACACCTTATGTTCTTCCTTGAACTCCGACATGTTGATGACCGTCATGTTCTGGTCGCCGCCGTAGAGCAACTCGGCGAGCGTGATCGCCGTCTCCGTTTTACCCGTGCCGCTCGTGCCGACCAGCAGAAACACGCCGATCGGCCGCCGCGGGTCGGTCAAGTTTGCCCGCGATGTGCGAATCCGCTGCGCGATCGCGTCGAGGGCATGGTCTTGGCCGACGATCCGCTCGCCCATCAACGATTTCAGCGACAGCACCGTATTGATCTCGTCGGCCACCATCCGCCCGACCGGAATGCCGGTCCAGTTCGACACCACTTCCGCCACGGATTGCGCATCGACACACACTTGCATCAGCGGCGTCTCGCCCTGAAGCTCGCGCAGGGCGGCCGTTTTCTCGTCGAGTTGCTTGCGGAGCTTATCGCGTTCAGCGTCGGGCAGTGCGACCGCAATCGGGGCATCGGCCGCGCCGGACTTCGCCGCTTTCTTTGCCGGCTTGGCCTTCGCGTCGCCCTGCTTTGTGTCACTCCCCTTCGCATCGCCGGCCGCTTCGGCTCGTTCTGCCGCCTGACGCGCCTTGGCGTCGCCTTCGAGCTGATCGCGAAGCCCGCGAAGTTCCATCACCAGCGCCTTTTCCTTCGTGAAGCGCTCTTCGAGCGTGGCCAATTCCGCTTCGGCCGTCGTCTTTTCCTGCTCGTATTCGGCCAGCCGCTCGTCGTGCAGCCCGCCAGTCGCTTTTTCGCGTTCCAGAATGGCGGTCGCCACGCGAAGCTGCTCGATCCTTCGCCGGCAATCCTCGATCGCCGCCGGAGTCGCCGTATGGCTGATGGCCACCCGTGCCGATGCCGTATCCAGCAGACTCACCGACTTGTCCGGCAATTGTCGGCCGGAGATGTACCGCTGCGATAGCCGAACCGAGTCGACGACCGCTTCGTCGAGAATCCGCACGCTGTGGTGGCTTTCGAGCATGTCGACCAGCCCGCGCATCATTTCGATGGCCGGCTTCTGTTCCGGCTCTTCGACCTTCACAACCTGAAACCGCCGCGCCAGCGCCGCGTCGCGCTCGAAATACTTCTTGTATTCCGCCCAAGTCGTGGCCGCGATGGTCCGCAATTCTCCGCGTGCCAGCGCCGGCTTGAGCAGATTCGCCGCGTCCCCTTGGCCGGCCTGCCCGCCAGCGCCGATCATCGTGTGCGCTTCGTCGATGAACAGCACGATCGGTTTGGGCGACGCCTTCACTTCTTCGATCACCGCCTTAAGGCGATTCTCGAACTCCCCCTTCATACCCGCCCCGGCTTGCAGCAAACCGAGATCCAGCGTTCGCAAAGCCACGTTTTCGAGCGCCGGCGGAACATCTCCGTCGGCGATACGCTGCGCGAAGCCTTCGACGACCGCCGTCTTACCGACGCCCGCCTCGCCCGTCATGATCGGGTTGTTCTGCCGCCGCCGCGTGAGAATGTCGATGATTTGGCGGATTTCGCCGTCGCGGCCGAGTACCGGATCGATCTTGCCGGCCCGCGCCTGCGCCGTCAGGTCGATGGTGAACTGATCGAGCGCTTGTGTCTTTGTCGGACCCGTCGGACGCGGCGCCCCGGCCGGCCCAGCCGCGGCCGTCGCGGCGGCTTCCGCCTCCGCCTCGTCCGTCTTCGCCGTGATGTCGCGCAAGTCCCGCCGCAACTGCTCCGGCGAAATCTTCTCGAACTCCCGCGAAGCGTCGCGAGCCACGTTCGCCAGGACGTCGTCCGCGAGCAGCGCCACCAACACGTGGCCCGACCGCGTCAACGGCGCGTTGTACTCAACCGACGCGATCATCCACGCCGCCCGCGACAAATCGACCAACTGCGGCGACAGCGCCGGCGGCCGCGCATTGCCCGTCTTTTGCCGATCGAGCGACTGAGTCAGATCGCGCGTCAAACGAGAAGCGTCGACCTCGAAATACCGCAGCAGCGCCGCCAAATCCGTGTTCTGCGCTTCGAGCAGCTTAAGCAGCCAATGCTCGATCTCGACGTTGTAATTCGTCCGCGAAAGACACATCCCCGCGGCCGCCTCCAACGTCTGCCGCGACGTGTCGTTCAGTTTTCCGATCAGCGATTTCAAATTGAGCGGGACCATAGCACTCAGCCGGGCAAAAGTGGAATTCGAGCGACCGATCGGCCGCGTCAAAGATGAAAAACAAACTGTCGAAACGCCCCCGCGCCGACTTTTCCGGCACGATAGGCCCTGCATCTTACCGCAACTTTCGGCGGTCAAACATCCTCTAGCCGGAAAATCACGTCCTCGGCGTCGCTCGGCATTTCGCCCGAGCGTATCCACGTATTCCACCCCAGCCGTGCCGGTGCCTCGTCGTCGCCGCCGAGCTGGCACCACGGCACTTCCGCGGCCCGTAGAATCGGTTGCACGTCGAAATCGAACTGCGGTCCGACGTACGTTCGCGTGAGTTGGCAAAGGGGGCGCAGCATGTCGCCCGACGGCATCAGGCGGCAGAACTCGCGATACCCGACCGGCCCGACGCGTTGCCGAAACTTCGACTGCACGTCCCACACGCGTTCGCCCGCGATGACGTTCTTGCCCAACTCGCAATTCAATCCCCGCGACTGCATCGCGCTGGGCAGCGCCGACTGGTCGTGCGTGGCCAGCATCAGCCATTGCCCCTGAAACTGGCGAACCTCAACATCCAGTCCGAAGTAGTCGGCCACGATCGCTTCGAGCGACACGGCATTCCGCGGAGAATGAGCGAAATGCCCGCCGTAATACAACAGGGTCTCGTCGTCGAACTGCTGCCGATCGCGCAAACCCCCAGTGCCCAGGCCGACCAACGAGTACAGACACGCCGTGAACAGATCGTCGTGCTCGTCGTGCTGCGGCGCGAGCCGAAACCGCTCGAAGCCGACCGGAAACCGATATTTCTCCCACGCCCGATAGAACAGCGACGTGACGCGGTGATTGAACAGATCGAGAAAATCGGCGAGCGCGTGGTCTTTCTCCTTGAGCCGCTCGATGATGTGCGACGTGTAATGCTGCGGCAGCACGCCGCTGGGACCAAACAGTCCCACGAATGTCACGAACATTTCGAGCGGCGGATCGCCTTTTCGCGTCCGCGTCGATCGAATGTCGGTCTCCGGTGCCGTGGCGGCTTCCGTCGATCGGGGATTGGCGATTCTCGCGATTTCCGTGGCGGCGAACGTGTGCGACGCCACCGCCCGAAACCGCACGACTTCCTCACTCGGTGCGAAGTCGTGCCCTGGCGGCTTGCGGCGGATGCGTTTGGCCGTGTCGGTTGTTGCCGGCGGCTGCTCGCCGGGCAAGACGCCCCGTTCGGCCATACGGACCATCAGCCGCACGGCTTGGAAGAAGTCGAAGTCGCCGGAATGATCCCAGAGACGTTCGTTCAGAGGAGCGTTTTCTCGCCGGCTCTCGGAACCCATCGCTTGAGAATTCCTTCGCGCTGTCGCGTCGTGGCGACGAATTGGGAAAATGAATTGATCGACGTATACAGGGCCAAAAAGCGCTCGATCACCGACGCAAACAAGTACACGCCGTGATCGGGGAACTTACCCTCGTCGAACGTCAGCGTCACCTCGACGCCGCGGCAAAACCCGCCCGACACATCGCCGCCCGTACGGCCCACCACGCGGCGGCTCATCACGTTGACGACGCTTTCGATCTCGCTCTTGGCTTTTTCTGAATCGGTGAAGTCGTACAGCTTGAGGATTTCGCGCAGCGCATCGGCCGCCGGCCCGATCTTCTTGCCCGCCGCCACCATGCTGTCCTGCACGGATCCCGGTCCGGCCACGGCGTCCGTGATGGACAGGTGATTGAGCGACAAATGCGACAGCAACCGCCACATCGCGCCGCGTTGTCTCGCGGGTCTTCGCGTCGGCGTCGGCCCGGCGAGGCAGGCGATCGCCGAAATCGGCCCGCCCTCGGTGAGCGTCATCCGCGGCTTATGCAGCTTACCCGGCAGATCGCGGTTCAGGCACGTCGTCTCGACGTCCATGATCCATTCCTGCGGCGCGGCCGGGTTCATGTCCAAATCGACGAGCGACAGAAAGATTTCCGTCCCCCGGTCCACCTGCCCTTTGAATCGCTCGCCGGCCCGGCGGCTGGAATGCCAGAACGCCGTCTGCTTCTTCAAGTCGGCCCCGTGCCGAAACGAATAGAACGGCAAAAACTCGACCACGTCGTCGTCCGGGCTTGTCGCCGCCACGCGGTCTACCGAAAAAATCTCCGTTGCCGTCCGTCGCCGCTCGTCGGCGATCACGTGATACTCCGACTGCGTATGCGACAGCTTGATTGGTTCGGCCCGCTTGCGAAATAAGTTCACCACCGGCGAGCTGCCCAGCCGAAACGCATCCGCCGTCACGTTCCGCTCCAGATCGCCGAGGGTCTTATCCAGATAGAAGTAAATCTCCATCTGCTGTCCGAAGCCGGTGAGCGCCTGCGGCCGCAATCCCATCAAATCGAAGAACAAAAACTTCTGCGGAAACGCGAAATACTCCGTCAGCAAGCGGTATCCGACGAACGACCGCACCGGATACGGAAATAGCCCTTCGTCGCGATCGAAGCCCACCGGAAGCAGCGACGCCGGATCGAGCACGATCGGCTCCTCGTCGCTGGCCTTGCGCGCCAGCACGATCTGCGTCACGTTGTTGAACAACAATTCGTAAAGCGGCAGAACGTGCTGATCCTGGCCGTTCAAGAAGAATCGCAAGTGCGAAAACTCGAACTGATCGAACGACACGGCGTCGGTCTGGCAGCGAAGCTGAATCCGCACGATCGCCGCCGCTTGCGACGAATATCGCGTCACCGGAGCCGTGAACGGCCGTCCGGAAAATTCCGCCTTCGCCACGTCGATCGGCCACAGCGTCACCGGGTAGCACGTCTGAAAGCGGCACGGCTCGCCGTCGATGGGCGGCGTCTCCAGCATCGACCCTTTCGGTATCTCATAGCCGGTCGTCAACTCGCCTTCACTGCGGTCGAGTTGAAACTGCACCACTGCGGCCGATGGAATCGGCGCCAGGTAGTGCGGATAGAGCATCCCCAAGAGCGAGTCGGTGATCTCCGGAAAGTCGTCGTCGAGCTTACGCCGAATCCGCGCCGTCAAATACGCCACCGACTCGATCAACCGCGAAACGTGCGGGTCTTCGGCCGTTTCGCGTCCCAGCCGCAGCCGCGAAGCGATCCGCGGATGCGCCTCGGCGAATTCCGCACCCATCCGGCGGAAATAGCTCAGTTCGCGATTGTAATACGGCAGCAGGTCGTCGCTCATCAGACACCATCTCCGGGCGTGCCCACGCGAAAGTTCCCCGAACTAGGCTCCAACGCGGAGTCAAACACCACCTGCTCCGGATCGGGATCGGCCTGCAACATGGCGTCGATGCGAAACCGCATGGTGCGGTCCTCGCGTTCCGAATTGTCGACCAACTCCACTTTTACCCGCTTCAGCCGCGGTTCGCAGCGGCGGATCGTTTCCTGAATGATCCGCACGAAATCGTCGCGGCTACCCGCCGAGCCGAGGTTCGCGCCAGTGAAATCGGGAATGCCGTAATTCACGATCGACGTTTCCAATTCCTTCAACTCGCCGGGCCATCCGATCGCCCTCCACCGCGTGTTGAGCAAGTTCTCCAAATCGCGGCGAACCGACTGTTTCAAGTGGCGCAGTTGCTGAGCCAGGCTCCGTGGCTGCTCTTTCTTCGCACCGGGATCCTCGTCGATCAAGCGATCGAGCAAAGAAGGCAGCAGCGGATCGGTGGGATCGACTTTGGCCACGGGGAGCAGCGCAGAGACTGGAGGTTAGGGGCTGGGGACTGGGGAGCGGAAGTTCGACATTCAAATCGGAGATAGGTTACCGCGAACTAGCAAGCTCCGCCGTTTTTCTGTGTTCCTCCGTGCTCCTCCACTGTGTCCGCGGGGGTTATGTGTCCTCGGTGGTTAGGCAATCGACTCGATATCAATTCACGCCCCGGCGAACACGATTTCCCCGACGTCCAACAGCGAACGATCTTCGTCGCCGACGAGCAGCATCCGCTGTCCGATGCCGCGGACGAGCGCTTGCTCCTCGCCGCGCCAGTCGGTTCCGCGGCCGAGCCGCAGGGCGTTGTCCGATTCTAGGTGCGAACCGACGTACAGCACGGGTATGAACACTTCGCCGTCGGGACCGCCGCGAACTTCCATGTGCGTGGGCCGCCACAACAGGTCGAACGGCGTCTCGACCGGCCGCATCTCCATCCGCTCGATCCGCTCCCACGGTATCCAGAAGTACTTGCCGTTGCTGGTCAGCACCTCGCATACCGGCGAGACCAAATCGTCCAAATCGCGAATGTCCTCGAAGGCCTTGCCGTCGCACGTTCCGGCGACCGGCGTTTGCTGCTCTTGAGCCTGACGAATCAGCTCCGCGGCCGCGGACGTATCGCCTTTGCGGGCCACCACCGACGCTTCCAGGTGCAATCGCACCACCGGCGACGGCTCGGCGATGATCTCCGGCACGCGGCCTTCGTCGAAGAACTGTCGTCGCCATTGTTCGGCCCGCACCAGATGCCGCAACATGCCGATCACGATCAGCCGGCCTTTGTCCTGCATGGCAATGGCGTCGAGATGCGTATCGGCCCGCTCCATATCGCCGGCAAAGCAGAGCATCTGTGCCAGCGAGTAGCGTGCGTCGAGGTCGGTCGGCTTTTTTTTGACCGCGGCGATGGCGGCGTCGACGGCCTCGCTCAACTTGCCTTCGCGAAACAGTTCTGCGGCGCTCATAGAGGAACCTCGTGGGCTAAAGATGTCGCATTTCTAACACATTTCACTGCCCGCGTCACTTCGGCGACGTGGCAGGAAACTCCGTCACCAGCTTGACGTTGGCCGTGAGTTCGTCGAGCTGGAAGTGCGGCCACAACAGCACGTCCGTCAGGAAGAAGCCCGGCTTGCCCGGATGATCGCGGACGGTCACCTTGGCCGAACGGAGCGGGAATTTCGCCTTCACTTCCGCCGAAACCCCAGCCCCCGGCGCCACGTACTGCTGAAGCCACGAATGCAGGAACGTTTGCAACGCACCCGCGTCCGTGAACGAACCGACCTTGTCGCGGGCGATCACCTTGATGTAGTGAGCGAACCGCGCCGAGCAAAGCATGTACTGCAACATCGCCGACATCCGTGCGTTCGTCGTCGCCAGCACCGTGTCGTATTTTTCCGGCTTTTGGATCGACTGATTCGCGTAGAACACGGAGAACTCCGTGTCCTGGCAATGCGAAAGCGGAATGAACCCCAGTTCCGACAACTCCTTCTCCTGGTCGTCGGTTAGCATGACGTCGACGGAACATTTGGGCGCCACGCCGCGGCGATCCGTGTGGAAGCTGTGTACCGGCAATCCGGCCACCAGTCCTCCTTCTTCCATGCCGCGTTGCACGCCGCGAATGTCGGCGAACCATTTGCAATTGGCGAACGCCCGGATCAGCACACCGCCAAAGGCGAAGGCCGCGTTCCCCCACAGGTAGTTCGATCGCCGCGCGACGTCCTCGCGAAACACGAATCCGTCGCACCGCGGCTCGTCTTCGTACGGCAGCCGCATCAAAACGCGCGGCATCGTCAATCCCACAAAGCGAGCGTCGTCATCGTGCCGCAGCGTGCGCCACGGAAGGTATTCGAGGTTCTGAGACTCGAACAACCGCGATACATTCGGTGCCCGCTCGAATGGGTCGAACGACTCGACGCCGAACATCGTCGGGTGGACGCCCGCCACGAACGGCGCGAACGCGCACGCCGCCACTTGCGCCACCGCCCTCAGCGTGGCCACGTCGTCGATCGGATGATCCTTCGACAGGCGGTGCCGAATTTCGTAGTCGCCGATCAGCACGGTGTAAGGCGTGCCACCGGCCATGCCGAACTCCGCTTCGTACACCTTGCGGAACAAAGCGCTCTGGTCGAACTCGATCGCCAGATCGGCATCGCGGGCGACTTCCCGCCACGTCGCGTGCAGTACGCGAATCTGCATGTTCTCCACGCCATCGGCCTGGTTGACCAGATAGCGCAGGCCCCGCCAAGTGGATTCGATCTGCTGGAACCGCGGGTGATGCAAGATCGCATTAACCTGACGGCCGAGCAATTCGTCGATATACGCGCGGTCGCGATTGAGCGCCATCGCGATCTCGCGGCGGGTGCGCGGCGGTCGCCGCGACGGGCGATGAGCCAGCCACAACGCCAGCGCATCGAGCGACGAGCCGGCGGCGAGAAAATCGTCGAGCCAATCGGCCGGCGGAGAACCCTCAGGCGGAGAGGTCGCGCTTGCCGCTGCGCCACCGCCCTCAGTCGCGGCATCCGTTGTGGATGTCGTGTCTGGCGTTCCCGCAAGCACGGCATCCAGCAGCGCGCTAATCGAACGCCGACCGGCGGAAGGCGTTTTCCCGTTGCCTTCGGCGGTTTCGTCGACGGCGTCGTCCGTGTCGGTAGGCGTCTCGGCCATCAACCCCGAATCCAAAAGGTCGACCGTGCGTAGGGTGGGTCGAGCGGAGCGAGGCCCACCATGATGTGCTCGAATCGCTGGTGGGCCTCGCTCCGCTCGACCCACTCTACAAATTACCGAACCGCAAATTTCCTAACCGCGCGCTCCCCATTCACGCAACCGGCCCACGGACGTAACGACCGTGGGCCGGCAAAAATCGTCGCTCGCTCGCCCTCGCGGCGAACGTTACTTCTGTAACGTCGGAATCTTCGCCACCATGCGAAGCGAAGTCGTCAGTTCTTCCAACTGCAACCACGGACGGAGCCATGCCACGGCGTTGTAAGAACCGGGCGCGCCGGGAATTTCCTCGACGCTCACCTTGGCTTCGGCCAACGGGAACTTCGACTTCATCTCCTGGTCCGCCTTGGCGTCGCCGAGCACGTACTGCATGATCCAGCGATTGAGTTCCTTTTCGCACTCCTTCGCTTCCATGAACTTGCCGATCCAGTCGCGGGCCATCACCTTCAGGTAATGGGCGATTCGCGAGGTGGCCATCATGTACGGCAGGCGGGCGGAAATCGCCGCGTTCGCCGTCGCGTCGGCCGTGTCATACTTCTTAGGCTTCTGCGTCGTTTGGGCACCAAAGAACACGGCGTAGTCCGTGTTCTTGTAGTGAACCAGCGGCAGGAAGCCCAAATCCGAAAGCTCCTTCTCGCGGCGGTCGGTGATCGCGACTTCCGTCGGGCACTTCATGTCGACGTCGCCGTCGTCGGCGTAGAAGACGTGAACCGGCAGGTCTTCGACCTTGCCGCCGCCCTCGGCACCGCGAATCGCAGTACACCAGCCGTACTTAGCGAAGGCGTCGGTCAGCCGCGTGCCCATCACGTAGGATGCGTTCATCCACGTGTAGTTGCTGTGGTCCGTCGGCTTGCCGCGGCCCCGTTCGTCGAGATCGAGTTCCTCGTAAGAGAACTCCTCGACCGGTTTGGTTATTTCGCCGTAAGGCATCCGCGACAACACGCGCGGCATACAGAGCGTCACAAAGCGCGAATCTTCGCTGTCGCGGAAGCTCTTCCACTTGGCGTGTTCGACCGTATCGAAAATCTTCGCCATGTCGCGCGGCCGCGACAGATCGGAATAGCTTTCCATGCCCATCAGGTTCGGCGAGGCCGCCGAAACGAACGGACAGAACGCACTCGCCGCCACGCCGGCGATCTTGCCGAGCAAGTTGATATCGTCGGGATGGTTCGTGAACTCGTAGTCGCCGATCAGCGCGCCGTACGGCTCGCCGCCGGCCGTGCCGAATTCGTTCTCGTAGAGCTTCTTGAACAGTTCGCTCTGGTCGAATTCGACCGCCTTTTCCATGTGCGACGCCAGCTCGCGCTTCTTCGTGTTGAACACCTTGATCTTGAGCTGCGTGCCAGTTTCGCTGTTCATCACCAGGTAATTCAGCCCCCGCCAGGTTCCTTCCAGTTGCTGGAATTCCGGGTGGTGCATCACGGCGGCGAGTTGCTTGCTCATCGCCGCGTCGATGGCAGCGATGCCCTTGGTGATGGTTCGCGTCACGTTCTTGTCGAACGTCACGGTCCCTTTCATCGCTTCGTCGACGAGCGCACGGATCAACTCCGTGCCCCGTTCGCGCGACACACCGGGCGTCGAGTCGATGACCTGGTTCAGTAGGCTGTCTTGAATCTCGCCGGCCGTGGTCGCTTGCGCGGCGGAGGCTTGGCCTTGGGCTTGTTCACCGGTGCTCATTGATCACCTCCTTCGCTGGGCGGGCTTGGTTCGGACGGTTCGGGTTCGGACGCCGGAGCCGGCGCTTGGGCGGCGGGCGGGTTGAACGCGCCGCTGGCTTTCTTGATCTTGGCCGGGTCTTTCAGCAGGTCTTCGATCTGCTGCTCGAAGTCGTCGGCCAAGTCCACCTTGCCGAGCAATTCGGTGAGCTTCTGCCGCGTTTCCATCAGTCTCTTGAGCGGCTCGACCTGCTCGACGACCTTGGCCGGGTCGAAGTCGTCCAATGAGTTGAATTTGAGCTGCACGCCGATTTCGCTGCCGTCCCCCTTGAGCGTGTTCTCGACCCGCATCTTTAGGCCCGGCGACATGCGGGCCATTACGTCGCTGAAGTTGTCGCGGTCGATCTGAACGAATTTGCGGTCCTTGAAGCTCTTGAGCGGCTGCGTCGGGTTGCCGGAGAAATCTCCCAGCACGCCGACGACGAAAGGCAATTCCTTCTTCACCCGCGCGTCGCCGATCTCCACGTCGTACGTGATGTGTACGCGCGGCTTCCTCACGCGGCTCAGTTTCTTTTGTTGGGATTCAGATGCCATGATGGCGTCTCCTGATGTGTCACGGTATGTCAAGTCCCAATGGCCAAGGACCAACGCTCAATCAATTCCCAAGCCGCGATTCCCATTGACCAACCACCGCTGTTCGCGTCGTCAGTTGGTCATGCGTGCTGGCCAATCGATTGGTCGTCGATAAATGGTCGTTGAGCATTCGCTCCTTACTTCTTCTTCGCCTCGGCCACGTCCATGATGCCGATCCGCGTAAATACGGCTTGACGCATCTTATCGTCGCCAATCAGCTCCGACAACAACGTCGCCAAATCCATCCGGCCCCAGCGGACCGCCTCCTCCACGTGGTGGGCGATCGGGCTGTGTGGCTCGACGCGGCGGAAAAACTCGGCGATATGCGACAGGGCCGCCAGCGCATCGTCTCGCGTGGCGATCGGCCCGCCGCGGCCGTTGGCACCCGCCGCTCCCTGCGCCGCGCCGGCCTCGCCCGACGTCGCAACGTCGGTTCCGGCCGCTTCGGCCGCAAATAAGCCTTTCGGCTTGCCCAGCGCGACGACGATTTCAACGCACTCCTGCAGCAGCTTTTCGGTGTCGCCGATGGGCGGCGATACCGGAAAACCCTTCTCGTCCTTGCCGCATTTATTGTCGAGCGACTTGCTGAAATTCTGCAATTCGCTCAGGCATTGCGTCAGGTCTTCGTGCAGGTTTTGGTAGAACTCGGGCGTGGTTCCCGCGTGGGCGGCATTGAAATCGCCCATCTGCACGACGCCCGCGTCGATCTTCGCCTTGCGAGCCTCTTTGTTCGTTTCTTTGTCCAGCGCCTGGGCCGCCCGATAGTCGGCAAAACTATACGGCTCGACCTCGGTGATCACGATATTGTTGACTGGGTAGGCCAGCGCGCCGGCGAATAATCCCTCGAAAGGCTTGACCCGCTCCGTGATTTTATCCAGGTCCGACGGCGGCTCGATGCCCTCTTCTTCTTCCGGCTGCGGGTACAGACCACTCCAATACTCATCCGACAGCTTGCGGGCGAATTTCAGCCCGTCGCGAAGTCCGCCGAAGCCCTTCGCTCGCACGAGCGCTTCGCACAGCCAAGCCGCGATGCCGAAATCCTTCGACTTCTCGGCCAGCGCCTTGGTCGACAATTCCTGGACCTTGTTCCAGACCAACTGGTCCGGACCGTAGTCGGGATTGCCCTTCTGCATCTCGCGCTCGACGTTGCGCGATTGTTCGCGGGCGTCGCGGATTTGCTGATAGATGGACCCGGGGCTGATATCCAGCCGCAAGTCCGGACCGACCATGCTGTCGCCGGCAACCGGCTCGAGCATCTTTTCGAGATTCAATACCGAAGGCGTCGCCATCGAGGACACTCGTCTGCCTAAGTGCAATGGACGCCGCCGCGAAGCGAACCGCTTGGCTTGGCGCACGCCGCGAACATAATCTCTCCGCGCTCAGGCCGGACTCGCGAAAAGCGGCAGTTCGACCCGACAGTATATACGGTTCCCACGGCGGAGTAACCACGCCGAGCGAGAAAAAACTTGGCGAAAATCTGACTCTCGCGGCGATCCTTTCCCAACCGAAGGCCCGCCGAGAGATCACGTCGGTCGGTGCGGGCGTCTTCCACCCATCGGCGTTGTGCCCCGTCGGACACGACGTCGCATGCCCAAACGTAGCACGTCTCGCGAAAACGTCGCGATTCTTGCCCAATCGATACAATCCTCAAGATCGATTGCGACGTCGGTGTCGCGCTATCAACGCCAACGGATTTCGAGCGCCGGGCATTACAATGCGACCTTGTCCACGGGCGATGGCCTCGTTACGAGGCTTGCGGCCGGCGGACGAGGAGTTCGCTTTCTCGCCATAACGTGCAATACGCGCACGTTGATGGCACATGCGACTGCGGGCATGCCTGCGACGAGCAGCAACTCAATCGGCATGTCGCGAAATCTGGTGTGAAACGAAGTCGATGACGAATCGCAGTCGACGGAGGCTCGCTTGAGTCGATCTGAGAAACAACTCGGCGAGCGTTTGGAGTGCCGTTGCTGTATTGCCGGCGGCGGCCCGGCTGGCATGATGCTCGGCTTGTTGCTCGCGCGGGCCGGCGTCGATGTGGTCGTGCTGGAAAAACACGCCGATTTCTTGCGCGATTTCCGCGGCGACACGATTCATCCTTCGACACTGGACGCGATTGACGAGCTAGGGCTGTTGAACGAGTTCCTCAAGCGGCCGCACGAGAAGATCGAGCAAATTCACGGATACTTCGGCGACTTGCAGGTGCCCGTTGCCGACTTCTCGCACTTGCCGACGCGGTGTCGGTTCATCGCGCTGATGCCGCAATGGGATTTTCTCGACTTCATCGCTTCGGCGGCGCGTAAGTATCCGACATTCCGCCTCCGCATGCAGACGGAAGTCGACGACTTGCTGTTCGAGAATGGCCGCGCAATAGGCGTGTGCGCGACGACACCGCATGGACCGCTCGAAATCCGCGCGGAATTGACCGTCGGTGCCGACGGACGACGATCGACGGTGCGCGAGGCGGCGGGTCTTCAGGTGCGCGATATCGGAGCGCCGATGGACGTGCTGTGGATGAGAATCTCGCGCCGTGGCGACGATCCCGAAGTGCCCGCCGGGCGATTCGACCGCGGCCGCATATTCGTGATGATCTTTCGCGGCGACTATTGGCAATGCGGATTCGTTATTCCGAAGGGAGGTTACGACGAAGTACGCCGCCGCGGTCTGCCAGCCTTTCGCCGCGAGATTGTCGACGTCGCACCGTTTCTAGCGGATCGCGTCGACGAGCTTGCCGATTGGGATGCGATCAAGCTACTGACCGTAAAGGTCGACCGCCTTGTGCGGTGGCATCGGCCGGGCGTGTTGTGTATTGGCGACGCGGCCCATGCCATGTCGCCGATCGGCGGCGTCGGCATCAATCTGGCGATTCAAGACGCCGTCGCGACGGCCAATCTGTTGGCCGGGCCGCTGCGAGAATGCCGTCTCGATTCCGCGACGCTCCATCGCGTCCAGCGTCGTCGAGAATTGCCGACGCGGTTGACGCAATGGCTGCAAGTGCTGATCCAGAACCGCGTGATTGGACGAGCCTTGCAGGCCGACGTGCCGCTCGAAGCACCTTGGCCGGTTCGACTGTTGCGGCGTTGGCCTTGGCTCCGCCGCGTGCCCGCCTATTTGATCGGCATCGGCATTCGCCGCGAGCACGTCAGAAGCCGCGACGCGCTGGCAAACGAGAACGGCTGACGATGCTGTTCAGCGTGGCGTGAGCCATCGAACCGCGCGGCCGCCTATCTGATAGCCGAATCGATTTGCCTTCCGTCGAAGCGAGCATTAGACTTGGTATTATGAGTACGGTCGACGATATCGAAGACGCCGTTCGCCGCTTGGCGCCCGAGGACTTGGCGGCGTTTCGCGCTTGGTTTGCCGAGTTCGACGCGGCTGCCTGGGATCGGCAACTCTCGCAAGACGTCGCTGCTGGTCGGCTGGACTCGTTGGCCGATGAAGCCCTGACGGACTTGCGCGCAGGGCGCTGCACCGATCTCTGAGGCTCGCTAGGGCGTGAATCACCGAGCCACACCGAGATTCTGGCAATGCTATCGCCGATTGCCCGAGGAAATCCAGCGGTTGGCCGACCGATGTCATCGGCTGTTGCGAAGCGATCCGAGTCATCCTTCGCTGCACTTCAAGAAGGTCGGCCGCTTTCGATCCGTTCGGGTCGGCCTGCACTATCGTGCGCTCGCCGTCGACTGCGATCCGGACATCGTGTGGTTTTGGATCGGTTCGCACGCCGATTACGACGCCCTGATTCGGACGTCGTAGATCGTTCAATCTGCGATCAACCCACGCTCGCAAGCAGCCGACGCTCACTGCTTCATCTCGTACTGCTTCGCCTTATCGTCCAGCGGCCGCACCCAAACATTGCGGAAGCGGACTGGGTTTCCGTGGTCTTGTAGAAACACCGGGCCGACGCTGGTTTGTTTCTGTCGCTCGCCGATGGCTTTGAGGTAATCGGTCGTGCCGTAGCGGAATGGGTGGTACACCGACCGCGGCTCGCCGAAGCGGGTGTTGTCTTGGACCTTCTGGCCGTTGAGCCAGGCGGTGATCGAACCTTCCTCAGTGATCTTGCCGCCGGCCTTTTCATCGGCGTCACGGCGGGGAGCGCGATAGCGGATGTCGTACACCTGCCACTCGCCCGGCTTGCGGCCGGCGTTCACCAGCGGTTTGGCGAAGCCGTACACCGCGCCGATATCGTCCATCGTGGGCTTATCCTTGCCCGCCGAGTTGAAGATTTGCAGCTCGTAGTTGCCGTGGATGTAGACGCCGCTGTTGCCGGGGCCTTTTTCGGGGAGCATGAACTCGACGTGGATGTCGGCGTCGCGAAAGTGAAGCTTCGAGACGAGATGGTTGGTGTTGCCGCCGCCGGGCGATGAAACGAGGGCACCGTCCTCAATCGGCCAGCGGGGCGCTTCGCCGTGCTTGTTTAAGAACAGGTTGGTGTCCTTGCCGTCGAACAGGACGATGGCGTCCTTGGGCGGATCGACGGGGAGCTTGTCTTGCTTGGGGGCGAAGTCTTCGGCGCTGCCGTCTTCGACAGCCATCGCGACGCTACCGACGAATAAGAAGAGGGTGCAAACGCTAATTCGTATCCGCAACATGCTGTTAGCTCCGATGTGTACTTGATTGTGTGGTGGCTGATACGTGTCACGACCGGGGAATTCCAACGGCCGCCGCGGCCAGCAGCAGCCAGCCGATGATGTAGCTGATGCCGCCGAACATCACGAACAACGCCAGCCGCTGCTCGGGCGCGAGGGCTTCGTAATAGAGCACGCCGGAAAACAGCGCGATGCCCAGTAGCATTGCCACGCCGGCGAGACTCCATAATCTCCCTGGCCAACGAGCCGCGGACAGGCCGATCGCCAACAGCGCGGCGACATGCATCATTTGGTAATGCACCGCGGTACGCCAGTTTTCAACGCGGCGGGCAATCTCGGTCTCGATCGTTGTCGCGCTGTCGGCGGCGTTCGCGACGAAGTTGGACTCGACGACGGCCTTCACCTGCTTCTCCAGGCCGTGCGCACCAAACGCTCCTAGGCCGACGCCGAGTGCGCCCAATAGCCCGGCGACCGTGAGCCAGAGTCGAGGTGCGTTCATGGGGATTTTCGCTTCGGATCAACGGCGACGAATGGTTGCGAAAAGTCTGTTCGGCACGAGTGCTTCGTCGGCGGTCTTGCCAGGCGTCGCCACATTTTCAGCATCGTACCGCGCGGCGGCAGCCGCAGAAACACGCTAACCGCAAACGCGATCACGGAGCGAAACCGGCGGCAATTTGGAAATCGGGGGAATTTGATTGACTCCCCTACGCCCCCTCTCTTATGCTGAACGTTGGCATAGTGCGTTTCAATTGCGAGGCCGGGCGGAATACGATGTCCTCTAGGGCGCTGCCTCGGTCGGGCGACTTGCCCAAACCGCGTCGGCAACGGCGGCATGCCGCTTGGCCTTTCTTAGGCTCGATTCTTCGCGCGAAAGGTGCGGAGGAAGGTGTACCATGAGTCGCGGATCAACATCCGTCGGCCGGAGCGGTCGGCCGTCGGTGCGTCGTGCGTTCTTGCCTACGCGCCGCTCGATCCTCCGACCGGCGGCGCCCTCTCGGCGCAATATGCGGTTTGAGTCACTCGAAGACCGCCACCTGCTCGCCCTGTCGGACGTATCGATCACGTCGGCGCAGCAAACGACGCTGCTCGACGGTCTCGATGGCTTCGTCGCTTGGGCGGAAAAGCTCGACGAGCACGGACAGCTCAATCAATTGCTCCCGGTTGTCGGTGAGCCGATCGGCGCGGCGATGAATCTTGGCGGCACGCTGCAAACGGCGTTTGTCGACCGTGTGAACGCCTATTTCTCCGGCGACGCTTCGCCGACGACGGGCGAGTTGGTCACCGCGCTCAAGGCCCTCGATGGCAACGTCTATACGGGACTGGTGATCGACGTCGATTCGATGACGGTCAGCGGCGGACGGGACGACATCAGCGGCGACGAGGAGTTGGTGTTCGACCTCACGCTAGTGGCGACGCGATCGATTACGACGAATCCCAGTCTCGGTCTCAAGGGCGAAGCGCTCGGTCTGGCGTTCGACGCGACGTTTGGCGCGGTGCTGGAAATGACGCTCGACTTTTCGTTCGGCATGGACCTCAGCGCGGGACTGGCGGCGGAAGATGCGTTCTTCGTGCGGATCGCCGATTGGGACACGACCGTGGCCGCAATGCCGACGTTCGCTTCGCCGTCGTCGATGCGCTCCGGTTTTCTCGATGCGACCTTGCAGAGCGGCTCGATGAGTCTGACGGCGGCGATCGACGTCGACGTGGCCAATCCCGACGCCGATCCGCAGGGCGATATCACGCTTGCGGAACTCGATCCGGCCACCGCTGATCCGGCAGAGCTCGCCGCGATGATCTCGACCGCCACGTCGGGATCGGCCAGTGGCAACGTCTCGTTCACGGGGCACAGCTTCGCGGGCTTCACGCCGACGGGGACCGCCACCGCCAGTTTCAACACGTCGGATCCGTTCACCCCGCCCGACATTACGTTCAACGCGGCGTTCGATCAGTTGCGGCCGTTTACAAACATCACGGCAACGTCGTTTCTCGGCGTCTTGTCGCAGTTGGGCATCAGCCTCGATAACCTCGGCGATGCGACGCCGTTCGACTTGTCGTTGCACGTGGCGAAGGACAAGACGCTCGGCGATACGCTCAAGCTCGGGCGGTTGTTTTCCGATCCGACCGACGGGCTGATCGAGCTGCTTTCGCCGGGTCCGGATGTGACGCCCAGTTTCAAGAGCGCGCAGAGCCTGACGACGTCGCTGGCCACGGCGCTGGGGTTGTCGACGGCCCAGATCGCGCCGGCTTATAACGCGACGACGCACGAGCTGACGTATCACGTCGAGCTATCGCATACCTTCGCGGCGGAAATGCTCGACGTGGGGTTCGATCTCGACTTGGGTTCGCTGCTGGGGATCGGCACGTCGTCGACGGTAGCGGCGACGGTGACGGGCGATTTGCAGTTTACGATCGGAGTCGACCTCGAAGAACTCGAAGCGCGGCTCGTTCCCTCGGCGGCCAGTCCGTCGAATGGCGTGCTATCGAGCGACGCGGATTTCTCGTTGTCCGTGGCGGCGGCTAGTCCTATCGCAGTGAGCGTGGCGGCTTCATCGACGAGCGGCAACACGTCGCTGGCCGACCTAGCCGTCGATTTCAACGCGGCGCTGGCGACGTCCGGACTCGGCGGCGACGTGGCCGCGGTTGTGGATGGCAGCAAGCTGGTGCTGCGGACGATCGGCGATTTGCCGATCGAGTCACTGCGGCTAACGGCCGCGGCGGGCAATGCGATCCTGACGCAATTGCACTTCAGCAACCGCCAGTTGGCCATCGACACGATTGCTCAGCATGTGTTCGTGGAAGACTTTTCGGCCGAGGCGGACCTGACGCTGTCGGCGACCGACATCGACGCGACGGCTCGATTCGGGTTCTTGTCGGCCGGGATTCTCGACGGCACGGCCAGCGGCACGTTCGGCGCGGACTTCGCTTTGAAGGACGAGGCGACGCAAACGGTCGGCGGGCGGGTGTTCGTGCCGGAAATCTTGCGGGCGGTGGCGCGGGACGTTTCGACTATCGTCGATGGGCCGACGCTGTCGGGCTCGCTCGCCGCGACGCTGCCGATTACGGCATCGATCTTGGGAACGCCGGTGGGCGGAAACCCGGAGGTGACGATCAATTGGCCCGACGTGCTGGCCGGATCGCCGACGGTGACGTTCAATAATTTCAGCGAAGTCAATGCCTACGAGGACGTGGGCGAAGGGAACATTCTCGACGCGCTCGAGGGGTTCGCCAGTTTTCTCGCCGGCACGCAGGGCGTGTCGCTGTACGACGTCGAGATACCGGGCATCGGCGTTTCGATGGGCGAAGCGTTCGACTTCGCGCAGCAGTTTCTCGCGGCGGTCGAGCAGTTTACGGAGAATCCCAACGGCACGCTGGATCAACTCGAAACGAAGCTCGAAGCCGCGCTCGGTCTCGCGCCGGCCGATCTCGATCTGACTTGGGTCGACTCGGAGGACGTGCTGCGGATCGACCTGACGCTTTCCGAGGCGTTCGCCGATCAGTTTCGCATCGACATCGATCTGTTGTCGCAGGGCCTCGGCCGGTTGGTCGACATTTCCGGATCCGGCATGCTCAACGCCACGGCTCAGGCGACGCTCGATCTGGACTTTGGCATCGATTTGTCGAATCCCAGCGATCCGCGGCCGTTTTTCTATGAGACGACGAGTCTGGAAGTCAAAGGCCGCGTCGTGGGCGACGATATCGAGTTCACGACGGCGCTCGGTCCGCTGGGAATCTTTATTGCCTTCGGCGAAGCGACGATCGACGGCGACGGCGAGATCGAATCGACCGACGACCGGGCCGTGCTGAGCCTGCAAATGACCGACGGCGAGGCCGGCACGACCGACGCCAAGCTCTATCTCGACGAACTCGACTTTTTCGACAACGTCGATATCGATCTCACCGGCCGCGTCATTATCGAATTGCCGACGTTCTTTCCGCTGAGCACGAACTTCGCCGGCGATCTGCTGCTGACGGTGACGGACCTCGGAGATATCGCGGGCACGACGACCGTTACCGGACCCGACTTCGACGCCGCGATCAACGATCTGGAATGGGACGATTTCGCGGTCATCATTGAGGCCTTCGATGCCATTCTTGCCGGGCTGGAAGAAATATTCAGCGGGCAAATCTTCGGCCAGCGGCTGCCGTTCGTCGGCAGCGATCTCAACGAAGCGGCCGATTTCATTCATCGCATTCGCACCGAATTCATCGACCAATGGCGGCGGGCACAGCAGGAAAGCGCGGCCGACGATTCCAACGCGATTCAGAACGCATTGTTCGACGCTTTTGGGCCGGATGGGCTGAACCTGCTGCGCGATAAGAACAACAGCGGCACGATCACGATCAACGACATCACGCTCACCGAGCGCGATTTGAACGACGACGACGATATCGATCAGACCGAATGGGACATGATTCTCGGATCGGACATCGCGACGATCGAAGTGCCGATTGATTTCGATATCGGTCTGCCGGGATTGGGACTGGAAATCGACGGCAGCGTTCAGGTGCGAATTGGGTTCGAGTGGATGTTGGGCTTGGGCAACGGCCGCGACGAAGGGTATTACCTTAAGACGGACCAGGAAGACGAAATCACTGTGTTCGTGCGGGCGGAGATACCCGACTTCAAGGCCAAGGGGAATCTGTTCTTCTTGCAACTCGACGTGAGTGATGAAGATGCCGACGACAACCCGCTCAACGATGGGCTAGACGCGGACGGCGACGGCAAGCTGCCCAGCGCGCTCGCCCTAGACTTGGTCGTCGACCTGAAAGACCCAATCGACGATCCGATGAAGGAGACGGACAACGACAAGCTGACGCTCAACGACTTCTTCGCCGAGGGGTTTAGTTTCGGCTCCGTGCTCGACGCGCGGCTCGACGGCGTGGCCGACATCAATCTCGATTTGATGGCCAGCATTGGCGAAGACTCGCGATTTCCGAGCATCGGGGCGGAACTGGCGATTCATTGGCCGTTCACGTCGGCCGGCGAACCGGAGCCGGGCGGATTGGCCGGCAGCCCGGACATGAATGGCGATGTGCCGACGGTGAAGTTCGAGAACATCACGCTCAACGTCGGCGAGACGATTGGAGAATTTCTCGCGCCAGCGCTGAAGACGATCCGACAGGTGACCGAGCCGTTCGATCCGGTGGTCGAGTTCCTGCAGATGGAAGTGCCCGTGCTTTCCAGCTTTGGCCAGGAAGTGCGGCTGATGGACATCTTGCAGACGGTTGCCGACGCCTATGGATACGGCGACTTGGCGGAGTTCATCAATGCCGTGATCGACATTATCGGTGTGATCAACGACATTCCGGACACGCCGAACACGGTGATCATTCCGCTGGGGAGCTTCGATCTGTTGGGTGCCGATCCGCGCGAAGAGGACGCGCTGGCCAACTTCGATCCGAACGTGACGCAATCGGTCGACCCGATGCAGGAAGCCAAGGACGCCGATGCGGAGGCCGGCGGATTTTTGGAAGGTCTCAATGCGATCGGCATTCACCTGCCACTGCTCGAAGACCCGGC
>JAJDEG010000750.1 GCA_029259895.1 Planctomycetota bacterium
TTCGTGGAACTCCTCAACGCGTTGATTGACGAACTCCAGGTGGTAGGCACGCCGATAGGCGGTTTCCAAATCGGACGCGTTGGGGATCGTCTTCTTCACGCCGTGGGCGACCAGCTTCTCTTCAATGAATTTCAGGAAATCCGCCGGCATGAATCCGTTCAACTCGACGCGCCGGCCGCTTCGCAGGAATTCGCGCTCCTCCGGCGTGGCCCACGAATCCGCAGGCAACGCGGCAGGGCGAGGGTTTCACGCGATGACGCAATGGCGCGAAATGACAACCGCGCGGCAAGGCTTTGCACCTTCACGCCTTCGCGTGCGACCGTTCGGCGGTGATACTGTTTGCAACTCATCCGTGTTCGTTCATACAATCGCGACAAAGGGAATTGAAGGCGAACATAAAAATGTCCCTGCTTGAAGGAGCGATCTGATGGCGACTCAACGACGAGATTTCCTCAAAACAGCTGGTGCTGGAGCGATTGCGCTCGCGATTTCGAGCCAGACGGTGCGAGCCGCCGCGAACGAGCAGATTACCGTCGCGGTGATCGGTCCGGGCGGCATGGGGACCAGTCACACAAACTTGCTGGCGGCGAGAAAGGACGTCCGCGTGAAGTACGTGTGTGACGTCGATCAGCAGCGATTGGCGAAGGCCGCCGAAGCAGTCCGGTCGACCAGCGGCAAGGCTCCGGAGCAAGTCGGCGACATGCGCAAGGTGTTCGACGACAAAGAAGTCGACGCCGTCTTCATTGCCACGCCCGACCATTGGCACGCGCCGGCTTCGATCCTGGCGCTGGATGCGGGCAAGCACGTCTATGTCGAGAAGCCGTGCTGCCACAACATTCGCGAAGGGCGATTGATGGCCGACGCCGTCGCGCGCAGCGGCAAGTGCCTGCAAGTCGGCACGCAGAGCCGCAGCACGCGCGTGATCGAAGAAGCGATGCAGAAGCTGCACGCGGGCGAGATTGGCGAGATTCTGGTCGCGAAGGCTTGGAACAGCCAGCGCCGCGGTTCGATCGGCAAGCAGCAGCCGAGCGATCCGCCATCGCATCTGGACTTCGACACGTGGGTCGGCCCGGCTCCGCTGGTCCCTTATCAATCGAACTTGCTCCCGGGCGTGTGGCGTTGGTGGTACAACTTTGGTTGCGGCGACATCGGCAACGACGGCGTGCATGACATCGACGTGGCGTTGTGGGGGCTGGGCGTCGATACGCATCCGTCGACCGCGACTTGCCTGGGAGGCAAGTACCACTTTGACGACGATCAGCAGTTTCCCGACACACAGTACGCGGTCTTTGAATATCCGGTCGACGGCGATCCGAAGGGTCGGAAGAAGCAATTGATCTTCGAACAACGCATTTGGTCGCCGTACGTACAGGAAGGCTACGAGAACGGAGCCGCGTTTTACGGCACGGACGGAGTGATGATCCTCGGCCACACGCAAGGCTGGAAGATGTACGGCCCGCGAATGAAGCTGCTGGCCGAGAACGCCGGCCCCGTCGAGTTGCCTCGCCATCACACGAACTTCCTCGATTGCATTCGCGGCACGCAGACGAATCTGAATGCGGATATCAACGCTGGGATTCGCGCCGCTGGGATCGTGCATCTGGCGAATATTGCCGCCCGCGTCGGCAGCATGCTGCAATTCGACCCGGTGAAAGAACAGATCACGAACCACGACGAGGCCAACGCGCTCGTCCGCCGCCACTATCGCGAAGGACATTGGGGGACGCCGAAAGGCGTGGCTTGATGGGACGACTGTTTGCGGGGACCGAGTTCTATCAGCCGGCCAATTGCGAACGATGCGGCGAGTTGGAAGCGGATTGCCAATGTCCGCCCCCGCCGACGCCTCGCATTCCGCCGGCGAAGCAAACGGCAAAGCTGTCGATCGAGCAACGCAAGAAGGGAAAAGTCGTCACCGTGGTGCGAGGTTTGCCGGCCGAGGGCAACGACTTGCCGGAGTTGCTCGGCGAGTTGAAGACCGTGTGCGGAGCGGGCGGTGCGTTAAAGGACGAAGCCTTGGAGATCCAGGGGAAACATTTGGATCGAGTCCGCGATACGTTGCAGCAGATCGGATATCAGGTTCGATCGTGACTGGATTGACTGGATGCATGGATGAACCGTACGAATGGGAACGGGGATTCCTGCGTTTCGATCATTGGTGCGGAATTCCTCTTGACGAAGTGCGCGGCGCTGCCTGATCGCGCCGCTACTCCACGCCCGATTCCAAGAATCAGCCTACTGCCGCCCTCACCGCAAAGTCCACCACCACCCCGCGTCGCCCCACGATCACGTTCCCCGGATGCATGTCCCGCAGCCCCGGAAACCGCGCCAACAGCCGATTGCACGTTTCGTGTGTCGCCGGTTCGCCGACGCCCCACCGGGCCGCAGGTCAACGTAGCTTCGTCGCACGCTCGACGAGCGAGGGCCAAAAGTCGGTCTAGTCTGACTTTGCTTCGCTACTCTGCTCGTTATTCGATGTACGTCTCGGTGAACAACCATTTTTCCAAAGCGACGAAAGAATTGTCCCATGCACTCTTGCTTGCCGACAGCGAGCCACTTGGGCCAAGAATAATCGCTGGGTCCGTCGTCGGGTTAATCCGAAGAGACGGCTCGCCACCGTTCGTGTTACCGCGTCCAGCAGCAGACCAACCGGCTATAATTAGAGCGTGTCCGAGACTGCGGCCGATGGGAGATGTTCTCTTGCGCAGGATGTGACAATGTCCGCCAACGAAGCACGCGAAGCGATTGAGACGATCCTCGCCCACCAAGTCACGCTCGGCACACGCAAACTGAGCATCGCCGATTGGATTGAGGAGTACGGTGCAGATACGGGCGTCGTGTTGCTTCGCCTCACCGCCGGCAAGAACTTGCGCCAGGCCCTCCACGACCCGATCCGCGAGCCCGTGCGCTGGACCACGAAGCCGAAGGGCAGCCGATTTCGGGGCGTCGTGCGCCATGGCACGCGACGCGATCGTTGGTATGCACGGATCAGCAACGGGGGCCGGCTGATCGACTTGGGCACCAGCGAGAACGAACTGATCGCCGCGAGTTTGTATAACATCGCAGCTAGGAATCGGGATGGGCTGGCGGCAAAAATCAACTTGGTTTGACCCAGCGGTGGCGGCCGAGTACCAGCACCGCAATGCCGAGGACGAGCACGTACTGGATGCCGGCCGGTTCGGGAACCGCGGCGGCGCTGGGCGCCGGCAGCGGCGGAAGCACGTCGTAGGCGCGCACGAGGGCGACGTAGAGGTCAACGTCATCGACGGAACCTCGCGCGTCGATGTCGTGGCGAGCGCTGTACTCCGGGTCGGTCGACGGGACGCCGCGTAAGTTGCGAATCTGGATGGCGTCGAGGATGTTGACGACACCGTTGCCGTCAACGTCACCGGGAAGCAGCGTGAACGCAAAGCTGAAATCTCCGCCCGGCTCGCCGTCGCCGGATTTGACGCTCACGCCGTCGGACCATTCGCCGTCGAAGTTGAAATCGTCGGCATCGACAACGCTATCGCCCAACCGCAATTCGTAGCGGCCGGCGTCGAGGGGGAATTCAAGCTGCCAGATCGCCTTGTACTCGCCGGCCGGTGAGTCAGGGGCGACGAGCGGTCCGAACAACTCGAACGAGTTTCCCGCCGAGTCGGTCAACGTGAGTTGTTCCGCACCGAAATCGACTGGCTCATTGAACACGAGCGCGATTTGCCCGACTCGATTGAACGGGAGCGGTCGCGTCTGTTCGGCTGAACCGAGCGGCAAACGATAGCCGTCAACGCGCCAGGACAACCCATCGACTTCCACGCCCACAATCTTCGGGGGCGAAATCTCCGGGACGGAAATCGCGCGGACCATCACGCCGTCGCCGAAATCATATTCGACGGCAACGCCGCCCTCGCCGGCCGCGCCGCCGTGCGTTGTCACACAAAGATTCGCCGTGGGGAGAAAGCGGCTGCCCTCGACACGCTCGGCGCTGCGCACGTCGGGCAATTCCGCCAACTCCCCGGCAAGCTTGTCGACATCGGCATCGTAGATGCCGTCGAGTTGAAAGCAGACCGTCAAGTCACCGCTATCGAGCGGCTGGTGGTCGAGAACGCCAAGCGTGTAGCGCCCTATGCGGTAGAGGCCGGATTCGGTCTTGGACTGGCGGGCGTTAATCACGTTGTCGGCATCGGCGGCAACGATGCCATCGGGACGGAGCGTGAAGCGAATCGTGTCGTCTTCGTGGTATTTCCACAACTCTCCTTCGGCTTGGAAGTAGAGATCGTGGTCATAAACGGCAAAGTGCGAACCGGCCGGCGCACCGGCTGGACCTGCGTTCCCGTCGGCATCAAGCCTCCATAATGCGCCACAGAACATGCCGCACGGGCCAGGAGTCGGCATGGAGAAGTAAAGCGCGTTGTTGTAGACCGCCATATTCGTATTGCCGATGGCCGCCGACGGGTTGAAGACAGGCTCAATGACCGAACCGTCATAGCGGAAGATCGCGTCCGCCGTGTTGAAGTACAAATGATCGCGGAACGTGACAGGGGAACGGACTTGGCCCGGACTGCCGGGAATCGCAAGCGCGTCCGCGCCAACAACCTTGTGTAGGCCAAATGGGTTCGTCGCCGAGGCAAAGTACAGTTCGTCCCGATAGACTGCCAAGGGTTCAAAGGAATTGGCCCCAAACCCTCCGACGCGCTCAGGCTGATTCATCGCAGCGTTGTACCGATACACTCCACCGTCATGGATGTAGAGGTCGCCATCAAGAATGGCTGTGTGGTTTAGACTGGCAGGGAGGCCCGTCCAGCCGGGGCCACCATCGAGGCGACGGACTTCATAGGGCAGCTGACCATTGTAGGTTTGGTAGAAAAGCGTTTCGTCGTAGGCGGCCCATGGGCCTCGCGGAAATTCGATCATTGTTGCCGCGTTAGACTCCGAGTTGTATCGGTAGTTGCTGCCGCTTTGCCCGTTCGTCGCGTAAAAGTACAGGTCGCCGTCGAAAGCGGTTAACGACGATGGAAACGAATACGTCCCGCCGTTCGACGGCAACACGCGCATCGCCTGAGCCGCGGCCATACTTGGCAAGGCTGTAACGAGAATCAGCGGGACGATCATCCGCGTGCGCTTATTCACGGCGATAGATCGCATAGGGCACCATTGGAGCGAAGTAGGGATTCGCGACCGTTGGCCCCAGCGTAGCTCGACGGGCAGCGTCATGCAACTTTTCCCACGGGGAAGCCGAGCGTAGAATTCCAGCAACGGGACGGCCGGTGCGGGTTGCAAACCGTGCGGCCAAGCGGCCCGGAGCGGCGTCGTGGCTTGATCCTTGCCCACGCGCCGCACCGAGCCGGCCCGGCAACGCAAGGATCAAGCGATGACGGTAGTGGATGCCCAACCGATGTCCGCGCTCGACGCGGTAATGGATATTGTTGCGGTTGCTCGCACGGTTGCTGCCCCGTTTAGCGACGGGATGTTGCCGGCTGTGCTGAATGTCCTTGAGCAGGCTGCTCATAGAACGATGCTCCCGGATGGCTCCGTAGAAAACGAGCCGCTCCATGTCCGCGTCGGCACGAAGCGAATTCCGAACCATTGGTGCCAATCCGTAGCGGAACTTGGCAAGTTGTATTCGCAGCGTTCGGCCCAAATTGAGTCGTTTCTTCCGAAGACTCAGGGTGTTTGGCCAAGCGGAGTGCGAATTGGAACACTACACGACGCCTCTGCCTGTGCAATGCTGCTGCACTACGTCCGCCCGCTTGCCGAGTTCGCATCGGCGATGTCGACGACGACCACCGATGAAACGTCGGATACCAGCAATGACTGGCTTGGGAATGTTTGGGCGCAAGTGAACGCGCGGCCATACACGCTCGTCCGGTGGAATGAACTGGCGGCGGCAGTGCGCCACGAACTTGAGGAGATCGGTGCCAACGGTCTCGATGCGCCAAAGCCACAACGAGAGGCAACGCAAGAGGATGAGACCGCAGGCGCGGAAGAAGCAGTCGGCGAACCGAATCGGCGTTCAGTCAAGTACCTTGGCGTCGGATTGTCGGGAGACAGATGGCGTCTTTTCCGAAATGCCTACGGACGGTGGGACGAGCGCGGTAAGTTTGATGTTGCAGGCGGCAACGCAACGAAACTGCTTGAACTATTTCGCGCCGGGCACGGGCTGCTAACGAAATCGGCAGCCGTGGCGGCGTTTCGGAGGCCCGGCAAGAGCGACAAGGAGATTCTCAAAGGGCCGGTAAAGTCGGCGCTGAACAAGCTGCGATCGACGATTAAAGCGAATGCAGCGCGAGTCTTTAGGTGCAGCGAAGAGGACTTTGACAATCCGGTCAAATTCGATAATTCGGTCGGCGGCTGGCGGATCGCCTGCGAACTTGGTGAAGTCAGCCATGACGACGACAGCAATGCTAAGTTCGATCCTTGGGGAACCGACGCGAGTTGCTAAAAGCAACCGGAGCAACCGTAGCTGAGTTGCTCGGCGTGGAAGAATTCTCTGGTTTTCTTCCGGCTTCACAACGCATTGTGACTTAACGGCTTGCGGCGGATTCTCGTTGCAAGTCGTTCTCTTTTTCGCGGAATTCTTCCGCAAAGCAACCTTTGCTGACCCCGTTGTATTGTAAACGGCAAACGGTGCTTCGGAGGTTTCCATGATCGCGGTTAGACGCCCCATCGGATTCGCGACCATCGACCAGTGTGCGGACTTCTTTGGCCTTACCAGAAACGAAGTCACGCAACGCGCACGGTCCGGCGACTGGCCATCCTACTACATCGGCGACCGTCGCGTATTTGATATGGACGAGCTTGTGCAACTGCTGGCTCGTCGCAGCCAAGACGTTGCCGGGGAGGTCGCCCCGGCATGATCGCGACCGCTCGCAAAAAGGCGACCGTTCCTCAATACGCCGAGGAGTGCAGCGTCACTCAGCACTCCGTTTTGGGCTGGATTTCCAGCGGCGAGCTAGCGGCTATCAACGTCGCCCGCAAGCCCGGCGGCCGGCCGAGTTGGCGGATCAGCCGCGAAGCGATCGAAGCGTTCGAGCGAGCCAGGTCGGCGACGCCACGGCCCACGCCATCCCGAACACGGCGGCCCAAGCCTCCAGGTGTCATTGAATTCTTTTGAGCCAGCGCGTGCCCCGAGCCAGACGCCAATCGAACTCGGGGGCGTGATTCCAGACCAGAACCACCAGCAGAAGGAACCGACTGATGCATCTTACCGCCCCCTCACCGCACCGGCAAGCGCTCGCGCCACCACTCGTCGCGGCCGATTGGCTGACAATGATGCAGGCCGAGCCGCGCTTGCGCACTCTTGCCGTCGCGACGGCCGCCGCTGGGCGACTCTCGTCACACCGCGTCGCGGCATGGCATTCAATCCGCCAAGAACTGACGACGCTAGTTGGCTGGTTCTGTGGCAATCCCGCGATGGATTCCTGCCACCACTGGAACACGGCACGTGGCCGCCTTCGCCATCTTTTCGTGACGGGGGGCCGACGATGAGCAGGAAACCACAACGACGGAACGAGCGGCGACGCAAGACAACCGACACCGGCGCGAAACGTAAGGCTGCGGCAACGCCACACGAAAAGCGCCAACCGTCACAGCGAAAGCGCCGCAATCAAAAGCCAGACAAGTCCGGCTTTTGCAGCGTGCCGGTCACAGAGATTCGCGAGTCGCCAGAAAACGATCGGCTATATGCTCCGTTCGACTTGGCCAACGCCGACGATGCCGAGCTTGCCGCCGACGTTGCCGCCAACGGCGTGCGGCAGCCCGTTGATGTATCTCTCGACGGCTACCTTATCAGCGGCCATCGACGACTGAATGCGGCTCGTCTGGCCGGCCTGAAAACGATCCCCTGCCGCGTCCACGAGATCAGCTATGGCGATGCGACAGAGGACGATTGGATCAGATTATTGCGAGACCACAATCGCCAGCTCGAAAAGACTCGCGACGAACAACTGCGCGAGAAGCTGGTCGACATTGACCCCGAAGACGCGTACCAAACGCTAATCGAGCATCGGCGGCAGCGGTCGGCGGTTACGACCGAGAGCTTCGCGATTGAAGGGACCAAGCGGCGCAAAAGCATTAGCCCGGCCAAGCGGTTCATGGTCGAGGCGATCGTCGACATCGTAAAAGCGCGGGAGGCATTCTGGCCGTTAAGTGTCCGCATGGTTCATTATGCCTTACTGAACGATCCGCCATTGCGCCATGCATCGAAGCCGTCGTCGACTTACGAGAATGGCCTGCGGTCCTACAAAGACTTGTCGGACCTGCTAACGCGATTGCGCCAGCTTCGCCTTATCTCACTGGGATGCATCGACGACGAAACGCGGCCCGTAACGATTCCCGATGCATTCAGTTCGCCGGCGCCGTTTATCGAGCGAGAGTTGAGCTGGTTTCTCAAGCAATTTCGCCGGAATTTACAGCAATCGCAACCGCACCACATCGAAATCGTCGCCGAGAAGAACACGGTCGCCTCGATCCTCAGGCCGGTCGCCGAGGAATACTGCATCCCGTTGACGATTGGCCGCGGGTTCTGTTCCTGGCCACCGCGGGCGTGGATGAACAAGCGGTATCGCGCCAGCGGAAAACGCAAGTTGGTCGTGCTGATTCTTTCCGACTGCGACCCGTCGGGCGACGAGATCGCGCAGTCATTCGCCCGATCGATGCGCGACGAGTTCGGCGTCCATCACATCCATCCGGTGAGAGTCGCTCTCACGCCCGAACAAGTCGTCGAGTTCAATCTTCCGCCGCAGATGAAGGCCAAGCGGTCGTCATCCGTGTTCAAGAAGTTCGTCAAGCGGCACGGCACCGACGACGTCTACGAATTGGAAGCGCTCCCGCCTGAGAGATTGCAGTCGCTTCTCCGTGACGCCATCGACGGCGTGCTCGATATTGAGGCGTTCAATCAGGAGGTTGATGCCGAGCGCGAAGACGCCGCGCATTTGCAGGGCGTTCGCGAGTGTGTCGTCGAAGCGCTCAAGGGCGTCGACCTGGGCAACGGAGGTGCAGCATGACCACCTCCACCATCGAAATCCCGAAACTTCCCGCCGACCTGAATCCTGCCGACGTTGTGGTACTGGTCGATCCGCGCGAGCAGAAGCCGTACCACGGATCACCCTTGCGATTCGAGTTGGGCACGCTCGACACCGGCGATTATGCACTCGCCTGCGCGCCGGACCTGCTGCGGATCGAGCGGAAAGAACTCGCCGATTTCGTCATGTGCTGCGGCGCCGAGCGTGAGCGATTCATGCGCGAGATGACGCGGATGAAAGCGTTCGCCATTCCGATCGTGCTGATCGAGGCGACGTGGGAACAGCTTTCCGAAGGCGCTTGGCGATCGAAGACTTCGGCGGCCAGCGTGTTCGGAACGGCGGTCGGCTTGATGGCCGACGGTATCAATGTAATCTGCGGCGGCGATCGCTTGGCGAGCGAGAGTCTCTGCAAACGGATTCTCTACACAGCCGCTCGACGCCGTTGGCGCGAGGCACGCGAGTGGGTGAAGTCGCTAAGTAGCACGGAGGCAATGGCATGACGACGGCGGCGGAGACAACCAGAACGCCCTCGGCGCTCGATGTAGCACGCGATTACTTAGGTCGTGGCTACGCGCCCTTGCCATTGGATTTCCGCAAGAAGGGCATCTATCGCGAGGGCTGGCAAGACCTGCGATTGACCGACGCGGACCTGCCGCGCGCATTCGCAGGACGAAAGAACATCGGCGTTCTCACCGGCGAGCCGAGCGGTTGGCTGGTGGACATCGACCTGGATCACGAGTTGGCCGTCGAGTTGGCCGACGAATTCCTGCCGTCCACTCGGTCGGAATTCGGGCGCGTCGGCAAGCCGCGGTCGCATCGGCTGTACGTCGTCACCGCGCCAATCGACACGCACAAACGCAAGACGCCGAAGGATGAAAGCGGCAAGGACAAGATGATCGTCGAGTTGCGTTCGACGGGATGCCAAACCGTTTTTCCTGGGAGCGTACACGAGGACACGGGCGAACCGATCGAATGGGTCGTGGATGAAGCGCCGACCGTCATTGACCCGGCCGAACTAAAGGCGGCGGTCGACGCGCTCGCTAATGAAGTGCTGCGGCGGCTCGGGTATACAGAGAACACACAACCTCGCCAGCCGCTGCGCAACCAACATCGCAACACGAACGGCGACATTTCCGATCGCGTGCGAAAATACCTCGCTACGATTCCGCCCGCAGTCGATGGCAGCGGTGGCCACGATCAGACCTACTATGTCGCATGCCGCCTTGTGCTGGGATTCGGCCTGACGCCGGATCAGGCGTGGCCGTTCATGGTCGAATACAGCGATCGTTGCAAACCGCCCTGGAGCGAAAGGGAAATCCGCCACAAACTGGAGGATGCCAATAAAGAAGGCGGTGAGCGCGGGTTCTTGGTGAGCGGCGACGGGCGCAACGAGTCTCAGCACGATTTTTCACCTGTCCCGAACGGCGTCGCGCCGAGTGCCAACTCCGACAAGTCGGAAGATCAATCCGAACCGTCATCGCGCCAGCCGGTTATTCGCAATTTCAAATTCGTCAAATATACCGAACGCGAGGACGGCAAAGCAAAGCTGGTGCCCGCGCCGGTCTCGATGAGCGCCTGCATCGAGCGTGTGCAGTTTGCCACCGGCAAGGCGTTGATGCGAGTCGACGGTGGACTTTTCGTTCACGATAAGCTGGGCAAACCGGGTGCCGTCGAAGTCGACTGGCTGCCCAAGCCTGCGTCGCTGTTCGGGTTTCTCGCTAGCCGCGCCCGTGTCGATTGGCGCGGTGGACAGGGCTTCGTCGGACGCGAGGAACTTCACGCCGAGTTGTGCCGTACGGCCCCGCGATACGACGCTGTGGAAGTCCTGTCGCACGAGCCGCGCTTGCCTGGTCATTATTATGCTTGCACCGACATCGGACCGGGCACTGGCGAGTATCTCGACCGGCTCCTCGACCGGTTCAATCCCGCCGAACCGATCGACCGCGACTTAATCATGGCCGCGCTGATGACGCCGTTCTGGGGCGGACGAGGTGGTTCACGGCCATGCATCGTGGTCACCAGCGACGACGGCCGCGGCATCGGCAAGAGCAAGCTCGTCGAGATGATCGGCATGGTGGCTGGCGGTACGATCGACTTCTCGACGAACGACGACTTCGCGGGGATGAAAACTCGATTGCTTTCGCCCGACGCGCTCACGAAGCGCGTGGCGCTGATCGACAACATCAAATCGCTGCGGCTTAGCTGGGCCGAGTTCGAGGGGCTGGTGACCGCGCCGTCCATCAGCGGCCGCCGGCTCTACGTCGGCGAAGCCACACGGCCGAATGTCGTCCTTTGGTGCTTGACCATGAATGGCGCGTCGATGTGTTGCGACATGGCCCAGCGGAGTGTGCCGATCAAGCTGAAGCGGCCGCAGCGGTCAGCCTCTTGGGAAGAAGATACCGTTCGGCTGATCCACGATCATCGGCCGCAGATTATTGCCGACATCATCAGCCGACTGCGTCGCGAGCCGTTCCGGCTTGCAAGGTTCAGCCGCTGGGCGTCGTGGGAGCGGGATGTGCTGAGCCGCGTCGACGATCCCGCCGAGGCCCAAAAGGTCATCGCCGAGCGGCAGGGCGAGTTCGACGTCGAGGACGAGGAGGCCCGGATCATCGAAGACTTCATTGCCGGACAGTTGGGCCAGCTGGATTATCGGTCGGACTGCGACACTGTGTTCCTGCCGGCGGACGTCCTGACCCGGTGGTTCAACTGGGCCACCGGAGAGAAAAAGGCAACCGTCGCCGTTTCGCGAATACTCAACCAAATGGCAAACGAGGGCAAGCTGAAACGCATCGTCCGCAGCGATGGCAGAGCGCATGGTCGCGGGTTTATTTGGGTCGGCGGTGACGCCAGAACCGCGATGGCGACCGACCTGACTCAGCGCATCAACGCTCGTCGCCAAGAAAAAACACGTAGCGATTCCGAGTTTTAAGGGACGAATAGGACGGATAGGACGCTATTTCTCTATTGTCTTCCCTCTGCGCCGAGAATGAAAAAAACAAGCGCAATATGTTCAAGCGTACACAATAGAAAAATGCGTCCTAAGCGGCAGAAGGACAAAATGCTGCATTCGACACACAACAACGCGATGCTCGACGTCCGACTGTCGCTCGCCATCGGCGTGATCCTGTCCAGCCTGATCCGGGACCGCACCGACTTCCGCGTCTGGTTCGACTAAGGCAATTAAGCCACCGTCCTGGCCTACAACGGCGAGAAGCCCATTCGCGAATGGAAGGTTGTCGTCGGGGCCGGCCGACGGCCACGTACACACGCACATCACCGTGCCGGTAGGCGAACTGGAATGGGGAGTCCCGAATGCCAAGCCGGACCTCGACAAGCCCGCCGACACTGGCTCGCCCCAGCCTTGACTCACTGGCTGCATAACAATTTGCATTTTGTTGTGTGTTGCTAAAATGTAGGCATGGATACAAAAGCTATTGCGGCCGCCACCGAAGGCGCTGTTCCAAAGTCAGGCTCCATGCCTGACCCGGCTCTGCCTCTTCGCAAATCGCAAGCAGTTCTGCTAGGGGCATTCGCATTACGGCCGATCCGGCCTGGCCAGTCGAGTCAATGCAAACCCATTCAACGCGACCAGCAAGGCCGTGAAGAAGCCTTACAACTTCCGGCTGCTCAAGCGATAGTGGCACGAGGCGAAATTCTGTTTCTGCGTGAGTCGATGCAAATCGCCTATACGACTGCGTCGACGTAAATAATGCTAGGTGCTTTTCGCCATTTATCTCGGGTGTGAGCCATTGATTGTGAGCGTTGATGAACTCTGCGAAAGATGGCGCAGCCCCGCTAAAATCGCTTGTCATGCCGAACACGTAGAACGGGAACGAAAACTTCCAGATTTCTTCATCGTCCATCGCCTTCGTCCTTTTTTCTGCCCTCGTCCACGTAGCCGCCAAGCAAAGCGTGGGCGGGGGCGGGTTTGTCTCGGCATTTTCTACTACCGTTCCCGCACCTTCAAGACGGCCGCGCACACGACGCTTCGAATAGCGTGCGTTCACAGCCGCGAAAATCGTTGTGCGCCCAAGCGGGGAGGTACATGTAGTAAAACGGGCGCGGCTTGGGGGGGCCAGACCCCCGGTGGCCTACCCTCTCCCCGGCATCGTCCGCACCGCATCGCTCGCCGTCGTCCGTGTTCCGATCGCTCGCCGTCGTGACCTAGGTCGTCATGGAAGGGGGACGACGTGGCGGGGGCTTTAGGACATTCGCAAACGACCGTCGAAGAGCAGCGAAACAACGTGCAAACAACGTCGCAACAGCGCTTATGCACGATCGCATATAGACGCGAGAACGTGGCGAAGATCGCACGACTTCTAAAAACTTTTCGGCAAGTCGCTTGACGTGTTATGCAACAGTGACTATGATGCCGATTAGACGTTTGCGGATCGTCCGCAAACAAAAGCGGCCACGCCCGATGTTACTAGCATCGAACGTGGCCTAATGACCGAACCTGTTATGGAGGTTGGCCATGTACGTGAACACGTACCAACGTATCACTGCGCTGATTGTCGAACAACTCGAAAAGGGCGCACCGCCGTGGCGTCGCCCGTGGGGCGGCCAGTTCCAATGGCCGCGGAATCTCTCGACGCT
>JAJDEG010000076.1 GCA_029259895.1 Planctomycetota bacterium
GCCGCGCTCGAGCTCGGCGAGCATCCGCGGAATCTCTTGCGGATCGTCCTGCAAGTCGGCGTCGAGCGTGAGGATGATATCGCCCTGTGCGGCGGCGAAACCGGCGTCCAGCGCGGCGGCCTTGCCGAAGTTGCGGCGGAACCGCAGGCCGGAAACTTTCGGGTCGCCGGCGGCCAATTCGCCGATGAGTTGCCACGAGCGGTCGGTCGATCCGTCGTCGACGAAGACGATTTCGAGGTCGTATCCGTGCTCGGCTGCGACGCTGCGCAGTTCGCCGTGCAGCGTGGCGAGGCTGTCAGCCTCGTTGTATACGGGAATCACTGCCGTGAGTAACATGCGGCGAATGATAGCACGGGCCGTGCCGGCTTGCCACCGCGCCGTTGCGGTCGGTTCGAGGCCGTTAACGTGCAGATGAACCGCAAAGTCGCAGAGACGCAGAGAGAAGGATCGGACGATATGATTTGGCAATTCTTGACCTTTGGGTCTTTTCGCCTTTGCGGTTTTGCTTTCGTCAAACGGTGCGATATGCAGTGCGATATGAATCGTCGTCGTAACGCCGTGGGCGCGATCGCCTTGGCGATGCCGATCGTTGCAGCGACTTGGATGCCGTGTGCCCTGGCTCAAGGGCGGCCCAACGACGCCGAGGTCGACGCGACGCGGCCGCGGTTGATCGTCGAGACCGACGCCGGCGGCGATCCAGACGACGAGCAGTCGATGGTTCGCTTTCTCGTGTATGCCAGCGAGTGGGACGTCGAGGGGATCATCGCCAATCGGCCCAAGGCCCGCGACGGCGAGAATCGTAACCGCGTTCGCGACGGGTTGGGCGTCGTGCGGGCGATGGTCGAGGCTTACGGCCAGTGCCACGCGCGGCTGGTAGAGCACGACCCACGGTTTCCGACCGCCAAAATCCTGCTCGAACGAACCGTATCGGGCTACGAGGAGAGCGACGATGGCGTGCGGCTGATTATCGCGGCCGTCGATCGCGACGATCCGCGGCCAGTCTGGTTTTTGAACTGGGGCACCGACAACGGCGCGGCCAGCAGCAGCCTCAAACGCGCACTCGACCGCGTGCTGGCCGAACGCGGGCCGAAAGGCTACGCCGCGTTCAAGAATAAGTTGCGGCTGTCGTCGTACGACAAGTTCGACGGGCATACGACGAAGATCGAGCCGGCGTGGAAGCTGTGGGTGCATACCTTTCAGCCGGAGATTGACCGGCAGCGGTGGTATCACCGGTTCTCGGCGATCACCGCGACGGCCGGCGGATTCGACATCGAACGCGACGTCCGACGCGATCACGGCCCGCTCGGCGCGATGTATCCGACGAATACCACGCATCGCCAAAAGGAAGGGGACACGATGACGTTCCTGTACCTCGTGCCGACCGGCATGAACGATCCGAATGAACCGACCTGGGGCAGTTGGGCGGGAAGGTACGCGCTGCGCGAGGATCAGCCAGGCAAGCCGTATTATTGGGCGACCGCCAAGGACGCGCTCGGCGGCCAGGCGCATCGCGAGAACACGCTGCGCCGCTGGGCCGCGCATTTGCAGAACGACTTTCGCGCGCGGATGGACTGGTGCGTGCGGCCGCGCGCCGGGGCGAACCATCCGCCGAACGTTGTCTTAAACGAACGCGACGGCAAGGCGATTCTGCGAATCTCCGCCAAGCCGGGCGAGACGGTCAATCTATCCGCGGCGGGCACGAACGATCCGGACGGAAACCGGCTCGCCTACGAGTGGATTAGCTACGCGGAAGCGGGAACGTATGGCAAAGCAGTGGATATTTCCGGCCGCGACGGCGATTCGGCCAGTGCGACGATTCCCGGCGATGCGGACGGCAAATCGATCCATTTCATACTCACGGTAACGGACGACGGCCAACCGCCGCTGGTCGGTTATCGGCGCGCGGTGATCGACGTCGAAAGGGAATAGCAAGGTAGGGTGGGTCGAACGAAGTGAGGCCCACCGCTATTTTCTTCTGCGTCGCTGTTGATCCCGCGGTTCACGACTCATGGTGGGCCTCGCTTCGTTCGACCCAACCTACGTGAGGCGATTGACGAATCTTCGCGGACCTACGTGCCCTGGTATCGCGCGTCGCCGAAGCCGAGGATTGGGAAGAAGATGAATCCTAGTAGCGCCAAACCAATGCCAAAGCCAGCACCTTTGCCAAATTTCGCCGCAATGTCGATCATGACGATGAACGGGACGATTATGTTTACAAACGGAATGAAGAATAGGATGATCCACCAAAGCGGGCGACCGGCGATTTCGAGAAGCACGATGACGTTGTAGATGGGAATGATCGCTGCCCAACCGGGCTTGCCGGCTTTGGCAAAAGTCTTCCAGATTCCGGCGATCGCCAGCACAGCAATGACAAGGTAAACGAACAAAATGATGCCACCGGCGGCACCGGCACCACCGGCATCACCTTCGACCTGCGCCAACAACGTCGTGGAATCGAGCAGCATGGATCGAGTCTCCGTTAATCGATAGGAGCGTCTTGAATCGCCTTGCGTCGCCGGCGATTCAAACGCATGAGAATGGCCACCAAGGCGACGCTTCGTCCCATCGTAGTACATTCCCTCGTGAAGGGGAAGTTCTTTTGGGTAGTCCGGCATCGGCGCGCGTCGGCGTGGACCGCGTCGATAATTGACGACGCGCGAAGGGAAGTCGACCACTGCGGCGATCGTGCTTCGTTCGCAAACGAAACGAGGCAGGGCAACCGCGATCGCGATCACCCTGCCTCGATTGAAGTCGGTTGTCGATTTGCCGGGCGGCTATTCCTGCGCGGCCACATTCGTGGCTGGCCGGCTCGATGCGCGGAACGGTTGCAGCCCGTATGTGTTGATGAACTTCGTGAGGTTTTCGTTCGGCCGACGGCGTTCTTCGGCGACGACGAGTGCGTTGCGGAAGCGGCCCAGGTCGAGGTAGGTCTGATAGTCGGCCGGAATCGCCACGCCGAGGTCGCCAAAGTTGGCTCGGCCCGCGTAGAACCGTTTTGCCGCGTCGCCGGGCTTGATGCCTTCGAGCCATTTGCCGTTGGACGGGGCAGTTTTCGCCATCTCGGCGAGCAACGCTTTTTGGTCGTCGGTGATCAACTCGATGCGGGCCATCATCACGCGCTCGACGTCGGCCGGTTCGGAAAGCGAGAGAGGAAGCACGTGGTCCGTCCACTCGCGCGGCACGACAAAGAACAGCCGCAGACCGGGGCTTTGGAAATACGCGCGATCCCAGGTCGACAGCATCGCGGTGGCCTCTTTCTCGAACAGGCCAGCGGCGACGAGGGCCGCGTGCATCTGCCGCTTGAGGTTGTCGAGGCCGTGCTCGGCGTTGGATAGATCGCCGTCGAGTTGACCGACTTCCGTGAAGGGATCGGCGGTAACGTCGACGGACCCGTAGGCGCGAAAGCGCGTGCCGCTCTCGCGGATGTCGGCGAGCCATAGCTTGCCAATCTTAAGCTGCTCGTCCGCCGCAATCGCGGCGTCGAAATTGCTATAGAGCTTGAGGTCGTTGCGATCCTTGCCGCGGACCACGCGCAGCGGAGCGCGCAAATTGCCGACGCCGCGATAGAACAGGTATCGCTCGCTCTCGCCCTCGGGCGTCGTGACGCTGGCGGCGTCCACCTTTCGCGGCGCGAGCCAGACGTGCTCGTCGGTTTGCGGAATCGCGGGGGCGTCCGCATTCGGATTCGTGCCGACCTTCAGATCGTTCCAGGTGAGCGAGCCGACGGATTGCGGCGTCAACTTGCCGAAGTCGAAAGTGTTCTTGCCCAGCCCCGGCGCGTCGGCCTTGGCCTTAGGATAGAACTCGGTGAGCCAGCCGCCGCGAAAGCGGACGTCGACGTTCACGTCGAGCGGCGTCGTCTGGCCCTCGGGCGGATAGAAGTAGATGACCGGCGTTTCGAGCCGCATCGTGATCTGCGGATGGTTCCGCGGTGCGCCCTTTTGGCGGTACATCCAGTGCCTGTCCGTCAGCAGCGGTTGATTGAGCAGGTACGGATTGAGGTTGTGAACGAACTTGGGGACCGGTTCGTCATCGATATTGACGCCGGCAAGCTCGCGACCGTCGTCGCCTTGCAGCGAGGTAAACGTCCCCCATTCGTGAACGACCAGGCGGCCTTTCTTGCTGGCGTCGGCCTTGGCCGTGGGGCTATCCTCGGCCTGAATCGCCGCACCGATCGATACGGCAACAACGGCCGCAACGGCCAGCAAACCCAGATTCCAGTTCCATCGTGCGTTCATCTCTACTCCTCCTTCGCTCTTCGAGCGAGTGCGTGGGCCTTTGCATGTAAAGGCGGTAGGAAACGGCTACCACGACTGAATACTACCCGCAGGCGGGAGAATGCAGAAATTGTTTTTGG
>JAJDEG010000751.1 GCA_029259895.1 Planctomycetota bacterium
AGCGCGTTTTTCCGTCGGGCCGGTCTTTTTCGCGCGACGACAATGCGATAGTCTTGGCGCGCGTCTGGCTGCCATTGCCCGACGAAAGCAATGCGACGAAAAGCTTGAGGCGAATTCCATGTCGACTAGCGACGCGCTTACCCGCCCTTCGGCAAAGAAGATGCTTGTGCGCGCGATTGTCGTGGCGGTCGGCCTGGGGCTGTGGTTCTCAACGCAGGCGATGATTGGCGCACGCGCGTTTCCGCTGGGCGTTTCCGAGTACGACTTGACCGAGGCCAGCCGCGTGTTGCTGGCCGGCGATGCGCTGCTGGTGGCGACCACTCCCTGGAATGCTTATTTGGCCGAGCACGACGCCGCGGCGAACGGCTTGCTGATCGTCAGTTCGGCGATCATCGACGCCTTGGGCATCTTTCTATTGGGCTGGGCGATATTCGGCCCGTCGATGCGGCCGTTCGTGGGACTGCTGCTGCTGTTCGCGTTGCGGCAGGCTTGTCAGGTGCTGTGCGCTCTGCCGGCTCCGCCGGATATGATCTGGCGCGATCCAGGTTTTCCGTCGCTGTTGGTGACGTACAGCGTGGCGAACGACTTCTTCTTTTCGGGGCACACGGCGATGGCCGTGTTCGGAGCGGTGGAATTGGGACGACTCAACCACCGCGGCCTGGCCGTCGTCGCGGCGGCCGTGGCGATGTTCGAGATCGTCGCGGTGATCGTTCTGCGAGCCCATTGGACGCTCGACGTTTTCACCGGGGCGGTGGCCGCGATGTACGTGTCGCGGATGCTGCGGTGGCTGGGACCGCGTTGCGACGGGTGGCTGGAGCGGTTTTGCGGCGACGCGAAGAAGCGTTAGCTTCGCGCGGTGAGTTAGCTTCGCGCGGCCGCGTCAGTCCCACACGATTCGCTGGGCATCGAAGATGGGGCCTTCGACGCACGTGCGTTTGTAGTCCCACTCGCCGTCGGGCTGACGGACTTTGGCGACGCAGGTGAAGCAGATGCCGACGCCGCAGGCCATGGGCGTTTCGAGCGAGACGTGGCAGCGGACGGCGGCGGTGCGGCAGACCTTGGCGACGGCTTCCATCATGGGTTCGGGGCCGCAGCAGAAGACTTGCGGGGCGGGGGCCGGAGGTTGGGGTCTGGGGGCTGGGGGCTGGGGGCTGGGGGCTGAGGAAGCTGGGATTTGTGCGGACTGGCGATTGGCGAGATCCTTGGCAAGGACGTCGGCGAGGACGTCGGTTACTCGGCCGTGGTGGCCGTGGGAGCCGTCGTCGGTGCTGAGGCGGACGTCGACGCCGAGTTGCTCGAATTGTTCCACGGCGGCGAAATAGTTGGCCGAGCGGACGCCGTAGCAGAGGGTGACGCGAGGAGCGGGGGCTTGTACAGGCGCTGGAGGCTGGGGGCTGGGGGCTGGATTCGGTCCGTAATACTGGCGGCCTAGGAACTGTTTGGCGACGGCGAGGAACGGGGTGATGCCTACGCCGCCGGCGGCTAGGACGAGATGATTCGTGGCGGGAGTCGGGAAGCCGTTGCCGAGTGGGCCCCAGACTTCGAGTTGTTGGCCCGGCTTAAAGGCGGTCAGGCGGCGGGTCAGCTTGCCGACGACCATGTAGACGACGTCGACGTCGGTCGGCGCGGTGACGTTGTTCGCCGCCACGGTGCCGGTTGTGTCGCTCGCTGCGTTCGTGGCAACGTCGAAAAGGGCGAGCGCTCGGCCGAGCAACGGGTCGTCGAAACCGGCGAGCCGCAGCATGACGAACTGGCCCGGCGCGATGCGGCGGGCAATCTCCGGGGCGCGAAAGCGGAGGCGATACGTCTCGCGGGTGAGCGGCACATGTTCCGTGATTTCGGCCGCGGCCCAGACGGCATTGTCGGCGTAATGCGCGGCGGAGAGAGCGTGAGGCGTTGTGGAAATGCTCAATGCCCGAGTCCCAGTTTCCGATCGATGTGGGGTCTGCATCCTTGAG
The DNA here is from genome assembly GCA_029259895.1 of Planctomycetota bacterium. Classification (GTDB taxonomy): domain Bacteria; phylum Planctomycetota; class Planctomycetia; order Pirellulales; family PLA5; genus PLA5. Next base: position 1,959 of record JAJDEG010000751.1, read on the forward strand.
TCTTCAAACTCAACGCCTGCTGGAATCTCGATACTTGCTCGTGGCTATTTTCGCTTCTGCTGGTTTCGTCTTAGCGGTTTGCGGCGGCCGGGCTTGGCGGGGCGCGATGGTTGTTGCGTCGTTGGCCCCTCGTCGTCGTCGACCACCAGACGTTGCTGGAGGAAGGGGAGCGCGTGCGGCTTGCCGGGCGCTCGCTGCGGGGGGCCGGCGGTTGGTTCGGCCGACCACTTTGGGCGACCCGTCGATGGACGTCCTGCTGACGGACGACCTGTCGTTGGACGATCCGTGGATGGACGTCCTGCCGCCGGTCGTCCTGCTGATGGCCGTCCTGTCGTTGGCCGACCTGTCGATGGGCGTCCTGCGGCGGGTTTGCCCGTCGCGGGTCGTCGCGACTTGGTTGGTTTGCCTGTTGGTGCTTCGCTTTGCTGCTTTCGCCGAGAGGTCGACGGCTTCGAGGAACCGCCCGTGGCTTCGCGTCGTGGTTTGAACTTGTTGCGACGCGGGCGTTTGTCGGGCGGACTTGAATCGACAAGCGAGCCGGTTGGGCGGAAAGCGAGATCCTTCAGTTCGCGAACTTCTTGCGTATCGAGCGGGCGGAAATGGCCGGGCTTGAGATTGGAGAGCCGTATGGGGCCGACGGCGACGCGCGTGAGCCGTTGCACTTTGTGGCCGAGTTGGGCCAGCATGCGGCGGATTTCGCGGTTGCGACCTTCGGTGAGGACCATTTCGAGAATGGTGCAATTTTTTTGTCGTTTGCGGATGAACGCGCGGGCCGCCTTGGCAATGCCTTCTTCGAGATGGACGCCAGCGAGAAGCTTGGCGATCACTTCATGGTTCGCCGCGCCGGCGACTTGGACGAGGTACGTCTTGGGAACGCCGTATTTGGGATGCGTGAGCCGCTGCGTCAGTTCGCCGTCGTCGGTGACGATGATCAGGCCGTCGCTGTGCTGGTCGAGGCGGCCGACGGTGAACAGGCGACGATCGCCGCCGACGAGATCAACGACGCGGATGCGGCCGGAGGGGTCGCGATTGGTCGACAGCACGCCGGTCGGTTTGTTGACGGCGAAGTAGGTGCGGCGTTCGAAGCGGATTTGCTCGCCGTCGACGGTGATTTTCTGCTGGCGCGAGTCGACGCGGACGCCGAGCTTGGTCATCGGTTCGCCGTCGACTTCGATGCGGCCGGCGAGGATCAATTCTTCGCACTCGCGTCGGCTGCCGACGCCGGCGGCGGCGAGGATTTTTTGCAGGCGTTGTTCGTCTCTCCGATCGTCGGACGTATCGTCGGCGGGCTTACGGACAGGCTTAGCGCTCGTCGCTTTGGCTGCGTTTGCAGGAGCCGCGGATTCGCCATTGCGCTTGCCGGCCTCGCTGCCTGGCGAGTGGTCGCGGCGTCGACGGCGGTTGCCGGTGAAGCTCGTTGCGCCGTGGCGGAGGACTTTGCGTTTTTTGGGCGTGGTTTTCACGGCGTTGGCTTTCGGGCAAATCGGAGCGGCGGGCGACGATCGAGGTTCTGGCAGAGCGCCCTACCGGATTCGGTGCCGGTTGCGGCTGGGGCGAACCATTTATCATACTACCGGCTTATGGGACGCCCTAGGGGCGCGAAGCGGCTTTCGAGCCGCGCGGTCCGATTTACGCGAAATAGCGAGGAAAACGCGATGACGTCGCCGATTCGGGTTACGGTTTGGAACGAGTTCGTCCACGAGCGGAGCAGCGAGGCCGTCGGGCGGCTATATCCGGCGGGGATTCATGCCGTGGTGGCCGACGCGATTCGGCAGCATGGCGGCAGCGGCGTGGACGTGCGGACGGCGACGCTCGACGAGCCGGAGCATGGGCTGAGCGAGGAATTATTGGCGGCGACGGACGTGCTGACGTGGTGGGGACACGCGGCGCACGAACGGGTCGACGATGCGGTGGTCGAGCGCGTGCAACGGCGCGTGTGGGCCGGCATGGGGTTGATCGTGCTGCACTCGGCGCACAACTCGAAGATCTTTCGCCGGTTGATGGGGACGAGCTGCATGTTGCGGTGGCGCGAGGCGGGCGAGCGCGAGCGGCTGTGGGTGGTGAATCCTTCACACCCGATCGCCGCCGGATTGACGGACGAGTATTTCGAGCTGGCTCAGACGGAGATGTACGGCGAGTTTTTCGATATTCCGCCGCCGGACGAGATTGTGTTTATCAGTTGGTTTGAAGGGGGCGAAGTGTTTCGCAGCGGCTGCACGTTCCGGCGCGGGAAAGGAAAGATATTTTACTTTCGGCCGGGGCACGAGACGTTTGGGATCTATTACGACGCGAACGTGCGACGGGTGATCGCCAATGGCGTGGCTTGGGCCGCGCCGTCGGGTGCGGCGTACTTCGGCGAGGGGCGGAACGTTGCCGAGCCGCTCAGCCCGATCGGCGGGAAGCACGTCGTGGATGAGAGCCTGCACCGGGCGAAGTGATGCGGCGAATGCGGGCTATTCGGGCCGCGCTTGCCAATCACCTTCAAACGAAGTGCCATCAAGCGTCGCGCTGGGCGCGGGTGGAACTTCTTCCAGGCTGGGTAGCGGCGTGACGAATTCGCGGGGTTCGTAGTATTGCGATGCGGCGTCGAGCGATGTGGGTGCGGCGAGGACCGCGCGGCCCGGCGGGAGGCCGAGGCGATCTTGGAGGTCGTCGAGCATGGTTTGCTCGAGCGCGATATCGCGGCCGATCGGATACCACGTGAGCCGAGCGAGGCCAGAGGGCTGGTTGTCCAAGCGTCGCTGGAGCGAGCCGTCGTTACGGAGCGTGGCCGCGCCGGCGGTGCTGCGCATGGGGCGGGCGAGGTCCTCCTGTTCCTTATGCACGGAGATTTCCACAAGCGAGCCGGCGTCGTGCGGTGTGACGCGAACCGTGGCGCGGCGGCGGATGGTTTGCAGCGTGCCGAGCGTCCGTTCGTAGGAGTTGGCGGCGTCGCGGCGGTGCGGCTCGAAATAGGTTGCGCCGATGAGTGGCTGTGTCTCGATCGCGCCTTCGGTGAGGACTTCGCCGATCTGATGGACGCGCTGCTCGCGGTCGATGCGAAAGTAGTCGTCGACGGTATCGACGAGGTTCGTCCATAGCGCTTCGCGGTCCATCGCCGGGACGTAGATGGCGTTGCTCGGTCCGGTGGCGGCGATGCCGGGCGGGCAGGGCTGCGGTTTGGCCGACCAGAATTGACAGCCGACCGCCGCGAGAACGAGCGGCACTAGCACGGCAGCGACGAACGCCAGCGGCCGTCGACGACGCGGCGTCGCGACTTGGCGGGGACGACTGGCGATGTGGCCGGGAATTGGCATGACTGGGCGTGCAAAGGCCTGCGGCGCTGGCGGAGCCGACGACGCTGAGCGCGTGGAGGTTCAGCGCCTCGGGCGACCGACGATAGGGTCGCGGAGTGTCCACAATCGGCCCCTGGCGTGCAAGTGCGGTTGCGGGTGGGGAAGAAATCGCCGAACGACATCGCCGAATGGTGCCGGCGAGTGGTGTCGGCGAGCGTTGGCGACGCGGAGCGCCGTAAGGTGGGCGAGATGCGCACTTAACGGCGAGCTAGGGTGATCGCGCTGCGTTTATGGAAATGCTTTTAGGCGAACGCTATTGGGCGAATGCGAAACCGCATGGGCAGCGTGCGAGGCGAACGTGTACGTCCTTGTGGCACTCGGGGCAACGCTTGTGCCAACTGCGAACCGTCGGCGTGGCGGCGGGGCGAGGGCTGTTGAGGGCCGCTTTCTTGGCGACTTCCTTGAGGCGTTCGCTGGTTTTGATGTCGGCTTGGCGCTGCGAGCACTGCGGGTGCACTCCGGCGAGCGAGTAGCTGGCCTTGCCGCAGATGGGGCAGAGCTTTCGGCCCGTGGCGCGCACGGTGGAAGTGGATTGCTTGGCGCACATGGCGAACACCTTGACTTTCCCAAGAGCTGAGCTCTCGACGATAGGAAGCTACGGCGTCGGCTGAGGGGCCTGCACGCTGGACTGGTCGTCCAAAACGAATCGGTTCGACCCAAAAAGCGCGGACCACGAGAAGCCGTTCCGGCCGTTCGCGCACTCGAGGAAGAAGCTTGGCGGCAACGGGATACTCCGCGAAACGCCAAGTCAAATCAACGGACGTCGAACCTCAGTATAACAGAGATGTTGCGGCGAAGATACGGTTCGACCGTGGGATTGACGGTCGTTTGGATTGCGACGACTGCGCTTGCGTTACGTTCGACTTGCGGTCGACGGACGACTCGGTCGACGCACGACGCGTTGGTCGTCGCAGCAAAGAATTTGCGACCGGTTCGCGCCAACCGCAATGCACTGCTGGGTGAGATGAGCCGTGGCCGCGCGAATCGTTGCAGATGACGCTGTGCTAGATTTCCATTTCGACCGGGCAGCGGATCTCGTAGCGGGTCATCCGCTTGACCTTTTGCGGTAGTTCGGTGACCTGGCAGCTTTCGCGGCATTCGGCGATGGACATCGAATGGGCGATCCACGCGCCGGACTTGTAGACGAAGGTGCCTTTGCTTTCGTCTTCCATGACGACGAACGGGTCGCCGTAGACGGTCGGCGGCGGTCGGTCGGCGGCGGTTGCGGCGGGCGGGCGCGGCGGAGCAACGCCTCCACGGCCTTTGCGTTTGCCGCCGCGAGGTTGGAAGCGGTTGTTTCGAGCCATGCACAACTCCTTTCGCGACGCATACGCCGCCGATCGACGCGGAACCTGGTGCGTCTACTAGGAAGATGAAGAAACGAAACCGAAGGAGCCGCGATGGCTCCCTCGGCCCGTTGCGATTTGCACCGCGCGATTTGCACCGCGCGATTTGCGATTTACACGGCTGCGATTTACACAGCGGCGAGCGAAATTATCGCGAACGATTAATAGCGCGAACGTCCGCCGCCACCGCCGCCGCCACCACCGCCGCCACCACCGCCGCCGCCACGACCACCGCGGCCGGAGAAGCTGCGCTCTTCGCGCGGGCGGGCTTCGTTGACGGTCAAACGACGGCCGTCGTTCTCTTGATCATTCAGGCCTTCGATCGCGGCGCGGGCCGCGTTGTCGTCGCCCATCTCGACGAAGCCAAATCCTTTGCTACGTCCGGTGTCGCGATCCTGGACAACTTGCGCGCTGCGGACTTCGCCAAAAGTGGCGAACATGTCTTCCAGCGTTCCATCGGTGATCGAGTACGGCAAGTTGCCGACATACAGTCTCATTCCCACGGCTTCAACTCCCAAAAACAAGGCGCGCGGCCAAACACGGATCCGGGCCGCATCGGAGGGACCAAAAATGGTGGTCCGCCAAGAAGGCAAGGCGAGAGAGAAGCCACGTACGAAGAAAAGAAATACGCCGCAGCCATTCGCGTCGACAAACCGACTATCGGCAGTATACCACTTTCACGGGCGGTGGGTAGGGCGGAACGCGGGCGATTGGGCAATGGCTGGGTTTTGGGGAATTGAGCGGCATTTCGAGCGGATGGCGGCGTTTTGTGCGAAAAATGCTGGCGAAGCTGGGACGGCGCTGCGATTTGGGCGGTTATTCGGTGTTGACCTCGGTGTTGCCGTCCTCGGTGTCGTCCTCGGTGTTGCCGTCCTGGGCGTCGCCTTCGAGATCGTTGGCTTCTTCGTCCGCGAGGTCGTCGGTGGATTCGATGGGGGGCCAGAGGATCCAATCGCCGTCGGAGGGCGACTCGTCGTCGAAACGTTTCACCGATCCGAGATTACCCGTCGTGGGCTGTTGCCCGCCATCGTCGTCCGAGTCGGCACCGACGGAATACACGACTGGCTTGCCGTCGATGAGTTTGTAGAGAAGCGGTTGCCCGGTGAATTGGTCGAGCGGAATTTCGCTGAGGAATTCTGGAACGACATCAGCAACCGACGCGGGCCAGCGGCCATGTCGGCGTTGGAACCGGACCAATGCCGCGGTGATCGCGACGGCTCCGTGTTCCTGGTCCGACGTCGCGTTGAGGTGCATTGCCATGTGAGCAATTCCAGACATGCTGACCGTCTTTCCTTCCCATTTGGCGTCCAATACGTGCATCGGCATTTCGTCGACGAAGCGCTCGGTTCCTGCTGGCGGACTCCACGGCTTGCCACGGACGAGGCGCTCGGCAATGTCGAAATACTCGTCGACGGCCGTTTGCAATTCGCGGCGTGGCGGCATGACGAACACCGCCCACAACGGTATGCGAAACCGGTCCCACCATGCCTCGATACGATCATCGAATTCTTCTTCGTCCGCCGGTGTCTCCTCGTCGCCAAAATCACCGTCGATCGTAAACCAACCATCACCGTCGCCGCCGTCGGTGTAATACCGCTGGATCATATCGTCGACAAAGGTTTTTTCACCGTCGAGTCTTATCCGAAGCTGCGGATTGTTGCCGTCTGCGTCGAGTCGCCGAGCTATCGCGACGAGGTGCGCTTCGCTGAAGAGCTGCGGAGATTGCGCGAGGTAATCGCCGAGCAAGGCGACCGCCTGATCGCGAATAGTCGAGGCAATCAGCTGGTCGACAAGAAAGGGCCGTTCGTAGCCCTGCTCGCCGATATCGAAGATGGCCATGAGGTTCGCGACGAATCGCTCACCGTCATTTTCTTCCGCCGCGAGGCGCGAGTCGATCGTCACGAGCCTAGGCAATTCAAAGTACATCACCGTATTCTTCCAAACGGCGGCTACGAGTGGCGGATTCTCGGAAGGCGGCGTCGAATTCGCTGCTGCTTCTTCAGTCAATTCGCCACGGCGTACCTTCCAGGCGATATCGGCGGGGTCGACGCCATCGTGGACGAGCATCCCGAGCGGCCGAATCTTCGCCGTCTCGCGGATCATTGCCAGGGCCTCTGCGTTTCGCTTCAAGTATGCCGCCGTGGCGGGCCAGTCTTTGTCGGTGGGCTTTTCGGCGAACTCGTTTTCTTGGAGGGGTTCGAGGACTTCGAGGGCGCGGCGGTAGTGGGTCCAGGCGCGCTTTTCGGGCGGGATTTTTAGGATGGGGGCGTTGAGTTCGGCGGCGTAGTTGCGCGCGAGCCTTGGGGCTTGGGAGTAGTACCACCAGCAAAGGCCGCCGTAGGCGAGGGCGAGCAGCACGAACGCGAGGGCGAGGGCCTTGCACGCGCGGCGGAGGATGCGGCGTTTGGGCTTCGCGGGTGTCGCGGCGGCGGATGGAGGGTTGGTGGCGGTCATTTGTGCGCTGGGAGTTTCTCAGGCGAAACGGAGCGAGGTCGCTGGGTGACGCGGGTCGTTGTGTGGCGAGTCAAGAATTTGGCGCGAGGATTTGCGTCGGTTCATTTAACGCAGAGGACGCGGAGGACGCAGGGTTAAGGCAGAGGGGGCGTGGGCGTGCGTTGGAGAGCCTTTCAAGAGTGACGATTGTTGGCGTTGGCGTTTGCGACGTATTGACGGATGTGAATGCGAGGCGGACGAGAACGTCGGTTTGCCGAGCGGCTGTGCGACGGATGCCGGATTTTCGCATTCGACTTTGGAAAATTGGTCGTTGCAAGAGGGCCGCTTATTTGCGATGTTAACTGTGTCGCGGTCGGAAGAGCTTGCCGCAACCGCCTCGTAAGGTCCGTTCAAAAGCGTTCGAGGTAGGCTGGGCGGACCAGGACCGTTGCTCGGTTTTGACCGCCGCTCGATAACTTTTTGATTCCTCTTGCGTTTGCACAGCCGGCTGAGTTTTTTTATTGACTTGCCGGCCGGGCGACGAAGGAGGGAAATATTGAACGCAACCCCTGGGGCCCCCCGGCGATTTGTTCAATAAATCGACGGTCGATCGGCGCGATTTGGCTGCGTAGGTTTCCTGGACTGCCTAGTCCGCGGTCGCAGTCGGTAAGCTCGCGGTAGGTTTGCGTTGCGCCGGCGGTGTCGCGACGTTGTGCAATGGTCAATTCTTGTGGGAGTTATTCGCTATGGAACGAGAGATGTTGGACCGCGTCGAAGGAATCCAGGGTCGGCTGGCACAGCTACGAGACTCTCTTTGACTATGATCGTAAACTTTCGCAATTGACCGCGCTCGAAGAGCGGATGGCCGCGGCGGACTTTTGGGACAATCAGGAGACCGCCCAAGAGACGCTGGCCAAGATGAAGGCGCTGGCTGCGGTGGTGCGACCGGCGGAAGAAGCGGTGAAGGCCGGCGGCGATCTGACGGCGCTGGTCGAAATGGCCGAGGAGGATGAAGGCTTCGCCGGCGAGCTGACGTCTGAGGTGGAGCGGCTCGAGGGACGGCTCGACGACTTGGAATTGAAGGCGCTGTTGAGCGGTCCGCACGACGGGGCGGGGGCGATTCTGACGATCAACGCTCGCGATGGCGGCGTGGACGCCAACGATTGGGCGGAGATGCTGCTGCGGATGTATCGGCAGTGGGCGTCGCAGAACGACTACGCCATCGAGGAAGTCGATCGCCAAGACAACGACGAGGCCGGCATCAGCAGCGCGACGATCATCGTGCGCGGGCCGATGGCTTACGGCTATCTCAAGGGCGAGACGGGTCTGCATCGGCTGGTAAGGATCAGCCCGTTCAATGCGGACGGCAAGCGGCAGACGAGTTTCGCGGCCGTCGATGTTTCGCCGGAGATCAACGACGAAGTGGAGATCGAAATCAACGACGCGGACTTGCGCGAGGACGTGTTTCGAGCCAGCGGCGCGGGGGGGCAGCACGTTAATAAGACTTCGAGCGCGATCCGGCTGACGCACATGCCGACGGGGATCGTGGTGCAATGCCAGAACGAGCGGAGCCAGCACAAGAACCGGGCGACGGCGATGAGAATGTTGCGGGCACGAATGGCGCGGATCGAGGAAGAAAAGCGCGAAGTCGAGCAAGCGACGAAGTATAAGGAACGGGCGAAGGTCGGGTTCGGGTCGCAGATTCGCAATTACTTTTTGCATCCCGATCAGCGCGTGAAAGACGCGCGGACCGGGTTCTACATGGGGAGCTTTAATGCGGTGCTGGACGGCGATATCCAGGGGTTTCTGGATGCGTTTTTACGGTGGCGCGTGGGGCAGGAGATTAAGCAGGCTTGAGGCTTGAGGTGTGAGGCTTGAGGTTTTTAGGGATGGGGGCGGGGCCCTGGTTTAGGGTGTCGATTGCTATGGGGACTGGCCGCGAATTGTCGATCGTCGACCGAGCGATATTGTCCGTTGCGACCGGGTTTGGATTTGGATTCTCGCCGTGGATGCCGGGAACTTTTGGCGCGGTGTGGGGATTGCCGTTGGCGTTTGGCGTGGCGCATTGCGGCGGACTGCTTTGGCCGTCGGTGGCGATTTTCGGCTGCTTTCTGGTTGGCGTGCCGATCTGCGGCAAAGCGGTGGCGTTGCTGGGCCGGAAGAAGGATCCTGGCGCGATCGTTTGGGACGAGATTGCTTCGATGCCGATCGTGTTTCTTGGCATCGGGCCGGAGCGGCTCGGCGTGGGCGACTTTTCCGGTGCCGACTGGCGGATCTATCTCGCCGGGTTCGTGCTGCACCGCATTTTCGATATTGCGAAACCGCCGCCGGCGCGGCAAGCGGAACGTCTGCCAGGAGGTTGGGGCATCATGGCCGACGACGCCGTGGCCGCCGTGATGGCTTGTGGCTGTTTGCACGGCCTCGATTGGCTCGGAATGTTCGGTTAGTCATTGGTTCGTTGTCGGTCGTTGGTGCTAACTTGGGATTTGCGTTGTTGATAAGATGCCCGGTGGTCGTTTTGGTTTGGGCTTTGGTTTGTTGAGTGCGGAGGCCGCAGCGCAGCCGGAGGCCGCAACCAAAAATGGGCTGGTACTTTTTTAACGCAAAGGACGCGGAGGTCTCGCAGAGGACGCGGAGTAGCCTTTGGCTGCCTGGAGAATCTTCTCGATACCTGAAGATTTGAAGCGTTAGCAGTGTAGGGGGCGCAGAGGTATCGCAGAGGAAGCAGGCACTTCGGTTGGCGAAGGGATTCGCCTCGTATGGTCGTTTGCGTCGATTAAGTTGCTCGATTTGCCGAAGAGGTTTTAACGTGACTGCGGTGTTGTTGGATGGAAAGGCGCTTGCCGGGCAGATTCAAATTGAGATCGCCGACGAGGTGCGGGCGTTCGTCGGGCGGACTGGCGTGACGCCGTGTCTGGCGGCGGTGCTGGTTGGCGAGAATCCGGCCAGCGAGGTCTACGTTCGCAACAAGCAGCGGGCCTGCGAGCGGGTCGGCGTGGCGAGCCAGTTGATTCGCCTTGGCGGCGATGCTTCGTCGTCGGAATTGCTCGATCTCGTCGCGCGATTGAACGCCGACGCCGCCGTGCACGGAATTCTGATCCAACTGCCGGTGCCGAAACAGATCGATTCGCAGGCGGTGTTGCGAGCGGTCAGTCCGCTGAAGGACGTCGATGCGTTTCATCCAGAGAACGTTGGACTGTTGGTGCAAGGCGCGCCGCGATTCGCGCCCTGTACGCCCTACGGCGTGCAACAACTGTTGATTCGCAACGGCATCGAAACGGCCGGGCGGCATGCGGTGATTCTTGGCCGCAGCGAGATCGTCGGCAAGCCGATGGCGAATCTGTTGGTACAGCGCGGCGCAGGGGGCGACGCGACGGTGACGATCTGCCACAGTCGCACGCGCGATCTTCCGTCGATTACGCGTCAGGCCGACATTCTGATTGCGGCGATCGGTCAGCCGCAGTTCGTGACGGCCGAGATGGTCCAGCGCGGGGCGGCCGTCGTCGACGTGGGGATGAACCGGCTCGACTCGGGCAAGCTCGTGGGCGATGTCGACTTCGACGCGGTCCGCAACGTCGCCGGACACATCACGCCGGTGCCTGGCGGCGTGGGTCCGCTGACCGTGACGATGTTGCTGAAGAACACGCTATCGGCGGCGGTGCTGTCGGTCGGTTAGACGGCGATCAGTTAGGAAGCGGTTGGCTAGACGGCGGTTGGCTAGACGACGGTTGGCTAGACGTCGCCGTCGCCACGTTGCCGAGTTAACTTCGCGAGGGCTTGGATTCCTTGAGCCGCGGCGAGCAACGCCAGCGGCGCGGACGCGACGGCGAAGACATAAACCGGCCACGTTCGACCGCGCGCGGTAAGGCCGAGGTATATGGCCAGCGCGATGGCCGCCATCACCGCTATCGCAACGACCGTGGCGGCCGCGGCCCAGGCGGGACGGCGATTTGGCGGCTGCGATTCGTCGGGTCCGGTCATGCGCGTTGTAGTGGGGGTATCGATTTTCTGGATTCTGCCAATTTTGCCGCCGATAGACCAGAGTAGGACCCAATTCTACGCATTGAAGGAAACTCCCGCTATGAAACGTGCATTGTTCGGCCTGTTGGCGATCGCATCTCTGTCGTTAGCGACCGGCTGTAGCACGGTCGGTAAGTGTGGCCCCGGCGGTTGTGCCGACGGCTGTGGGCCGGGTGGTTGTGGCGCGGCCGGCGGCGGCGATTACTGCGGAGCGGATGGGGGCGATATGGACCCGTGCCATCCGCGTATGCGACCGCTCAAGCGGGCCGGCGGAAGACAGGGCGGTTACGACGCCGGGGCAAGCGGCCCACCGACAGCGGCCATCGCCTATCCGTACTACTCGGTTCGCGGTCCTCGCGACTTCTTCGAGCCGAACCCGCCGTCGATCGGATATTAACGATCGGATACTAACGACGCATCGCGCGATCGTGAAATCGCCAGCCGATCAGCCCGCAAAGCGCGAAGCCTACGGCGTTGAGCATTCCGTGCGTGGCGATCATCGACGGGATGTCGAGGATCGGCGAGCCGGTGAAACGCCCGAACGCGTAGACCGCGGCGAGCGCCATCGACGTGGCGAGCGCGATCGACGAAATCGCGAGCAGCGAGGCGGCGTTCCGCGCCGTTTCGGCAAAGGCGACTTTCAGTTGCAGCGCGGCGAGCGTTGTTGCCGCGGTGCCTAGAAAGAGCGTCGCCGCGAGTTCGGCGGTCGTCGAGCGAGCGGCGATTCCTATGGCCACCAGGGGCACGCCGACGACGACGGCGAGAACGACTGTGTCGACGGCCCGCTTTCGATAAACGGCGGCGACTCGCACGGCAATCGCCGGAAGCGCGAATCCTGCATAATGAAAGTGGACGGCAGTGAGACGTACAATCGGCTCTTGAAAGCCCCCGGGCATCCCCCCGGCGCACGAGGCAATCGCCCACACGCCCCCGACGGCCAGAAATAGCTGGGCGGCGAACGTGCCGATCGCTGCCGAGGATGCGTCGCGATTCGCCATCAATCGGCGAAACGAAGTGGCGGCGAATAGGCACGCCGTGGCGGTCCACGGGGCGGCCAGCGCCGCGGAAAGTGATCCGGCCGGGAGCCCGACCGCCACCGCAAACAGCGAGGCGGCCAGCAACATCCACATTCGTCCGCGGCGTTGACGGAAGAACCCGCCACTTCCAGAGTCAACCGGGCCGAATAAGTCGGTCGCAAGCGGCACGACAATCAGCGGCCCAGCGGCCAATACGGCGGAAACCAAGTCGGACGACGTCGCGCTTAACTGGGAGACGATCCAGACGCCGCAGCCGAGAATCAAGATCGATGTCGGCGTTTGCTTGTCAGACGCCGCCGAATGAGCCGCCGAAGATGTATGCGTCGAGGTCGTCGGGGAGTTCATGACGTTACGCCGCCGCGGTGGCCGCTTTGTTACACATGGCGACGGCGTCGCACATCGCAGAGGACGACCGCCGGACGAACTGTCGCTGAGCCGCGCGAAGCAAGGGCAGGGAAAGCCGAGTCAGCCAGTTCGCCGGACGCGAGAATGCGGTCAGTTCGTACCACACCGCGTCGTCGCATGCATCCCAGCCGACGAGAAAACGTTCCTCGCCGCTGGCCAAATGCCCTGGCAGGGTGCCGTAGGCAAAGCCGAATCGAGCAGCGTCGGCCGTTTGCTCATCCACGCAATAAACGATCCGGCATGGTCCCAATGCTTTGAGGCCGAACGAGCAAAGCCGCACGATGGCGATTTCGCCCACGGCGATTTTCGGCGCGGCCGGCCAGACTTCCGCGATCTCTGGCGGCATCATACGCCACTGGCGGATCGCCTCGCATGCCTCGGCGAAAGTCTCTTGCCCAGTTCCGATGCGCACACGGGCCCGCGTCCAGACGTAGCCGGGTGGCGCGGCGTTGCCCTGCGTGGCGCCGACGCGAGGGTATGTCACGTCGTCCCGCGCGACGGCGTCGCGGAGGCGAAA
>JAJDEG010000752.1 GCA_029259895.1 Planctomycetota bacterium
CGCCGAGCGGGTGGCCGCGGCGAGTGTGGCAGGCGGATACGACCGGCCGAGCGGAGACGCGAAGCAGTCGCGTTCGGTGGTGATGGCCCGGCATGGGATGGTCGCTTCGAGCCATCCAATGGCCGTGCAAGCGGGGCTGGACGTATTGCGGGCTGGCGGGAATGCGGCCGATGCGGCGGTGGCGGTCAATGCCATGTTGGGTGTCGTGGAGCCGATGAGTTGCGGCATCGGCGGCGATCTATTCGTTATCTATTGGGACGCCTAGACGAAGAAGTTGTACGGCCTTAACGGCTGCGGGCGGAGTCCCTACAAGCTCTCGATGGAAGAGTTTCGGCGACGGGAACTGAAGAAGATTCCAACGGTTGGGCCGCTGTCTTGGTCGGTGCCGGGGTGCGTGCGGGGATGGGAGGATCTTCTGACGCGATTCGGCACGCGGAAGCTGGGCGACGTGCTAACGCCGGCGATCGCGACGGCCGACGAGGGATTCGTCGTTACGGAAGTGATCGGCGGATATTGGCGGAGCGGCGAGAAGGCGCTGGGCGAGTGGCCGGAGAGCGCCGCGACTTATTTGGTCGACGGCAAAGCGCCGGCGACGGGGACGGTGGCGCGGCTGCCGCGATTGGCGGCGACCTATCGGAAGATCGCCCAGGGCGGGGCGAAGGAGTTCTACGAAGGGTCGATCGCCGAGCGAATCGTGCGGTTCAGCGAGGCCAACGGCGGGTTCTTCTCGGCGGCCGATTTCGCGGATCATAAGAGCGAATGGGTCGAGCCGGTGTCGACGAATTATCGCGGCTACGACGTGTGGGAATTGCCGCCGAACGGACAGGGTATCGCCGCGCTGCAGATACTCAACCTCCTGGAACCGCACGACGTAAAGAAGTTTGGGCACGGCAGCGCGGATTACATTCACTTGTTCGCCGAGGCGAAAAAACTGGCGTTCGCCGATCGGGCGCGGTTCTATAGCGATCCGGCGTTCGGCGAGCCGCCGGTCGCGGAATTGATCTCGAAAAAGTATGCGGCGGTTCGCGGAAAGCGGATCGATATGGCGCGGGCGGCGACCGACGTGCCGGAGGGCGATCCGCGATTGACGCACGGTGACACTGTGTATCTGACGGTGGTCGACAAGGACCGCAATTGCTGTTCGATGATTCAGAGTCTGTACGAAGGGTTCGGCTCGAAGGTGGTGCCGGGCGACGTGGGATTCGCGCTGCAGAATCGGGGGGCGCTGTTCGCGCTGGACGACGAACATCCGAACAAGTACGAACCGCACAAGCGGCCGTTTCACACGATCATTCCGGCGATGGTGACGAAGGACGGGCGGCCGTGGCTGTCGTTCGGCGTGATGGGGGGCGATATGCAGCCGCAGGGGCACGTGCAGATTCTCGTCAACCTGATCGACTTCGGCATGAACTTGCAGCAGGCCGGCGACGCGGCGCGGGTGCGGCATTTGGGAAGCGCCACGCCGACGGGCGAAGCGATGGACGCGGCCGGCGGAACGGTGGCCGTGGAAAGCGGCATCAGCGACGCGACGCTCGACGAACTGCGGCGGCGCGGGCACCAGATACTGCGGGAGAAAGGCTCGTTTGGCGGATATCAGGCCGTGTTGATCGATTGGGAGCACGGCGTGCTGCACGGTGCTAGCGAAGCGCGCAAGGATGGGTGTGCGCTGGGGTATTAAGTGGACGGTAATTGAGCGGATTCCGATGGTTTCTCGTTTTTTGGAGGCTGAATCTTGCCCCGACTACGGAATCACCGCGGATGCCCACCGCCGATCGTGCGATGCACGTGAATCTTGCCGGAATCTGTCGATTTCGTCGTCCGAGGTAATCTCGCGTTGCGTATATCTGAGGGCGTCGGGTACATTGCCACCGCGCGGGATTTTCGCGGTCGTCGGTTGACGCTGCGCGACGGGCCGCCGCGTTGGCCGAGAAAACGCCTGCGGTTAGGCGAGCGACACAATAGCTAGCGGGCGACAAGTTAACGTGCGACAAGGAGGTCGCCGGTGCTTACCAAATGGCCGATTCGAAATAAGCTGCTCGTCGGCATCGCGCTGTTGGTCGTGATGGTGAGCGTGCTGTCCGTGGCCGGCGGCGTGGGCGTGTATCGCTATCGCGATCTCGTCCGCAGTCTGGAGTTGCGGGCGACCGAGTTGCCGCTGGCGACGAAGCTGAGCCTCGAGGTGAGCGATCTGCGGGTCACGCTGAGCGAGGCCCACGCGGCGAACTGGCCGGGCCGGCCGATCGACGAGCCGCGGTTCGATCTGGCGTTCTTGCGCGATCGGTTCCGTCTGCAACTGGCGGCGGTCGAGAGCGCTTTCAATATGTATCGCGAACAATTGCGACGGAACGACCAGAGCGACTATCGCGATGTAGTGAACGATGATAGCTCGCACGAACGGAAGACCGCCGTCGAAATCGCGGCGGTGCTCAGTCGGATTCGCACCACGGACAACCGCGAGTATAGCTGGGCGTTCAACCCGGTGAAGATCGAGCAACTGGCCGACGAACTGGAGCAGTTGCAAAAGCTTTCGGTGGCGCTGCCGGGATACATGCATCAAAAGATGTGGGATTTGCGCAACGAAGTGCGGGTGCAGTATCGGGCGCTGATCGGCCTGGTATGGGTGACGGCGACGTTGGCTTTGGTCATGCTGGTGGTGCTGCTGCGATTGTTTTACGGCTGGGTGTTTCGCCCCCTGCGGATTTTGATCAAGGGATCGCGGCGCGTGGCGGCGGGCGAGTTCGACCATCGCATCGTCCTCGAAACGCACGACGAGATGTCGGAGCTGGCCGGCGCGATGAACCAGATGACGGAACGGTTTCAGGCGATTCGCGACGATCTGGATCGGCAGGTGGCCGTCCGCACGAAGCAGGTCGTGCGGAGCGAACAGTTGGCGAGCGTCGGGTTTCTGGCGGCCGGGGTTTCGCACGAG
>JAJDEG010000753.1 GCA_029259895.1 Planctomycetota bacterium
TACAGCTTGCCAGTTCCTCAGTTACGCCCGAGCACGCCAGCGCCAGCCGCCAATCGCGGCGAAGGCGTATACGTCGCCGACGGCCTTTGAGCTAATCTTCCTTGTAACGAAGAACGCGAGGTTGCTCTGGAAGAGTTGCAAATCAATCGCGCGACGGTCGGAGTACGACCCGCGGTACACGCATACGACGACGCCCGAGCAACTCTTCTGGGATGCGCACGTCGAGAACCTGCCGACGGCACGAGAGATGTTCACGCTGCTTCACAGCGACCATGCGATCGGGCTTGTGGAACTCGACGAGCGGCGCCGGCAGAACGTCGGGCCGCGAACGGCGGAACGGATTGACGTCAATTTGCGGGCCCAAACGGTCACGGTAAACGTCACCGGCGAAGGGCGTGCGGTCAACAGTTCGCCGGAAGGCGAAACAAAGGTGCTCCTCACGGTATCTGCTTGGTCCGACCTGGGACTCGGTGTGGACGAAGCGAGGAAGGTCTGGGCGATCACGCCCGTTCCAAGACTTGGCAGCGACTTTGCTCGATCAAAGGCCGTCGAAGTACCCCTGCGCGGCAAGCGGTGGCGAAAGCTGCTGGAAATGCTGGCAAGGTCGGCGAACGGTAACGAAGCCGATGCCTTTTCCTTTGCCGCGGCCTTAGAACTTACGCCACCCCGGACGTCGTTGCCGCGTGAATCGCGGGCCAAGGCGGAAGATCTCCGCCCCGGGTATACGGCCGATCTGTCGTTGCAGCCTCCTCCTTGGCGGGGCGAACTGAGCAGCGCGTTGTCCGACCTTGGTCGGAAGTTGCGTAAGTTCGTCGCTGGCCCGACGGGCAAGGGCGACTCTGCATTGTGGATCGACGACAAGTCCGTCATGAGCGGCTTTGTCGTGCGCTATCTCTTTCGCGATGCCGACGGTCATCTGAAATTCGGTCAGCCGATGGCTTAGCCATCGGCAACCATCGTCCGCGGCGCTTCCACCATCGATCGGTTACTTCCGCGTTTCACGCTGCGCCGATGTCGCCGTGCTGATTCTACGCGCCGTTTCGATGGCTGAGCCACCGTCAGCCACCGCCCCCTGCTAGGACCTGCAGGGACGTGACGGCGCACTGCGCCCGCCTGCCAGGTTCGCCTGGCATGAAGGGGCGCACGGATGGCACCCGCGCATTCTCGCCGCCGCGCGCAGCGGCGGTCGTGTCGCCGGCGGGACGCCGCGACGACGGACGATCTTTCTGACTTGGCCGAACTGGTGGCGTCCGCGGCGGCACGACTCGCCCGTGAGTTGAACGATCCTGCAGTCGATGAAGAGGATCTTCGTCAGGAGCTTCTGATGCGCCTGCACCAAGGGATGCCGGGCCACGATCCGGCTCTCGGCGAACGGCTCCAATTTGCCAAGATGCTGCTCAAACGACACCGCGTCACACTGATCCGTGCTCGGTACGCTGAGAAACGCCAAGCCTCCGCCGTCTCCCTCCAGCAGCCGATCGACGGCGACGGCGAAATCAGGCTCGATGCGACAGTTTCCGGTGACCGGCGCCTGGCCGAGCTTGGCCAAGTCCGTCGAACTGAAGTTGATCTTGCCGATCTGCACCTCGATATGCGGACCGTGAACGACAAGCTTAGCCCGAGCGACCAGAAACTGGCGGCACGGTTGATGGAATCGATGTCGACCGCCGAGGCTGCTCGCCAGGCCAGTGTGGCCCGCACGACGCTGTCCGATCAGGTCCGGGCGCTCCGGAACCCGTTCGAGCAGGCCAGCATGAAAGAATTCTTGAAATAGCGCCAGATTCGTCCGTCACTTCGCTCCGGCACTGCGAATGAGAAAGGAATGGACAACGCCGAAACGGAGAACGGGTGATGGCCGGCACAGCTTACCGATACGTCTTTGCCGCGAGCGTCGCCATTGACGATGTCGAGGCGTCGCTACTGATGGCGATTCTCGCCGCTGAGGCGCTGTACAGCCCGGCCCAAGTTCGGCTCGATGCGGCTCACTACTTCGACGCCGTCAGTCGCGTGTGCGTGATCTCCGCTGACACGGAAGTTGGCCGGGACGT
The DNA here is from genome assembly GCA_029259895.1 of Planctomycetota bacterium. GTDB lineage: Bacteria > Planctomycetota > Planctomycetia > Pirellulales > PLA5 > PLA5. Next base: position 2,049 of record JAJDEG010000753.1, read on the forward strand.
CGCCCGACTGTTCGTGAGTTTTCTCGAACGTGAATTCGGTCCGGCGGCGTTCAGCGTTGAACGCGTCTGTCGCGAGACCAACATCCCATCGCAAGGAGTATCCAATGGAGAACTCGACCATTCCGTTCCCCAGCAGCCAACCGTCCGAAGCGACGCATGAGAACGATGTCGACGGGCTGGCCAAGCGTATCCAAGCCGCGCATAGCGCGTTCGAGGCGGCACACCGCATGTGCCTGGATCGGGCACGCGAGTGCGGTCAACTGCTGATCGCAGCGAAAGCTTTGCACAAACACGGCGGTTGGCTTGCCTGGCTCAAAGCGAACTTCCCGTTCACGCCCCGCACCGCTCAGCACTACATCAAGATTGCCCAACGCTGGGATGACGTCGTAGCCAAATGCGAAACCGTTTCGTATTTGACGCTGCGGATGGCGATCGAATCGCTTAAAGAACGTCCGCCGGCCGGCCCAACACAGGTCGTATACACACCACCGAGAGCCAGCAATGAAGCCGATCCGTTTCAGACATTTTGGCGACGGCTCGTAGCGGAAGAGCCGAAGTGGCGGCGGCGATACGAACGACTTCAGGCACAACGGAAGATTGCCGAAGATCTGGCTGCGCAACTTAAAGACTTGCGTGCCAGAGAGCATCGCGAGAGCACGAAGGCCGAAAAGATCGAGGAGAAGCTTACTCGCGACCTCGATGAGGAGTTTCGGCGACGCGAACAAGATTCCGACCAGGAACCGGAAGCCGGTGCCTGGAATCCCGACGCGGAGGCGACCATGCCATGCACGGCGTGAACGGAAGGGCGATCGACCGGATTGAGTTGCTCGACTGGCTCGTACCCCAGTGCGAGCCAGACCAAGTCGCACTGCTCTATCCGAAGGGGAAGAAGGGTCTTTCGCCCGGTTGGGTGAACGATGCCGACAGCGCGAAGCGAGCGATCGCCGCGGTACGAGCCGGCACGTTAGCAGGCGGAGTGTTTCGTTCCAAGACACTCGGCGGCCGCCGTTATACGATCCGGCAAGCCGAGCGGCTCGGTCTGGTGCCTCATCGCAACGGACGGGTCTCGGCATTCTGCATTGATCTCGACAATCACCGTGGCGACGGCGGCAATGTCGCTCAGTTCGGTTCGCTGTGCCGACTCTTCGGTGCCGATCCAGTGACCTTTTCGTCCAAAGGCGGCGCCGGCCTTCATCTCTTCCTTCAACTGGCCGAGCCAATGGCCGTCGAGTCCTTCGTGACTTGGGCTCAGTCTTGGGGCTTCAACAAGGAAGGCCAGCCAGAGCTGTTCCCGAAAACGGCGAAGCGGACGCAAGCGTGGCTTCCAAACGAACCGAATTCTCAAGGCGGCGACACGTATCGTAGCGGCACCTTTGAGAGCTGCGTCGTCGATGGGCTGCACAAGCCACCCGGCGTTCGCCTCCCACCCGAAGCCCTGATGTTCCTCCGCGGATGCGTTCAGCAGCCCGGACGCAACGACGCTCTCAACGCCGCTGCCTATTCGCTCGGACGCCGTGGCGTCGATCGTGACGAAGCATGGCGACTATGCGAACTCGGCGCAACCGTATGCGGCTTGACGGCCGACGATCCCGAGCAAACGCAAACCACCTTCGACAGCGGCTACACCGCTGGCGCTGCCAAAGCCGACAAGAAACGCAGGCAACCTTCGTCCCGCACCGGTATACCGACCATCCGTGTTGTTCCCGAAACCGACCCGGTCGGGAACCTCATGGATAAGATCACCGAACGCCTCGTGGCGGCCGGTAACTGCTACCTGCGGGCCGACCAATGCGTGACCGTCAATGCGTCGATGATCCAGGCCATCCTCTCGCCGCAACATCTCGCCGGCGTGCTCAATGAACATGCCGAATTCTATTTCACAGACGGCAACCGCGGTCAGTTTCGGCCATTACCGCCCTCGTACGGTAGTACCTGGCTCAATCATCCCGGCCAGCGCCGCCGCATCCCGGAAATCCGCCTTTTCACGCGCAATCCGGTATTCACGGACGGCTGGCGGCTCGTTCAACCGGGCTACGATGCGACAGCAAAAACCTACTACGCCGGCCCGACTATCGGTGCGGTCGAGGGGACCGAATGCCTCGACCGCCTGTTGGTCGACTTCTGCTTCAAATCGCCGGCCGATCGCGCTAACTACATCGGCATGTTGTTGACGGTCGTGCTCATCCCACACTTCATCGGCTCGAAGCCGGCGGCACTGCTCAACGGCAATCAACCCGAATTGGGAAAAACGATCCTAGCCCAGATCATCGCGATCCTTCGCGACGGCGCACCGGTCGAGACCGCGACGTACAACCCGAACGACGAGGAATTCGAGAAGCGGCTCGGAGCGATCGTCCGTCGCGGCGCCACCACAATCATCGTCGACAATGCAAAGGGTCGCGGGCGAAGCATGCGAATCGAGTCGCCGTGCCTCGAACGGTCGATCACGGACCAAATCCTGTCGTTTCGCCTGCTGGGGTTCTCGCAGGACATCCGCGCCGAGAATTCCCACATATTCTGCCTCACCGCCAACACTCCGGACGTGTCGCGCGACATCGTGACGCGCAGCAACGTCATCAATTTGTATTACCAGGGGAATCCCACGCGCCGAAAGTTCTTGATCACGGACCCCGAGCAGTATGCCATCGAACACCGCGACCAACTGCTCGGCGAGCTGATCGGCATGGTCGAACGTTGGAAAGCCGAAGGCATGCCGCGCGCCGCGACCGCAAGCCGGTTCAATAAGAAAGGCTGGGGGAACATCGTCGGCGGCATCCTCGACGTCTGCGGCGAGCCCGACTTCTTGGCAAACGCCGAACAATCGGCGGCTCAGCTCGACGTTTCGCGGCGCCAATTCGTCGAACTGCTCGACTTGCTCGCAGACAAACCGAAGCTCACTTGGTGCGCTAAGGAGCTTGCGCAACTGGCTACCAGCCAGTCGTTGCTCCGGGATGAGCTGGGGGAAGAAGGCGATCGTTCTCAGGCCACACGGATGGGCATCCTCGCAGGGCGCTATGTTGATGACCGATTCCAGCTTCCCGACGGCCGCGAAGTGACCTTCATCCAGTCAGCCGGACGCAAAGGAGTGGTCTATGGCCTCAAACTCGACTAGGTGCCGAACGTTTGCCGAACGTTGAAGGCCAAACGTTCGGCACCTTAAGTTGTTGTGCACCAGTACGTTGTGACGTCTGCCGAACGTTGCCGAACGTTTCAGGTAACTACGTATGCGGGCGCGCGCGCGCACGCGCCCGTAAAGCTATTCGCAGGGGAAAACGTTCGGCAACGTTCGGCACGTTCGGCATTCCTTTGGGGGATGAGACGGTACGTGGATGTGACCGGAGCGCTGAAGCTGAAGACGTTGGCATGGTTCCTTCGCGGCCGTTACCCACCCGACCCCCCGGCGGGAACAGACGCGGTAATAAGCACAGTTTGTTTTAGTGTCCGAGTTGTCCGGTTTCGGGCGGAACCGACTAACAGATAACGACTTACGCCGATTCGGCGAATGTCCGATTTTCACGGAGGTGAGGCGATGAATGAGAACGTCACCGCGGACGAGCAAAAGCCGGCGGATACTACCGTCTGCTCATGCATCGACTGGTACTCGGAAGGCGAAAC
>JAJDEG010000754.1 GCA_029259895.1 Planctomycetota bacterium
CGGAATTTCGAAGCCGGGCTTGTTCACCCACTCATAGAGAACGCCCTTCGGGTGCAACGACGGCGGGATCACCACGTACCCGCTGCCCCGATTCTCGCCGTCCGCCAACTGCTTAATTCGCTTGATCGTTGGTGAACGGTAAAAGACTTGGTAGCCGCGCCACGTTCGGGAGGTCGGTAATACCTTGGCAAGGCCGGGAGAGCGGCGCCGCCATCGCTGGTAGGCCTCGACGACGTCGAAGTCCCGCACGACGAGATCGTTGCTCACGGGCCCACAGATCGCCGCCAGGCCCGTTACACGAGGATCGCCAAATCCGTCCAAGAGTTCCTTCTCGCAGGGCCGCTCCCGCTGGAATTGCTTCCACGTTTTGAGCGCCGGTTTCTTGCCGATCACCGGCAGCATCGCCCAGCCGTAGGCGTCGGCAAGTCGTTTCGCTTCGTCGAGCAGTTCTTTCGCGGAAATCGGTGGGGTTTTGTCAAGATTCTTGCTCTTCATCTCGCTGCCTCCTGATATTTCGAGCTTGCTCAAGTCACTTGGTCATCCATCACGTTTTTTACAATTTGCCCAACGGCCTCATCCCACGGGATCGTCGGGTCGTCGTCGAGCAACTTCTTGATTTTCTGCCTAAGATTACGCGGAAGCTTTGCCGCGTCCGCCGCATCGGCCGCTTCGTCGTGCAGCGTTTCGATACCTTGATTGACGAATTCCAGATGGTAGGCACGCCGATAGGCGGCTTCCAAATCGGACGTGCCGGGAATCGTCTTCTTGACCCCGTGGGCGACCAGCTTTTCCTCGATGAACTTCAGGAAATCGGCTGGCATGAACTCGTTCAATTCGACGCGCCGGCCGCTGCGTAAGAACTCGCGCTCCTCCGGCGTGGCCCAGGAATCGGCCGGCAACGGCTTAGGTTCCGCACAGTCTTCGGCGGTCAGATTCCACTTCTCCACGTCTTCCAGCCGCAGTCCGAGGTCAATAACGTCGATTTTGTTGCGGAACCGGTAGCGCACTGGATCGCCGCCGCTTTCGTCGCGCAGTTCCGCCGCTTCCGTTATTTCCACCAGCGTCTGCGCGATCAATAAGCCGGCGGAGTCCATGTCGTGCAGCACAAATAGCGGCAGATTGCGGCCCACGCCGCAGAGCTCGTCCACGAGCCGGCGCGTGGCGACGTTGGATTGGCCTTTCGTAGAAATGACCAGCAGATCGAATCGCTCGGCGAGGCGCGCTTCGCGAAGTAACTCGGCGAACCCTTCCTTCTCTAGGAACAACGCCGCCGAACAACGATGTAATGGCCCAACCGTCGGCAGGGCAAGATCGTGCTGCATGTCCGGCAGATCGAGCCACGTGCTGTTATTCGCCGCGGCGTCGCGCAAATAGCGGTCGACAGCCAGCGTACCGAGCGGCACAACTTTCTTCGTGTGTGGTTCGACGAGATGCCCGCGGTCGTCGTACAGGATGCGCCAATTCGACGGCCGGTATGTGGCCTCGTACTTCCGCGCGTTCGTACAGAACGTCGTGTAGCCGATTGGCGTTCCCGTTCTCTCTATGAATTCCTGCCGCGCCGCGTAGTAGAACTGGCGGATCGGGACCGGCAGCCGCCCATTGTCGCTCGCCTTGACATAGGCCTTGGGGAGAATATCTGGTGCCACATCGGCGGCGCGAACCGATCGCTCGCGGTACATCGCCGCGGCTCGCCTGGCGCGCGCCACCGGCTGGCGAATCTCGGCCCGCTTTTGTTTGTCCCATTTCTTCGTGACCTTGCTGATTAGGTCGATCGCGCGGTTCGCGTTAATCGTCATCGGAATCACCTCCGTGCATGATGACCGAAGTTTTGCCGCGGTCAGCGAACCGCAGCGCCGGATGGACGGCGTGCAACACCAGCACGACCGGATCGTATGGTCCGACGTGGTTGTCCGATAACAGACCGTCAAGTCCGCGGCCGCTGCTGCCGAACTGGCGGAACGGATTGCCGATGGCGGCCGACCAATTCAACCCGAGCAGCAGATGCCGCCGCTCCGGTGCGTCGTCACCTAGAAATGCGAACGCACTTTCCAATATCCACGGGATGCCGTCGTCCGATTCCGTCACGTTCCCGTATTTCACGTGATCGACATTGACGCCGAATTGGTCATGCAACGCGCCAAAGATGTTCGCCTCGCCGATCATGCCCAGCCGCTTTGGCGACACAGGTTTTGTCGCGGCCTTCATCGCGTCCAGGAGCTTCGCCACCAGGTCGTCGCGCACTTTCCCGTCGTCCAGTAATGCCGACAGTTTCACGCGCGCCAGGCCGCAATGTTCAATCACTTTTCGACGCTTTGCGCTACCAGTGAGTCCATCAAACTTGGTCAAGAAGTCGGCGACGGTGCGGTCAGCAGCGGCATCTCGATCGCGCGCGACACAACCGGCCGCCAATCGGCCCAACGCCTCCACGTCGTACCACCACGGCGAAGTCGCGTTGTCGGCCTTCCACTTTCGCCATGCCGTATCGCGTGCCGAAAGTTCAAGTCGACGTGTGCCGAACCAATCGAAAGCGAAACTGGCGTGCGGATTG
>JAJDEG010000755.1 GCA_029259895.1 Planctomycetota bacterium
GCCGGTTTCAGGCACTGACGGAAAACAGCGAGATCGGCTTCTGGCAGGTCGACCCCGACGGGCGTGCGCTCTATCTCAACGCCGCGCTGTGCAGGATGTTGGAAATCGATTCTTCGGACGAGGCGAAGCAATTCGATACGCGTACATTCTTCGCGGAAGAATCTCAGGAAACATTACGCCACGAGCGGGAGAAGCGCCGTCGTGGCGTCAGTTCGACCTACGAAGCGACGATCGTGGGAAAACGGGGTAGTCGCTACACGGTGATGATCTCCGCCGCTCCGATTCTCGATGCCGAGGGTAACCTGCAGAGCACAATCGGCTCATACATCGACATCACGGAACTGAAGGCGGCCGAACAAAGGCTGCGGGCCGGCGAAAACGAACTGGCGTCGATCTACCACGGGGTCTCCGACGCCGTGTCGCTGTGGAAGGTCGAGCGATCCACCGACGGTATCGAATGTCGTTGCCTGCGCGTCAATCGCTCCGCGCTAAAAACGTTCGGCGTCGACGCGGAGGTCGTCGAGGGCCGACTCGTTCGCGACTTTGCTCCGCCGTCGATCGCCGAGTCGCTGCTCGCGTTGGCACGTCGCGCCGTCAACCAGCGCGACGCCGTCGAGTTCGTCAAATCGATCGAAACTCCGTTAGGCGGCCGTACGTTCGACGTGCGGTTTACTCCGTTGTTTTGCGACGAGGGAAACTGTACGCAGCTACTGGCTGCGGCGCACGACGTCACGGACCGCGTTGCCGCGGAGGCCGAATTGCGGCAGGCCGTCGAGTTTCGCGAGTCGATTATTCAGTACGCCGGCGAAGGACTCTGCGTTAGCGAAACAATCGATTCGCCGCCGTACGCTCGCTTCAGCGTCTGGAACCGAAGGATCGAGGAGATCACCGGGTATTCGCTGGCCGACGTCAACCGCCACGGGTGGCTGCCGCTACTGTTCCCCGACGCCGTAACGCGGCCGATCATGGAGTCGGTGCGAGATCGCGTGCGCGGCGGCGAGGACATGCACGACCTGACGATTCGAGTGACCCGCAAGGATGGCGAGCATCGCATCGTACGGTTCTCGAATTCGCATTTGAGTGGCGCGCAGGGCGAACTTCTCGTACTGACGTTCGTCCACGATATGACCGAGCAGGAACGGGCGGCGGAAGCGCTGCGGCTGAGCGAAGAACGGTATCGTGGCGTCGTTTCCGCGATGGCGGAAGGCGTGCTGCTGGTCGACGACCGGCGGATTGTCGAGGCGTGCAACGCTAGCTTGTGCAATATCCTTGGAATCCCCGAGAGCCAGATCGTCGGCCGCGACGTGCTCGATTTATTTTCCGCGGCCCGCGACGAGTTTGGTAGGCCGTTCGACGAAACGAATTGCGCAATCGTCCTTTCTTTAGAACAAGGCGTTTCTCGCGAAGGACGCATTCTGCGGATTCCTCAGCTCGACGGAAGCTCTCGCTGGCTGTCGTCAAATACTCGGGCAATGTTTAATCCGGAGGGCGCGCCGCGGGCAGCCATCGCCACGGTCACCGACGTTACGCACGCCAGGCTCACGGCGGATCGGCTGCGCAGTCAAGAGCAGCAACTTGCCCACGTTTCGCGGGTTTCGACGATGGGCGAATTCGTGGCGGGCATCGCACACGAAATCAATCAGCCGCTACACGCCATCGCCAACTTCGCTAACGCCTGCGAACGGTCGCTGGTCGAGGATGAGACCGGCGAAGTACAGGTCAAGAACGCGCTGGCGTGGACGCGGCACATCAACACGAGCGTGCGTCAGGCCGGAAGCGTCATACGCCGAATGCGCGATTATTTTCGCCGCGATTCCGCCCACCGCGAACCGGTTTCGCTGGCGGCTACGGTTCGCGAATCACTCGATCTCACTCAGTTCCTGGTCAAACAACACTACGTGACGATCGAACTGGATCTTTCCGCGGCGAACGAACTATTGGCCATCGACCGCGTGCAGATCCAGCAGGTGATCGTGAACTTGCTCCGCAACGCCATCGAGGCCGTCGCGCCGCTGCCGGTACCGAGCCGTCGCGTTTCGGTGCGGGCGGTGCGTCACGCGAACGACATCGAAGTCATCGTCGCCGACGCCGGGCCCGGCGTGCCGCTCGACGGGGTCGCTCGACTGTTCGAGCCGTTTTACACGACGAAGCCGGACGGCATGGGCATGGGCCTGGCGATCAGCAAAACGATCGTCGAGTCTCATGGCGGCGAGATTTGGTATCAACCTCGCGGCGACAACGGTGAGGGTGGAAGTGGGGGCGGCGAGTTTCATTTCACGCTGGGCAACGTCAACGCGCCGGCTCGAGAAGGGACGTCCGAGGCGGCCGACGATCGCGTGGCAACGTAGCGAGAACGCTGAAGAGGCGGCCGCGGAGCAAGGGCTCGGGGGAACTGGCGTCGCGCGGACTATGCACCGTACTTTCCCAGTCGGCCGGCGTTCGCCAGCGCCAGCGTCATCAGATACTTGGCCTTGAATTGTCCGAGTCCGCCGCGCAGGCACTCGGCTTCGCCAAACGACTCGCAAGCGTCGGTGCGGCAGACATTCGACGCCAGGAGCGTCGGCACGGGATGCCAACTGTGGCTCCGCATTGCGCTGGGCGTGCTGTGGTCGCCGGTGACGATGAGTACGGTTGGATTAAGTTTTTCGACCCGCGGGATCGCCGCGTCGAACTCTTCGGTTCGCTGGACCTTGGCGTCGAAGTCGCCGTCTTCACCCGTGCTGTCGGTGTACTTGAAGTGCAGAAAGAAGAAATCGAAGTCGTTCCAATGCTTTTCGAGCACGTCGATCTGCTCGTCGAGCGACTTGGCCGCGCCGATCACCTTCATGCCGGCGAGCGACGCCAGGCCTTTGTACATCGGATAGACGGCGATGGCGGCGGCGCGCAGCCCGTAGACTTCCTCGTAGCTGGGGAGCGCCGGGCGCGCGGAAAAGCCGCGCATCGTCATGCTGTTGGCCTTCTCTTCTGTCGAGAGCATCGCCGTTGCCTTGTGAAAGAACTGGGCCGCCGCCTTGGCCGTTTTTTCGCTTGCCGCGTCCGCACCTTTGGGCGCGCGGGGCGGCACGCCCGTTTTCTGTGGATCGGTGTCGGCAACTTTGTCGCCTAGGCCTTCGCCGCGAAACACGACGACGAACCGATGCTCTTGCACAGGCTCGACGAATACCTCGACGCCGTCGACCTTGACTTGGCGTAGTTTGATCGCCAGCGGGGCGCTTTGGTCGCTCGCAATGCGGCCAGCGCGGCGATCGGTGATGTTCCCGGCAGCGTCGACCGTGCAGAAGTTGCATCGGACGGCGACGTCGCGGGCGGTCAGTTCAAACCCGATTCCGGTCGCTTCCAGCGCTCCGCGGCCAATGAGGTACTTCACCGGGTCGTAGCCGAACAGTCCCAAATGGCCGGGCCCGCTGCCGGGGGCGATGCCGGGAAACACGGGAATTGTGCTGCCGAGCACGCCGCGACGCGCGAGGGCATCGAGATTCGGCGTGCGGGCGGTTTCCAATTCGGTCTTGCCACCGCTCTCTTGCGGCAAACCGCCCAAGCCGTCGGCCACTAGCATGACGATCTTCGAGTCGTTCTTGACGTGTAGTTCGCGGGTTAGTTGTTGCGGGTCCATGTCGGGCAGCTCGTTGTTGGGCGGCTCGTTGCGAGGATCGGTTGAGCGCCGCGATCGCGCTTGCCGCGGCACCCCCATGTCGTAACGCTTTCGTCGACGGTGGACAAGGGGATGGGCGGCAAGCCGGGACGCCGCAGCTTTGCTTGGCGAAGCAGTTCGTGTGCGCAGTTCTTCTGCGTCAGAATTCGTCCGGCGTCACCATCGCGGCGACGCGACGATCTAAGCCCGACGCATCGGCTTTGTCGGGATTCGTAACGCAAAGGTACTGGAAAACGTGGCGATCGATGGCCTGATTTACGAACCGGACACCGCCGCCGCACATGGCGACGTTGACGCCGGCGGGATGCTCGGACGAGGGGCGCGCCCACATTGGACTCGGGGCGGTGGCCGGCCCGTTGAAATCGGCGTCGCGACCGCTGCGCGATTCGTCGCCTTGATTGATGAGCAGGCCGTTGTAGACGAATCCGGTGAATTGCTGGGCCTGGCGAGCGGAAGTCGGCGGGTTGCCGTCGTATGCCCGCGGGGCGTCTTGCCGGGACTCTCGGCGGTCGGCCCAGTTGGCGGCTTGCAGGTTCTCGGAGAAGAGGATCGTGGCGGCGAGGTTTTTGTACGTACCGATTTGCGACCGGCTTACGCCATTGCGGCTTAAATAGCGACTGAAGGCGATGCCGTTGGCCATGTTCGGCTTGTCGGCGTCTTCGATCGCGCCGGCATTGATGACGTACGACAGTGGCTGATCGCCGGTGGCGGTGGAGTCCTCGGAACAGACGTACGAGGAGACGCGCGCGACGACGTAGGACTTGTTGGTGCGGGGACTCGTCCAGGTGTCGCCGAGCGGCCTTTGGCCGACGTATTCGAGCAGCGCCGCGGCCCAGGTGATTGGCTCACCGCGCCGGCCGCCGGGCAGAGGCGCGCCCTTATCGACGAGAGCCGGATAGCGATCATCGGTGCCCTGCTGCCGCGCTTCGGCAGCGTGCGCGAGGTCGCGGAGTTTGTTGGCGCAGTCCTGGCGTCGGGCGGCGGCCAGCACGCCCTGCAACGAGGGAAAGGTCATTGCCAGGAGCATTCCGATGATCGTGATGACGACCAACAATTCTACGAGCGTGAAGGCGCGGCGTGACGTGGACATGGCTGGAGGCTCCCTACGCGAGTGGAACGCGAATCGCACGCGCGTCGACGTCGGCGCGCGGGCCACGATTCGCCGTGAATCCATCGCGATCGACGCGACGCAAATGCGTTGCGTTGCGGGCGGCGCACGGCCCGTGTGTGAACGACACCGTTGCGACGACCGGTTGCCGATCGCCTATCGCCAGAGAGATGTTCCGTTTATTGAGCGCTCTACGGGCAGCGCTCGTACTGCCCATCGCGCTGTCCGGCGCGATAGGCCGCCTCTTTACGAGAAAGGTTTCTCAGACCGGTCTGAAATGCGCTGCGATGAAACGAAAACCGAGTTGCAGCGATCCTAAAAGTCCCCATCCGCCGGCTGGTATTGCTTGACGAGCGGGTTGATATCTTTGCCCATCGCGCGGGACGGATCGGTCATGCACAACGACTGGTAGACGTGCTTTTCGATGGCATTGGTGACGAATTTTACGGCACCGTTGCAGAAGATCATGTTGACGCCGTCGGGATGATTGGACGAAGGTCTTGCCCACGACGGATCGGGCGCTTTATCGAGCTGCCCGACGTCTTGATCGTCGGTGGCGGTCTGATTGACGCCGAGTCCATTCCAAACGAAGCCGGTGAACATTTGGGCCTCGACGGCACCGGCGTTTTTCTTTCTGAGGCGGTCGTCGTATGGGAGGGGCGAGTCGTCGCTCATGCGCTTATCGCCCCAGTTCCAGGCCTGTACGTTTTCGCTGAGCAGGGCCATGTATTGCAGGCCCTTCTTGCTCTGGATGTAGGACTTCGTGACCTTGTGAGGAATTACTCCGGACGTCGTCGAATAGCGATTGAAGGCGATGCCGTTCGACCGCAATCGCTGGTCCAATTCTGGCGGCACGCGTCCGACGACGCCGGCGATGGCCGGGTCTTTGCCGTCTTCGAGCGAACCGGCGTTGATGACGTACGACAACTGCTGCGACGATTGATCGTCGCGGTTGTCGCTGGTGCAAAAGTAGACCTTGACGGGTTCCACTCTCATTTCGGGTTTGCCGTCTTTCGGCTCGTACCACGACTTGTGCAGTTCGGCGTTACCGACCTGGTTGAGAATCGTGGCGGCCCAGGTCATCGGCACGCCGTTGGGATACTTGCGCGACTCCATGCCGGCTTCGACGAGACCGGGAAATCCCTTGGCGGCCCCGCTCTCGTAGAGATCGATCGCCTTTGCGACCGAGTTCATGTTGGTCACGCAACCGGCGCGGCGGACACTTTCAAGAATCGCGCCGAAGGCCGGAAAGATCATGGCCATGAGCATGCCCATGATCGTGATCACGACCAGCAACTCGATCAACGTAAAACCATCACGACGGCGCGACGACATGGGAAGGGTCTCCCGGATATGGACGAATAATTGAATGGCGGGCGGTCGAAATCGACGCGCGAACCGCTTACGGATTCAGCATTCTTTCGTCGAACGGCTGACGGAAGAACTCTAAGCTGGGCTTGTTCTGGCCCGGCTCTTTGGCCTCACGGCCGTTGGGCGTCATTAGTTTGCAGTAGACGTCGCCGTATTTGACGCGATCGGAGATGAAGTCGGTACGTCCGTCGCAATAGGCGACGACGACACCGCCGGCATGATTTCCCGACGGTCGGGCGTAGCGGTATTCTCCCTTGGAAATCACGACCTCGCGGTCGACGTTGATCTTCATTGAATCTTCCTTCGGCACGTTGGGACCCGAGCCGTCGGCGAACCAAACCATGCCGACGTCGGGCTCGTCGAAAACGGTCCAACGGGTGGCCTGCTTGTTCTCGGAGATTAACAGCGTATTTGCTTCGCCGTCGGCGATGTCCGTCTGTCGCACGACTTCGTCGCGGGCGCCACCCGTCTTTTGCAGGGACTCTCGCATGAACACACCGTTGGCTTTCCAATCGGGCGGGATGTTACCGCTGGTTCCGGATGCGTCTTGGCGTCCGCAGTTGGCGACGTAACCGATCTGATCTCCTTCGCGGGGATTCGCCGGGCAGTTGAACAACTTGAGTTGGACCGGTTGCGTGCTGAGGTCTTCGCGAATCGCGTCGTACTTCTCCTTGTCCATCATCTCCATGACGGCGACGACCCAACTCTTGAGGGCCGGCTGTCGCGATTGCGAATTTCCGCCGGAGGACATCATGATCCGCGTCGAGTATCCGGGGTATCGTTGTTTGCTGTGGACGTACGAGCCGACGGCCTTGCCGATTTCGCTTTGCTGATTTTCGCATTTGAGCTGGTCGACGCGCGCCAAGAAGCTCCCCAGCGCGGGAAAGATCATGGCCATCAACATGCCAATGATGGTGATGACGACCAACAGCTCGACGAGCGTAAAGGCTCCGCGGGCGGATTTGCGCATCTTTCTGTTCTCCTCGCGATATCGGTCGCTGAATTTCGCTCGGCATCGGTGCCGACTGGATTCGGTGCCGATTGGATTCGACACGGCCCCAAACGATGCCGAAAATGACAGCGCTGCGTTGCAGGCGTCTGCCAATTTTCGTTCCAGCGGTTCCGCCGCCGGCGACGTGACTGAGATGACCCAATTGTTAACGTAACCGATTGGTCACGGAACTGCAAAACGGGAACACTCCATCCGCCGGACGAAACGGACCTCGGCAGAACACCCCGAGCGGCGGGGCGTCGTCGACGCGTCGCAAACTGTTCCGGTGGAGAAAGGAACCATGGGCGGTCGCGAAAGCGTCCGCAACCGAATGGTCGTCCTAATTATTCCGCAAGTCGGCCGGTTTTTCCAGCCTCTTTGGGCGCATTTCGCCGCAAATTTCTTGACCCCGCGGTTCGCCTGTGAATATAGTGAAGCGCTGATACCTCCTATCTCTTCGGATGCGGGGCGGGGATTTCGCCGGCCTGTCTTGCTTTCCCCCCCGCGCCGAAACCAACTCGAATGGAACTCTCCCGCCGGGCGACGGCTTGGCCGTCCTACCTGGCGGGCGATCTGGGGAACGCCGTGGATCGGATGCAACCTGTTTGTCTTCGCCGATGCTGGGTCTGGCTTGCCGCCATGGCCGCTGCCGTATGCTTTGCGGAATCGTCGCCGGGCGGCGGCACGCTCGACGACATCGGTTTTACGCGATTGACGCAGGAGCAAGGCGCTTCGATTTCGACCGGCGACGGCGTTGCGGTGGCTCAGTCCGAGGCGGTGTTCGGCTCGGACGGATATTATCCGTCGACGACGCACGTCGAATTTGCGGGCACGACATTTCTCCAAGGCAGCGGTGCGCAAGCGGAATCCGTTCACGCCACGAGCGTCGGCCGGAATTTTTACGGCCTGAGCAGGTCGGTTTCGCCGGGCGTGTCTTCGGTGACGAACTATTCGGCGGTCGGTTGGCTCAACGGGGATTATTTGAAGTCCCTGACCGGACAGTTGCCGGCCAAAAGCGCTGCCCGCGTGGCCAACCACAGTTGGATCAGCGGCGGGTTTGGCAACGAAACGCTGAACTCTCTCCATCGCACGGATTGGCTGGTCGAGACGGACGATTTCATTCAGGTCGCGGGGGTGAACAACCTCGATACCGGGGGCGGCGAAGCCCCAGCCTCGTTGTTCGCGGGCGCGTTCAACGTGATCACGGTCGGCGTTTCCAGCGGCAGGCATTCGACGGGTACTACGGCGCTTACGGCCCCTTACACGGTGGCGAATCGGGTGCGTCCGCACCTCGTCGCTCCGACGAATCAGACGAGCTTCTCCGCGCCCTTGGTGGCCAGCGCGGCGGCGCTGCTGATTGATCTCGCGCAGGACCGTCCGGGATTGTCGAACGGCACGCAACTTTCCTCCGCCGGGCGGAATAATCGCACGATTACGAACGGGGAGACGTCGGAAGTGATTCGCGCCGCGCTGATGGCGGGCGCGGACCGGCAGGCGATCACCGATCTAGACAACGGCTTCGCATACAACGCAACGTCGACGTCTGGGCTCGATCCGCGGTTCGGAGCCGGGCAACTGGACGTCTACCAGAGCTACCACATTCTCGCCGGCGGTGAGCAGGACGCCCGCGAACGGGGCAACCTTGGCGACGTGAAGATGTACGGTTTCGACTACGAAGCGTCTTACGTGGCGGGGCAGCCGCGGACATACCGCTTTTCCGTCGATGAGGTGTCGCGCGAATTCGCCGCATCGCTGGCGTGGAATATCGAAATCAACTTGGAGCGGATCGGCGGCGTGTACCAAGATCCTTCCGTGCAGCTTCGCAATCTCAACTTGGCGCTACGTAACGTGGAAACGGGGCAGACGATCGCCAATTCCAACGGCGCTCACGACGTGACCGAGAACCTGTACGTGCCGATGTTGGGCAAGGGCGAGTACGAGATATCCGTGAGCGCCGCGAGCTTTTCCCCACTCAATCCGTTTACGATCGATTATGGTCTTGCCTGGCGTTTTGGGCCGTCGTCGACGCCGATGATGGGGGACGTCAACCTCGACGGCGCGGTGTCGCTGGTCGATCTGTCCCATTTGCAGAGGAACTTTAATCTGAGCGAGCGAGCGGTGTGGACGGACGGCGATCTGAACGGCGACGGGCGGGTCGATCGAATCGACGTCGGCCTGCTGGCCGGTGCTTACGGCGGCGGAACGATTCCGAAGAACGCCTTGGCGCCGCTGGCGGCTGGCGCTTCGGGATTCGCGCCGCAGGTCATTCCGGAGCCGTCGTCCGTTCTTCTGGCGGCGTGTGGCGGGCTGGTCTTCTTTGCGGTCCGGTTGCAACGAAGAATTCGCCGCCGCGATTAGGTCGCTGCGGATTCGCCGTCTTGGCGAGGCTCAATCCTTCCAACTTCTGTGGAGCGTCGACGTGCTTGCCCTCTCCCATTTTCTGGCGCGAGGGATCGCGATTCGTTTTTTGGCGATTGCGTTGCTCGTCGCGTCGACTCGCCCCGCGTTGGCGGGTGGTGGGCCCGAGAACGTGCTGCTGCTGGTCAACTCACAGAGCGCGACTTCGCGGGGCGTGGCGAACCTCTACGTCCAATTGCGCGGCGTGCCGGCGTCGAACGTCGTTTCGCTAGACGTGCCGGCGGGCAACAAGATCGCGGTCGAGGATTTTCGGACGAAGATTCTCATGCCGGCGCTTTCGGCCATGGCGGCCCGCGGAATTGGTGGGCAGATCGACTACATCGTGTACTCGGCGGATTTTCCGACGCAGATCGACCTTTCGGGCGACGGACGGCCGGAGGGCGCTCGGGCTTCGTCGCCAGACCCGTTCGCGCCGACCGGTTCGATCAGTTCGATGACATTTTTGTGGCAATTGGCGATGACGAAGACGCCGAATTACGTCGCTCGAAATGTGAATCGGTACTTTCGCCATCCAAGCGCGCGGCGTTCGTTGTCGACGCAGGGCTTTGCCGCCTGGCGAGGTTGGAGCGAGAACGGCGACCCACAAACCGAAGGCGGGATGCACTATTACCTTTCGACCATGTTGGGCGTGACCGGCAGTCGCGGCAACACGTTGGCGGAGATTGCCGCTTACCTCGATGCGGCCGCAAGAGCCGACGGCACGCATCCGCGGGGAACGATCTATTACGTCCAAAGCGAGGACAAAGCTCGTAGCGGGCCGCGCCACGGCCGTTACGAAGCGGCGGTGAAGGAGCTATCTCGGTTCGGCGTCCGCGGCGAAGTGCTTCAGGGGCAGATGCCGGTCGGCAAGACCGACGTGCAAGGCGCGATGATGGGCGTGGCCGCGTTCGATTGGACTCAGTCGGCCAGCCGGATTTTGCCAGGCGCGATTTGCGATCACCTGACGAGCTTTGGCGGCCGCCTCTCGGGCAGAAGCTCGCAGACGCCGCTTACCGCGTACCTCAAGCACGGCGCGGCTGGGGCGTGCGGCACGGTGGTTGAGCCGCTCAACTTCCCAGAGAAGTTTCCGCACCCGAATATTCACGTTCATTATGCGGCCGGTTGTTCGCTGGCCGAGGCTTTCTATCAGTCGATTGGCTGGCCGTATCAAGTGCTCGTCGTCGGCGATCCGCTGTGTCAGCCTTGGGCGAACATCCCGAAGGTGACGCTGGACGGCGTAAAGGCCAACGCGCGGACGCGCGGCACGCTGACGATTACGCCCAAGGCGACGGTGGCGGGCGCTCGCGGCATTGCTCGCTTCGAGTTGTTCGTCGATGGCGTGCGTCGCGACAAGATCGTCAGCGGCGAATCGTTTTCGCTGGTGACCGGCGAACTGCCGGACGGGTATCACGAGCTGCGCGTGGTGGCGATCGAAGGCGGACCGATCGAAAGCCAAGGGCGGGCGATCGTGCCGTTTTGGGTCAACAACCACCGCAAGGTGCTGGCAATGAGCAGCGCCGCGAGGCGAGTGCGATCTAGCGAGCGGATCGAAGTGAAGGTCAACGGCACGGGTGCCGGGCGAATCGTCGTCACGCATCAGGGTCGCCCGTTGGGCGAAGTGACCGGCAGCGCGGGCCGGATTACGGTCAACGCGAAAAACCTCGGACCCGGCCGGGCGATTCTGCATGCGACTTCGTTCGCCGCGGGTGCGGAGGGCGAAGAGGAGAAGCCGCTGGCGACGGCTGCGCCGCTGTTTGTGGACGTGCTGCCGTAATCGTACCACCGGCGGTCGCGCAGGCCGTTTTCGACGTGGCGGCCGTTTACGACGTGGCTCGTCGTGCTACTTCTTCCGCCGATAGTCGATGGTCATGAACTGCGTCCACTTGCCGTCTTCGCCAAGCATCGACGACGTCATCACCTTGTGGTCCTTGCTCTTGATTTCGATGGCGTCGCGGAACTTACCGGTTTTGCCCGGCGTGGCGGGATTCGGTCCTTCGGCTTCGAGCGTGAGAATCTTGCCGGTCTCGTCCAACGTGCCAGTGTATCGCCACATGTGGCCAATCATCGAGTCGACCCACGTGCCGATGTACTTCTTTTCCTTCTCGTCGTAGCCGAGCGTCATCACGCCGGTGTACTTGTTGCCCATGAACTCGCCGGTGAACTCGGAAATTGTCCACAAGCCGCCGAGCGAGCGAACGGATTCTTTGCCTTCCATTTCGAGCGGCGGCTGGCCCGGCACGAGCACGGTCTTGGACGACGCTTCCCACTGGCCAGTGAGTTGTTCGAGCCACTTGTGATGCTCGGTCGGCTCGGCGGGGGCCGGAATGTCTTGAGCGCGAATTCCGGCGGAATCCAACAACATCAACGCGGCGGGAAAGGCTAAGAACTTGAGTGCGTTCATCGTTGCGATGCTCCTGCGTTGGCAGTTATTTGCAATTGGTGTGACCGAGATAGGTGCATCGTAACGCGCCGCAGTGCGAGATTCCACGGTGGAATCTGGCGAGAGGGGAACGTCGGCGAAGGGATTCGCCTCGTACCGTTTTGAGATTTGGGATTGGCGCTAAGGAATCAGCCCGAAACAAGTTCCGTGGCTCATGACGCAGTTCACGTAGGGTGGGTCGAACGGTGTGAGGCCCACCGGATCGTGCCGCGTCGCGTGGTGGGCCTCACTTCGTTCGACCCACCCTACGAAACTCCGACGCCACAAATCTTGAATTCACGAAGTTGTTTCGGGTCGAATCCTAAGTTTGGCGCCGTTTCGATTTGCGGCCGAGGGCGATTCCGACGGCGAGTCCGACGCCGACGAAGGCGAGTCCGGCAACCGCTTCACGCGGATTGGCAATCGCCATCATGGCCAGCAGCCAGACGTAGAACAAAACGAAGATCGCCGGGACGGCAGGATACAGCGGAATGCGATAGGGCCGCGCGATGGCCGGGCGCTGGTATCGCAAGGCGAACACCGCGAGCACGGCGAGCAGATAGAAGATCGATCCGCCGAAAATACAGTAGTCGGTGAGAACGTCGAACAAGCGGCGGCCGCTGCTTACCATCTCCGCGCCAATTCCAACGTCGCCGAACAAAACGAGCACGCACGCCCACGCCGAGAGTGCGGCAATGGCGACGGCGGGCGTGCCGGTTCGCGGGTCGATGCGGCGCAGGACCGCGATCGCGTCGTAGTCTCGACCGGCGGCGAGCAGCACGCGGGGGCCGGTGAGAATGTTTTGGTTCAGCGCGCCGAAGACGGAAATCATCAGCATCGCGTAGAGCAGATTTCTGCCGTCGGGGCCGAACGCGCGATCGAAGGCGATGGCAGCCGGTATCGCGGCGCTCGAGAGTTCGGCGTTGCTGGCGGCTCGGTACAGCCCGACGTTGACGGCGACGTACAGGGCGATGACGATCAACATGCCGCCGGCGAGGGCGAGCGGCACGGCGCGTTCGGGCGATTTGACTTCCTCGGCGACGACCGTGAGGTTGCCCCAGCCGTCGTAGGTCCACATGATGGCGGCGAGGGCTGCACCGATACCGACCCAGAGGTTGACCGTGGTCGTCGGTACCACGTCGGCTGCGACGATTCCCGCGCCGGAAGAAGCGACGTGTGCGCCGATTGGCAAGAAGGGAAGTAGGGCGAGCGCGACGATGAACAGCACTTTGATGATCGTGGTCGCGTTTTGCGTGCGTCCGCCCCAGACGACGCCGGCGATGTTGACGGTCGCTAACAGGACGATGACGCCGATGGCGGAGAATTTCTCGATCCATCTCCACTGGCCGCTGTCGAATTCCCAGCCCGCAGAAGCGAGAATGCCGCGCATGGACATCGTCATGGCGACGGCGAGGGCGGCGATGGCGCCGGTTCGTACGACCCAGAATTCGGCCCAGGCCCAGGCGAAGGCCCACACTCGGCCGTAGGCTTCGCGGAGGTAAACGTACGATCCGCCGGCGTGGGGGAACATCGCCGCCAGTTCCGCTTGCGAGAGAGCGCCGCAGAGATTGACGAGGCCGCAAACCACCCACAGCGACAGCGCGAGGAGGCGGTGGTCGCCGGTATTGGCGGCAACGACGCCTGGCTTGAAGAATATGCCGGAGCCGATGACGCCGCCGACGACGATGGTGAACGCCGTGAAGGTGCCCAGCGCGGGGCGAAGGGATGCGTCGGGACTGTCGCTCGGAGAAGCCATAAGGCCTCAGAATAGCCGCGCGGGCGAGGGCGTCTAGCAGTGGCAACCAAAGCAAGTCGCCCGAAGTGCGCTACCTCCCGTTGCGCATCACCCGGACAAACCGATCAGTGGAGTGAGCAGCGACACCAGGGTCACGATTACGGCGATTCCGACGACGTCGAGGAGAAAGCCGTAGCGGATCATGCGGGTGAGCGGAATGTAGCCGGAGCCGTAGACGATGGCGTTGCAGGGCGTGCTCACCGGCAGCATGAATCCGAGACTGCAACCCATCGTCGCGCCGATGGCCGGCGGCAGCGGATCGACGTTCAATGCGGTGGCGATGCCGATCACCAAAGGCACGACGATGGTCGCCGACGCGGTGTTCGAGGTCGCTTCCGAAACAACCGTGCCGACGGCCGTTGCGGCGAGCAATAGAACGAAGCCGCCGGTGCCTGGGAGCCACTCGACGGCGGAGTTGGCGACGGCGGAAGTCAGCCCGGTCTTGCCGGCGAGCACGCCGAGGGCCACGCCGCCGCCGTAGAGCAAGACGACGCCCCAGTCGATTTTGACGGCCTCGCGCCAGACGATCGCCCGTTCGCCTTTGCCGCCGGGCAGAATGAAGAGGAGCGTCGCGCCGACGATGGCGGCGACGGCTTCGGGGAGGCTGGCGCGGGTTAGCTGGTAGATTTCGCTTTCCTGCCCGGCGAAGATCGCGACGAAACCGGGCACGAGCCAGAGCGAGACCATGACGGCGAACGCGACGACGGTCGAGCGCTCGCCGGTCGTCCACGGGCCGAGCTTGGCGCGTTCGGTGAGCAATAGTTGGCGGCTGCCGGGAAGTTCTTTTACGCCGGACGGGCAGAACCAATTCAAGTACGTAAAGAGGAATAGGTACATCACAATGACGACGGGCAAGCCGATGGCGAACCACGTGAAGAACGGCAGGTCGACGCCGAGTTGCTCCTGGATGGTGCGAATGCCGATGACGTTGGGGGGCGTGCCGACCGGCGTGGCGAGTCCGCCGATGGATGCGGCGAACGCAGTGATGAGCATCAGGCCCGTGGCATAGCGTGGGTCGATCGGTGGCGCGTTGCCGCCGGGTTTGTTTGCGGCGGGTTCTTTCGAGCCGTCCGATTGCTCGCGGAACATGTACTTGAGGATCGACAGGCCGATGGCGAACATCATGACCGTGACGGCGGTGTTCGACACCCAGGCGGAGGCCGCGGCGGTTACCGCGCCGAAGGCGAACAGGACTCGGCTCGGTTTGGCGCCGACCCATTGGAGCGAGAGGACGTTGAGAGCGACGCGGCGGTCGAGACCATGTAGGAAGATCCCTCGCGCGACGATGAACGAACCGATGAACAGGAACATTAACTGATCTGCAAACGGCGCGAATACGTCGTTCGCCGGGGCGACGCGGAGGACAACGCACCCCGTGGCGCCGAGCAGCGCGGTGACGGGCATGGGGAGCGATTCGCACACCCAAAGCACGATCACGGCAACCATGACGGCGGCGAGTCGGTGGGCCTGGGTCGAGAGCGTGTCGAACTGCGAGAAGATTACGACCGCGAACGCGAGCGGGGCAAGCGCGAAGCCGGCCCGGCGGCGGAGGACGTCGAAACGTTCTTCGAGCGGGCTGGCCGGGGCGGGCGAAACGTCGCTCATGGTGGCTCCTTCGGCGCGAGATTATTCGCGGCTTGCGTTGCTCCGAGGATGCGGGCGTGACGCAGTTTACGTTGGCCCGTGGCGAGCGCGAACCGCAACCGACGCGCGTCTGGCGGTGCGCAGCCCGTTCGCGCGTTCGTGGCGGCCCGGTATGCTGGACTGACTTTCGCGTCGGCTTGCCCGGCCTTGCATCCCGAATCCTGAATCCTAATTCCCGCCCCCCGATCCCGAGCCCCTGCCAAATGATTCGCACTCGATTCGCTCCTAGTCCGACGGGATACCTGCATATCGGCGGCGTGCGGACGGCGCTGTTCAATTGGCTGTTCGCCCGCAAGCATGGCGGGAAGTTCTTGCTGCGGATCGACGACACGGATGCGCAGCGGAACGTGAACGAGGCGCTTGCGCCGATCTTGCACGGCTTTCGTTGGTTGGGTTTGGACTGGGATGAGGGTCCAGAGGTGGGCGGACCGTTTGGGCCGTATTATCAGTCGCAGCGAATGGACGTCTATCGCAGCGCGGCGGAGAAACTTCTGGCGGCCGGTTTCGCCTATCGCGATTTCGCTACGACGGAGGAGATTCAAGCCGAACGCGAAGCGGCGGAGCGCGAGAAGCGGCAGTTTACGTACAGTCGTCGCTGGATGGCCGAGACGGAGGCCGATTGCAAGCGCTTCGAGAGCGAAGGACGAGCCGCCGTGGTGCGATTGAAGATGCCGCGCGAGGGAACGCTGGCGATCGACGATTTGATTCGTAGCCGGGTGGATTTCGATTGGGCCAGAGAGCAGGATCACGTGATCCAACGGGCCGACGGGACGTGTTTGTATCACCTGGCGAGCGTGGTGGACGATCACGACTTTCAGATTTCGCACGTGATTCGCGCCGAGGAACATCTGTCGAACACGCCGCGGCAGGTGTTTATTGCTCAGGGACTCGGTTATCCGCTGCCGCAGTACGCTCATCTGCCTTACGTCGCCGAGCCGGGGAGCCGCAACAAGCTGAGCAAGCGGAAGTTGGACAAGTATCTGAAGAATCCGGACTTCGCGAAGCTGAACGAGCACGGGCAGAAGATCGCCGCGGCCATCGGGCTGGCCGCCTCGGCCGAGACGTTCAATCCGGTGATCGTCGATTTTTACGAGCAAGTCGGCTACTTGAGCGACGCGGTTATCAATTATCTTCTGCTGCTAGGCTGGTCGCTCGACGACAAGACGGAGGATTTTACGCGCGAGGAGATGATCGCGGCGTTTTCTTTGGACCGCGTGAACAAGGCCCCGGCTAGCTTCGATCCGGCCAAGCTGGCGTCGTTTCAAGAGCGGGCGATGCAGCGAATGCCGGCGAAGCAAAAGGTGGCGTTCGTGCTGCCGTATTTGCAGCGGGCGGGAATCGTTAGTTCGCCGCCGCCTTGCGACATCGGCCCGAAGCTCCTCGCGCTCGTCGAAGCGGCCGGCGACCGCGTTAAGATCGGCGGCGACATTCTCGAATACGCCGACTTCATCGCGCCGGCCGACGCGCTGGACTACGACGACAAGGCGGTGCAGAAGCGGATCGTCAAACCGCCGGAAGCGGTCGAGTTGCTTACCAAGTTTCGCGAGCATCTGGCCAAAGTCGAGCCGTTCGATGCTGCGACGCTGGATCGAGCGCTGCACGCATTCGTCGAGAGCGAAGGGATTGCGATCGGGCAGATCGTGCATGCGACGCGCGTCGCCGTGACGGGCAAGGGCGTCGGGTTTGGGCTGTTTGAGACGCTGGCGCTATTGGGGCGCGAACGGTGTTTGGGTCGGATCGATCAGACGCTGCGGAAGGTGCGGGCATCATGAACGTAGAGCGACGTTGACGCACGACGAGATTAACGAGTCGATTTTGACGCAGAGGATGCGGAGAGCGCAGTGAGGTAAAAATGAAAAACGACGACTTGGATCGTTCGTCATTCGTTTTCCATGCTGCCCTTTGCATTTCTGCGACACGTCAAGTGCAAAAAAAATACGTTATCGAGTAATATCGCGACAAAACTGCGATCCAAATAATAAGAAGTGTCAATGGAAGATAGCGTCCGAGAATCAAGTTTACGCCTAGTAGCGAAACGCGCCCTTCGGCAATCTCCTGGTATTCTGGGACTTCACACCGCAGTTTCGCCTTGATCGGGTTCATGGTAAGAGTCATTTGAATCTGGCAAACATAGAGCCATCCAGCGATCAATACCAGCGCGACTAGGGCGATGCATAGCGCCAGAAAAGCGGCGTTCGGATTTCGCCCAGCGAGTTGGCTAAATCCCGCGAACAAGACGGCTTGTGCAGCACAAAGTAGGTTTACGCGATTCGCGAAGATTCTGTCTTCATGGAGGGCCCACTCCCAAAGCCTTTCGATGCGTCGACGAGGGTCCGAAGTCTTGTTATTGCGGCTTATTGCGGCTCGTTGACGCAGTTGGCTTGGTTTTTGCCATTTCACTCTCTTGCGTCGTTCACGGACGCCGTTAGTCGCGACTTCAGCTAGGCATCGCAAACACGAAAGGACGGCCGTTCCGACGAAACGTCGGGCGCATCAGACAAAGGCGGCAAGGCCGCGATTTTGAATGCAAACGGTCCGCCCACCGGCCGCCTCCAACTATTTTCGTTGGGCACCATTGACTCGGCCACAGCGGAGCTGCTGCCCGCTCTCCATCGCCAAAGGCTTCTCTAAACACCACAATCCTCCCGAAACACCATCCAAACTCCTGCTCACCGAAAATAAAACGCGAGTAATGCTCACAAATTCCCTCTTCCGAGCCGTGCGTGTCATTGACCATCGTCAACCAAATTCCGTAACCGTCCAGCCCACGAACGAAAAAACAATTCCGACTCGCGCGGTTCAGCGTCGGCAGCAGGGACTCGCAGCAAAAGTCCCCCTGCCAACGCTGAACTTCCCGTCGGGGTCAAGGAATAGCTATAAGGCCTCAAGGGCACGCGCTGTCGCCTCACCTGCCATCGCTCCGTATCGCACGTCGCGTCGCGCGCAAAAAAGCCCCTCGAAAGAAATTCTCCAAAACGCCCGGCGATTCGTCTTGTCGAGGTTTGTGAACAAACTCCCAGGAAAAACGGGGGGATGCGTTAACAAACCCTTTCGCTCCCCTGGGCGAATTCAACGTCGCAAGTGCGTACCGGCACCGAAATCCACACCCGCCCAACGGGCAAGCGTAGCGACACCACCTACGCTACCAAACTCTCCCTTCGATTTCCACGACTTTTCAGGCCACTCGCCAAGAATTCCCGCCGCCCTCGAAGCAACGAATCTCAACAACGGCCACTAAAACCGTCTTCGCACGACCAAGTAGGTCCGGCACTCCGTGCCTGACAGACATGCCGCCGGACGCCGCACGGTCAGCAGACCGTTCCCAAACACTTAGCAGCCCGTGCCGCTGCGCGACTTGGCTCGTCTGCTGATGACGGCCTAATGCCGGCCGAAGATGCCTGTGGCGTACCAGACGGCGCGGGAGCCTAGTTTCATGTCGTAGCCGAAGTGGGGCTGAGCGGCGCGGACGGCGCTCCAGTGGCCGGACGATTGCCGCCAACTGTTGACGCATTCCTCGGCGGCGTCGACCAGCTCTTCGCCGGGCCAGCTTTCGGCACAGACTTCGACCGCGGCCATGCCGCCGGGGAGCCGGGCGCTGATGCGTTGAAAGCGGTGGCCCCAGTTGTGATGGCCTTGGTTGTCGATTTCCGCCTGATGCTGGCTGTGGCTTTCGGCCTCGTTGGCGAGCATGTCGTTCCAATATCCGTTGGTGCTTGCCGGGGCTTCGGGATGCGTGCGGACGGCGTAGATGAGCGTGCGCTGCGTGAGCGTGCCGCGGGGGAGATTGAGAATCACCGACAGCCGGCGGGCGTCGTAGCGCTTGCGCGGGCTGAAGGGGAACGCGCTAACGACCTGGCGGAAGTGGCGCGAGTTGGCGTCGGTGGTGTCGACGATGGCGATGCCCTGGCGGCCGTACATGGTGGAGAACGACGCGTGTTGGATGAGTTCGACCGGCTGGCCTTCGACTTTGACGGATGTGCGTCGCGACAGGCGGGCGAGAACGAAGCGGCCCAACTTGCGGCGGAGGCGGACGTTCGACAGGGCTTCGCGCTCGAA
>JAJDEG010000756.1 GCA_029259895.1 Planctomycetota bacterium
ATGAATAACTTCAAACGTGGCGGGCTCGACACCCGACGCTTGCGGAAGCCAACTACGCGGTCCGGTCGTCGTTATCTTCGGTACGTAAGGGGAAAGTTGAAGTTGATCGACAACTTGCTCTACGCCCTCTGCCCGCCGAGCGATCGACAACGCTAGCCGCCTCTGCTCTTCGTTGGCCACCGTTCCGCGCATTGTAATCACACCCCCCTTGCTGCCGACACCGACGCTGTAGTGCTTCATCCCACCGTTACGCAGGTTTTCGGCAATCTGCTGAGCAAGTTCGAGATCGCCGGCCTTGGAATCCGCTGAACAGAAGAGTAGCAGCGCCGCCGCCGCCACCGCGATTCTCCCGCCTAGTCTAGTTTTCACTTGCATTTCGCTTCCCTCGGTTTGTCGTGGAGGTTGTCGCCCGAGTGAGTATCGATGAACTCCAGATTCCTGGTCAATCGCAGTTGCCAACAGGTCGATAGAGCGCGTAGGACGTGCTGTCCGACGGCCGCCGATTTTCAGGATTTTCTCCCACAAAGCCCCTTTACGGACCGCCTCCCCCTAGCTAGCTTGGAGGCCTTAGCGAGTCTCGTCGCGCATCAGGCACAACGGCCTTCCTTCTTGCCGTTGGCGCGCGGGGCCCACCCTATTCGCGCGGTGTCGCTGGCTCGGCGGCCAGCGGCGGGACTCCGCGCTTGGTTCGTTGCTGCGCGAAAGGTGGATTCTTATGTTGCACCGAAAAGTGCTGGCGCTCGCGGTGTGCGCGGGCGTCTTGGGGCTGATGTTCGCCGTACCGGCTTGGGCCAACGAGGAGCCGGCGGCTCCCACGGCCGAGTCCGTGGCCGCGGCCGCCGGAGCCGGAAATAACGCATGGATGCTAACCAGTTGCGCGCTCGTGCTGTTCATGACCGCGCCAGGTCTTGCGCTGTTCTACGGCGGCCTCGTGCGAAAGAAAAATGTCCTCAGTGTGCTGATGCAGTGCGTCTTTCTGATGGGCCTGATGACGGTGTTGTGGGGCCTGTACGGTTATTCGCTGTCGTTCGGCGGCGATGCCAGTAAGGAAGGCCTCAGCAGATGGATCGGCAACGGCGATCATTTGTTCATGAACGGCGTGCAGCACTCGTGGGACGAAGCGACGGGCGAGCGCGTCGTACCGCTTTCCATAGCCGACGATCCATCGAGCATCCCGACCCTCACGCACATGCTCTTCCAGGGCATGTTCTTCATCATTACGCCCGCGCTGATTTGCGGCGCGTTCGCCGAGCGGATGAAGTTCAGCACGATGGTCGTGTTCTCAATACTTTGGGGCACGATCGTGTATTGTCCGCTTTGCCACTGGGTATGGGACGGTGGGATTCTCGCCTTTAATTCCGAATTCGCCATCTTCGATAGCCGTGGTGCCCTCGACTTCGCCGGCGGCACGGTCGTGCATATTAGTTCCGGCACGTCGGCGTTGGTTTGCGCGCTCGTGCTCGGCAAACGGCTCGGTTTCGGATCGCAGCCGATGCCGCCGCATAATTTGACTTACACGGTGCTCGGCGCGGCGATGCTGTGGGTGGGCTGGTTCGGCTTCAACGCCGGCAGCGCACTGCTCGCAGATGACATCGCCTCGGCCGCATTCGCCGCCACGCACTTCGCCGCCGCCGCCGGCGCGCTCGGTTGGGCCGGCATGGAATGGATCACCCGCGGCAAGCCAAGCACACTGGGCGCGGCTTCCGGACTCGTCGCCGGGTTGGTCTGCATCACGCCGGCCGCCGGTTTCGTCACGCCGATGCCCGCGCTCATCATGGGCCTCGCCGCGGGCGTGGTTTGCTTCTACGCCTGCACGACGATTAAGAGCAAGTTCGGCTACGATGACTCGCTCGACGCCTTCGGCGTTCACGGGATCGGCGGAACGCTCGGCGCGGTGCTGACGGGCGTATTTGCCACGCGAGCGGTTTGGGATATCGACAACGGCAATCCACTCGGCTTGCTCGAAGGCGGTGATGTCCTCACCGGCCAAGTCATCGCCGTCGCGGTCACATGGGTCTTCTCCATCGTGATGACGTTCATCATCCTCAAGGTGCTCGACGCCGCGATGGGACTCCGCGTTAGTCAGCAGGACGAAATCCAAGGCCTGGACCTCAGCCAGCACGGCGAGGAAGGCTACATATTCCTGTAGAGCGAGCAAACGTAGGGTGGGTCGAATGAGATGGGGCCCACGGGAACGCGTGCGGCGACATGGTGGGCCTCACTTCGTTCGACCCACCCTACAAGCGGTAAGCCAAAAGCCCGCCGGCCGAAGAAAACTCGGCCGGCGGACGAATTCGATTTGGGCGTTCCCCGCTGCGGGAACCCGCAGATTGACGGTGCGGATGGATGAGACTTCCTCGTCCCCCCGCTATAATCCAAGCGACCACCATACGGAGCAAAATATCGATGAAGAAAATTGAAGCGATCATCCGGCATTTTAAGCTCGAAGACGTCAAGAACGCCCTGTCCGAGCAGGGCATCAAGGGGATGACGATCACCGAGGTCCGCGGCTTCGGCCGCCAGAAAGGTCACACGGAGATGTATCGCGGCACGGAGTACGCCGTCGACTTCGTGCCCAAGGTGAAGCTCGAAGTGGTCGTCGACGACGACGTCGCCAAGAACGTGATCGACACGGTTCTACGTTCCGCCCAAACGGGCCAAATCGGCGACGGCAAGATCTTCGTCAGCGAGTTGCAAAACGTAATCCGCATCCGCACCGGCGAGACCGGCGACGAAGCGCTCTAACGGCCCGCCGGCCGCGGCGGCTGATTGACGACGGCTGATTAACGACGACGAGTTGAATTCGTTCACCGCAAAGTCGCCAAGGCGCAGAGAAATGCAACGTGCCGGAATCAGCCGGCGTTGCGAATCTCTTTGCGGCTTGGCGACTTTGCGGTGAACTTTTTCGCGCTCGATCGCGACCGCGAGTTCGATCGCGGCCGACAGTTACTGGTTGGGATCGATGTCGCCAACGCGCAGCGTCGAGAAGCTAACGATGTTGTCGAGATCTTCCTCGGACAACTCCGTAAGCGACCCACCGCGGCCGAGCTTGCCGTCTTTGCCAGGGCCGATTATCTGGCACGTTTCCGGGGCGAAGTATTCGTGGCCGCGACGATCCTCGCCGTCCGGCCAGCGGTAGGGCCGGAAGCCCTTGTATTCCGCGTTTCCGTAGTCTTCGTAGTAGAAGTAAACGTACGGATCGGTTTCGACGTTGACGGGCGGATAGAAACGGCCGTCCCGAACTCGCGACTCGGGGAATTCAAAGAATATGTAGCGATCGTCGGCGTCGGACGAAAACGGGTCCGCGGGATTCGTGCCGACGCCTCTCAACCAGAACACGAGCGCCTCGGCCGCGTCAATCTTCTCTGGCATAGGCGTCGAAACGCCCGCTTCGTACTTCGGAAATGCCCTGCTTACAAAGCGAGTGAATCGACGTTCGTCGTTCGTGCAAGGTGGCAAGGCGGTGAACTTTTCTTTGAACGACTCCATCGCGCCGTAGAGCTTGCTCACTTCCTGATACATCTGTGCGTCGATACGGCCGCCACACGTGTGTGAAAAAAGGATCACGTAGCCGATGGCGGCGGCAATCGCGACGACACCCGACAGGATCAATACGATTGCAACCCTGCCAATGCCGCGACGCCGCATCGTTCGCGTGTGCGAAATTCGTTGCTTGAACATTGCATTCTTCTCCGTCTCATCCGTTCGCCCCCCTCAAGCCCGCTCGATCGGCCAGCGCGTTCCCGCCGTTACGCCGCCGTCGATATAAAGCACTTGCCCGGTCATGAACGCCGATGCCGGCGATGCTAGAAAGATCGCCGTGCCGACCATATCTTCGCTCGCCCCCAGCCGCTGCTGCGGCGTCACTTCGTCCTTCCACGCCTGCATCGCCGGGCTGCTCCACAGCTTCTTCGTCAGATCGGTGAGGATGAACCCCGGCGCGATCGCATTCACGCGCACGCCGCGGCTGCCCCATTCGACGGCCAGGCCGCGCGTCATGTGGCCCACGCCGGCCTTGCTCATCGCATACGGCAGCACCCACGCCAGCGGCTTGTCC
>JAJDEG010000757.1 GCA_029259895.1 Planctomycetota bacterium
GTTGCAGCAGCCGCCGAAGTTTTCGCCATCCCCTTCGCGATCGCGTTTGCCGAACGATCCAAGCTCTTTCCCGTCGCGATCGAATTTCGCCACGCGGTGCCGCGAATTCTCGGAGACGAACAGCACGTCGCCGTGGCATTGGACGTCCATCTGGCCGCAGCAACCGCGCAGGTCCTTGACGATTTCCTTCGCATCGCCCAGCTTGGCGTCGGTGCGCCAGACGGCGAAGCCGTAGCCGGCCATGGCGGGCGTGACGATGAAGACTTCATTCTTGCTGGCGCAGACGGAATGCGTCTGGAGGGCGCGGGCGGTGACTTCCTGCACGGCTTCGTCGACGGTCTTTTTCTTGACCTGTTCGGCGTAGGCCTTCATCGCGCGGGCCTGGGCGGCGAAGAGTTGCTTTTGGTTCTTTTCGGTTGGCGTCAATTCGTCGTCGCTCTTGTCGGCGAGCGCCTTGTGCTGGTCCTCGTAGGCCTTCGCGTTCTCCTCGATCATCGCCTTTTGGGCTTCGAGTTGCTCCTTCGCTCGTTCGCGCATTTCGTCGGCCTTCTCGCGAATGAAGGCCATTTGCGGCGACTCAGCTTCGTGCAACTTTTTGCCCGCGGCGGAGAAGCGGGTAACTTTGCCGTTGCCTCCGACCAACACCGTGCCATCCGGCGCGACATTGATCGCCTCGGCGGCAAAGCCGACAGCCCATCGCGACAGTTCCTTTCCCGCGGCGTCGAACGTGCGAACTTCATGCCCCGCGATCTTGGCCGGCTTTTTCGTTGCCGTTTTTTTGTCTTTGGTGGCGTCCGAAGTGGCAGTTTTTGGAGTGGATGTGGCGGCCGGTTCTTGCGTGCCATCCAAGACATCGAGCAATCCCGACAGCAGCCCGCCACCGGCGGGCGCTGCGGCAGCAGGTCCGACGAGTGCCAGCACGTTCCCGTCCGCCGCCAGACAGAAATCCTCCAGCTTGGCCGCCTCGCCCTTTCCGACGGCGTGAATGATTGCCGTTTGCTTATGCGTCGCCGGAGCGCTGGCGACGGCTTCCGCCAAACCCTCTCCCGCTCGCAGCAGCGAACCGCCCACTGCGACCAAACAAGCCAATGCGCCTAGCGAGAGATATCGTTGCCACGGACGCAGCGTAATTTGAAGTCGGGTCATGGCCCTTTTTCCTTGTGTTAGAGTCCGCAATCTATGGAAACTAGATAATCTTCGCGACCGGCGACGAGTCGCTTTGACTGCTCGTCGCTTGCACCGCTCGCGCGATTGATAATCGCCTTACGCTATTCGTCGCCCAACCCGTCTGTTTGGTTCACCGGCATTCAGGATCGGTCGTCGCGTCGATACGACCGAATCGGAACTTCGACGTCCTCGCGTTCGCCGGCCGTTCGCGCCCGACCGCCGACCGGCCCCGAAAGCTCCAAATGCGGCCCGTCGCCAAAGTATCTTCGCCGAGCTTCGGGATTCGAGAGCACTTCGGCTGCCGTGCCGTGACAGAACACCTGGCCCGCACCGATGATGTAGCTGCGGTCGGTGATGGCGAGCGTTTCGCGTTCGCGGTGATCGGTGATGAGGATCGAAATGCCGTCGGCGCACAGCGAACGGATGATCTGCTGGATGCTAATGATCGTTACCGGGTCGATGCCCGTGAATGGTTCGTCGAGCAGAATGATCTTCGGTTCGGAAATCAGCGCCCTGGCGATTTCGAGCCGCCGCTTTTCGCCGCCAGAGATGACTTGGGCCTTCGACTTTCGAATCTTGACGATGTCGAACTGTTCGAGCAGTTGCTCGCAGCGCTTTCGTCGCGCCTTGCGGTCCATGCCCAGCAGTTCCATCACGGCCAGCAGATTGTTCTCGACAGAGAGCTTACGGAACACGCTCTGTTCCTGGGCCAGATAACCCATGCCGCCGTCGCGACAGCGGCGATACATCGGCCAGTTGGTCACGTCGACGCCGCTGAGAAAGACCTGCCCCGCATCGGGTTCGATCATCCCACAGGTGATGCGGAAAGAAGTCGTCTTGCCGGCGCCATTTGGACCGAGCAGCCCGACGATCTCGCCCGGCTCGACCGTAAAATCGACTCCGTCGACGACTTTCCGCCGGCCGTAGGTCTTTTCCAGGCCGCGGGCTTCGAGAATCGGCATCGTCGCATCCTCCGTGACGTTTCGGCCAGCGGGCCACTTATCGAATCAACTTCATGCGTTCGAACAGCGGCCACCGCGGGAGCAATCGACCGTAGGGCCAATAAATCAACAACGCCTTGCCGATCAACAGTCGGCGATCGACCACGTGCGGCGTGCCGGGGACGGCGTCGTTCCAGATGCGGCCGTCCTGGCTCGACGGGCTGTTGTCGCCGAGCGTGAAAAACTGGTCCGCGCCGGTGTGAAACACGAGCGGTCGCGTTTCATCTTCGCTCTCGTCGTGGCGGGGATGAACCGGCATCGGCGTATAGAACACGTCGCGACGAATTTGTATGCGACTGAGCGCTCCCTTGAAGCCGCGCACGCCGATGTGGGCGGGAACAATGTCGTATTCCGTGCTTCGTGTGTTTCCCAGAGGTGCGAATTCCGTCGGGCCATCGAATTCCACCGGAACGTCGTCGACCCACACGAAAAGTTTGTCGTCGCAGTTCGCCAGCATCAGCTTGTGCTTGCCCGTGCCGACGATCGCATCACTCGCCACGACGCGGCTGGGGCCGCTGCCGTCGTCGCCAAAGCGAATGTTCGCATTGGCGTCGCCGTGCTTCTCGATTTCCAAAGTAACGCCGCCACCTTCTAAATCGAATACCGCGCGAAACTGGTATCCGCCTTCTTCGACGGCCAGCGTCAATTCGCCCTGCAATTCTTCGATCTCGACTTCGCATTCCATCGCGAGATCCCCGACCCAATATTCGGGAAATCGCACGGTGTTTAGGTGCTCGAGATCGTCCGTGTTGTACGAATAAAAATCGTAGACCGTGCCCGATTCGACCAACTCGTCGGGAAGCCAGACCGGTCCGTTGAACGCGCGCACCCAGTCGGGCTTCTGACCGTCGCGGCGCCGCTCCGCGTCGTACCGTCCGGCGAAAAAATGCTGGAAGTCGATATACGCGGTTCGATCGACGTTCGATCCGTCCGATGTCCACCGCTGCGCCAAACGTACTGCTTCCCGGTCACCAACGCTAAACGCATGCTCGTCGAGCGATTCTTCGAGCGCGCCTGGCGGATTGTCCGGATCGGACTGCCAGCGCCGCGGCCAACCGGCGTCGTCGAGCGTCTTGGCGATGTGATGGTTGTCGTCGACGTGTTGCAACATCGCTCGCAACTTGCGATGCGACTTGCGAGCGATGACAAACGGCGCGTCGCCGATCGGATTCGGTGCCGTAAAGATGTCGCCGCCGTGAATCTTGATTGTTTCGCTCGGCAATCCGACGAGTCGCTTGATGTAGTTCATCTTCGCGTCGCCCGGAAAGCGAAACACGATGACGTCCCAACGCTCGGGCTCGCCGAGTTGGTACGCGAACTTGTTGACCAGGATCCGGTCGCCGCCGAACGACGGTTCGCCGGCCAAATCGCGGCGGACGAAGCCGCATTGAGGGCAGACGCCCTCCACCACGGGCACGCCGCGACGGTTTTGCCGCGATGCTTCCTCGTCGCTTTCCTTGCTGGCCCCGACGCGGTAGGCAATCCCACACTGCGGGCATTCCAGGTCCTTGTGCATCCCATGCAGCGTCGGCGCCATCGAGCCGGTCGGAATGACGAACGCCTCGGCCTCGAATGTGCGAAATAAGAAGGCCAGAATAAACGCGATTACGATAGACTCGATCGTCTCGCGGACCGCGCGATGCGACGACGACGCCATTGGGCCGATGTAGACCGGCTCGGATGATTCTTCGGTTTTTTTCTTAGACATGACGGCCGTTCGGGGGAATCGGGCAATTCGGGCGTAGTTCTCGCATTCTACGCAATCGGACAGCAAACGTATCGCTCGCATTGCGGCGACACAAAGGCTATTCGTCCGAAGAAGCGGAATATAGCCGATTCCCGCACGACCCGGTACGCGAATTCAATTGCACGGGGCACCACATGTAGGGTGGGTCGAACGAAGGTGAGGCCCACCATGATGTCCGGTATCGCGTAGTCGGCCACACGTCGTTCGGCCCACCCTACCAGACCGCTCATCAGACGTCGCCGATTAGCCCCTCTTCCTTGAGCAATCGCAACGCCCCGCCAAATGCTTCGCACGTCTGCTCGAGGTCGTTGGGCGTATGCACGGCCGACGTCGGGCCGCCGGGCCAGACGAAGATTTCCACGCCGAAGAGCATCATCGCCTGCCGCAGCCGCATGACGAGATCGCGGCGGACGCCACCTTTGAGCGCGTGGTAATCGAGCTTGCCTGAGACGATCTCTTCGGGCGTCACCGAGAGTCCGTTGGGATTCGTGAAGATATGGAAGCTCGAATACGTTCCGTACACGACCCAATTGACGCTTTCTTCGGCCAGCACGCGGTTCATCTCGCCGCGAAGCTGCTCGCCGTAGCGGTTGGCTCGCTCGCAGGCGTCTGTGCTGGCGACCAGTTCGAGCATGGCGATGCCGGCGGCGGCGGAGAGCGGGTTGGCGTTGTACGTGCCGTGATGGGAGACTTTCTCGCGGCCCGCCTTGGCAGAGGCCGTCGTATTCAATCCGTCCAAGATGTCCTGCCGACCCACGAGCGCCCCGCCGGGCAGTCCGCCGGCGAGGATTTTGGCGAGACTGGTGAGGTCGGGCTTGATGCCGAATGCTTGCTGCGCACCGCCGGGCGAACAGCGGAATCCGGTAATCACTTCGTCGAAGAACAGCAACACGCCGCGCTCGGCCGTGAGCTTGCGCAGTTCATGCAAAAACTGCGGCGCGATCGGCACGTGGCCCCAACTCGAACCGGTCGGCTCGATGATCGCCATCGCGATGTCGTTGTGTTCGGCCAGCGCTTTGCGCGTCGCCTCGACGTCGCCGGCCGGAACGAGAACGACGTTTTCGGCGATCCCGTCCACGACGCCCGGCGTGGGCGTGCCGTCGAAGTGCGATCCGACGCCGAACGCGGCGTGATCGTGCCAGCCGTGGAAATGGCCGACGAAGCGGAGCATCTTCGGTTTGCCCGTGAACGCGCGGGCAAGCCGCATGCCCAGCAGCGTGGCCTCGGTGCCGCTGCTAGTGAACCGCACGCGCTCGGCAGACGGCACGAGCTTTTGGACTAACTCGCCCCAGCGGAGTTCCAGTTCGTGGTTCGCGCCGAAGTGCGTCCCCAACGCGAGTTGCTTCTGCACGGCCTCGACGATTTCCGGCGGATTGTGGCCGAGCAGCAACGCGCCGTGTCCGCCGGCGTAGTCGACGTATTCGTTGTCGTCGACGTCCCACTTCCGAGAACCGGCGGCCCGTTTGACGTATATGCCATATGGTTCGAGATAGCGGGCGTCGTGTGTTATGCCGTCGGGAAACACGTTCTTTGCGGCGGCGGCCAGCTTGGCCGACGTTGGGGTGCGGCGACGGTAGGCATCGACGATGCGCGAGGTGGAAGTGGTGGCCGTGCTTATGGATGGGCTCATGGATGGGCGTACTTTGTCGTTGAATTGGGAAGGAAGCCGATGGAGAACATCTCGGCGCGACGCCAGCTAGTTTGACGTCCGGTTAGTTTATCGAGCGGCGGGGGTCTTCGCATAGCGTGGCGGGGGGCGTTGCCGTGTCTCGCCGGTAGTGGGTCCACTTATTTGAGCCAGTTGCCCCCGCGATACTGATCCCACCATGGCGGCGGTTTTCTGGACGCTGCTGCGTGCATGCACAAATGAGTCGAGTCTGTTGCGCAAAGGACGCAGAATACGTCGCCCTTCGGATGAATTGAGAGGTCTAGCGTTCCGGCGCATACGGGGCACCGGAGGGTTGCAAACTCCCGTGCAGTACAACCACGCGAAATCGTGTTCCGAATCAGTTTGTAACGGCTATCCATGCCCGCATTCTAGCCCGGCGGGTGGACGGCCGGGAGAATCCCGGAGAGGGCAGAAACGAAAACAGTCGCCACTATGCCGCGTTTGCGGGAAAGCTTGACACGCGCCAGCCAAGCATCCAGAATGATCGATGGATCGCCCGTGCGGCAAGCAAGTAGTTTTGGCGCAACGAGTTAGTTCGCCTGTATTCAACGGCGGCACGAAGCGATTCCCACCGAAGCGAAACGCAAACGACCCACAGCGTTTTCGCCATGCACACCGCGTTGCCGCCAGGCGAAGCAACTGCTTCGCGTCACCGCGTCGCGCGGCCTTGCCCCGCCCAACCGACAACCGCCGGAAGCGCCCAATGCGTGTCTGTGCCCTGCTTGCCGGAACTTTGCTTGCCTGTGCTTTCGCTGCTAGTGCGGCGTTGGCCCAGCCGCCGACGATTTCGTCGCTTTCGCCTGGTGCGTTAAGCCCCGGTGCGGCGACCGACGTGACGATCATTGGGGCGAATCTCGCCGGTCCAACGACGCTCTGGACGAGTTTCCCGGCGCAGGTCGAGCTGGCGCCCGGCGTCGAGAAGAACGGCGAGCTTGGCGACCGCGTCGTTTACCGGATCACGGTACCCGCCGACGTGCCGGTTGGCGTGGCGGCGATTCGCATCGCCACGGGCAAGGGCGCGAGCAGCCTGCGGCCGATGCTCGTCGACGACCTGCCCAGCGCGGCGGAAAGCGGCGACAACCACGAACCGGCCAAAGCCCAGGCGATCGCCGCACCGATCGCCATCGACGGCGCGTGCGACAGCCTCAAGAGCGACTATTATCGGCTTTCGCTCAAAGCTGGCCAGAATGTCTCCGTCGAAGTCGTCGCTCAGCGGATCGGTTCGGCCCTCGATGCGATGTTGCAGCTATCCGATGCCGCTGGGAACGAAGTGGCGTTTAGCGACGACGAACCGGGTCTCGGTGCGGACGGCCGCTTTCGTTTTTCGTGTGCGGCCGACGGCGATTATTTGCTCGAAGTCCGCGACGTCCGCAACCAGGGCGGCGGCGGGCACTATTATCGGCTCCGCGTTGGCGACTTTCCGCTCGTGTCCGTTCCCTATCCGCTCGGCGTGCAAGTTGGCACGACGGCCGCGATCTCGGCCGCCGGACCCGCCGTCGAAGGCATTGCGCCGGTGATTCTCTCCGTCGCGGAAGGTCAGCCGGCGTCGCCGCGGTCGATTGGCTTTCGCTTTGCCGGCGGACAGTCCTCCGGATTTGCCACACTGCTCGTCGGCGAAATAGCCGAAGCGGTCGAAGCCGAACCAAACGACGCCGCTGAACAAGCGACGCCGGTCACGCTCCCCGCCGCGATCAACGGCCGCTTCGACAAGCCGCGCGATCGCGATTTCTACGAGTTCGCAGCGAAGAAAGGCCAGAAGTGGACCTTCGCCGGCGTCGCCCGCTCGCTCGGCTCGCCGTCTGATTTGCTGATTCGCGTAACCAAGGTCGACGGCGGCGGCTTAGGCGAAGCGGAAGATGCCGGTCAGAGCGAAGGGCAACTGACGGTCACGATTCCCGACGACGGCGTTTACCGTCTCTCCGTCGAAGACCTGCATCGCCGCGGCGGTTCGCAGCATGCCTATCGCGTCGAGATCGAACCGTACCAGAGCGGCTTCACGCTCTCCGTCGAGACCGACAAGCTCGACTTCCCGCAAGAAGGGACGGTCGTCGCGAAAGTGACTTGCGGTCGTCGCGATTACGGCGGGCCGATCGAATTGGCCGTGGAGGGACTCGGTGACGGCGTCGGGCTCTCGGGCCAAACGATTCCGCAAGACAAGAACGAAACGCAAATCAAAATCACGCTCCCCGCCGGCGTAACGGCCGGACAACTGCTGGCCGCCCGCATCGTCGGCCGGGCGAAAATCGGCGAAAGCGAATTCACCGCGACGGCGAGCACCGTCGTCGGACTGAAGAAAATCATGGCCGACGTTCCTTATCCGGCCCGATCACTCGACGGCTTGCTCGCGGCGGGTGTTGGCCCGGTCTATCCGCCGTTCTTCGAGATCAGCGTCGATGGCGGTCGTGTCGAGATTCCGGAAATCGTCGCCGCAACGACGTTCAAGGTGAAGTTGAAACGTCTCGACGGCAACTTCAAAGCGCCGATTAGCGTGGCCGTTGAAAACTTGCCCGAGGGCATCACGGCGGAAGTCAAACCGGTCGGCAAGGGCGAGGCCGAATACGACGTCACGCTCAAGGGACCGGAGAAACTGCCCGAGGCGATGCCGCCG
>JAJDEG010000758.1 GCA_029259895.1 Planctomycetota bacterium
TTGGTGGTTGGCGGCGGGCGCGTTTTGCTTGGATGGCTTCGGTGGGGAAGGCGAGCAGGTTGCGGCCGGCTTGGCGGCAGGTTTCGGTGATGGTGAGGATCGTCTCGACGAACCGGCTGCCTGCGGGACTTTGCGTGCCGAAGCTGAGCTTGCGCCAGATGACGGCGTGCCTGAGCGCCCGTTCGCTGGCGTTGTTCGTCGGCTCGACGCCGCGTATTGAATCGCCGACATCGACGAACGTCCACAGCCAGTCGCGGTGCCAGTCGCGATGGTCGTGCAGCGGTTTGCACATGCCGACGAGTCGCGCGTTGCCGCTCGCCTCGCCGCGCAGCAGCAAGGCGTCCACCGCGCGGCGGATCGGTTGTATCGCTGCGACGAACTCGGCTCGCGTGATTGTGCCATCGCGGCAACGCGACCAATGCCGAAACAGCTCCCTCGTCGGCCGCATCAAGGCGTGGCCGAGGTGCTTC
Organism: Planctomycetota bacterium; assembly: GCA_029259895.1. Lineage (GTDB taxonomy): Bacteria > Planctomycetota > Planctomycetia > Pirellulales > PLA5 > PLA5. The sequence continues at coordinate 471 of JAJDEG010000758.1, forward strand.
ACCTGTCCGTCGCTGCTGTCGACGAGCGCTTGAAAATCGCGCCGCAAATGCGCCCAACACCACTGCAAGCGGCCCGTCGCGCCGACCGGTAGGTACGCTTTTGCGCGATCGCAGGTCACGGTGTTGCTGTATGTGCTACCGCACGCGCCGCCGAAGTGTTCGCCGACCAACTCCGCCACAACGCACGCGCCACGCGTCGGCCGCAGCGCGAACACCGTGAACTTTTCGGCCACGCACGTCCACAGCCAGGCCTTCGTCGGGCCTTCCTTGCTCGGCGCCGCATCGAGCGAGACCTGCGACTGCGAAGGCAACTGCGCTGCGAGTTGTTCGTAATTCGGTCGCAGCGCCGCGGTTGCCTGGTTCTGTAATTTCACAACCCAACCTGCCGAACACGGCTGGCCAAGAATCTGTTCGAGAAACATCGCCACGCGGCGTTTCGATTGTCGAAAGCAGCCCATCAACATCGCGGTGAGTGCGACCAATCGCGGCCCGGCCGTGCTCGTCGGCACGCCGTCGGGCAGTTCGCCGCACGTCGATTCGCCGCAACCGCAACACGTCAGACGATGCTGTTGGTATTCCGTGACGTTCGGCTTGATCTCGGGCAGTTCCCACACCTGATGCCGCAGCGGATCGAGATCGGCGCGATGACTGCCGCGGCTGCGGAAGCTCTTGCCGCAACGACGGAAGGCGGTCGGCTTGAGCACGACGACGTCGTCGCACTGCTCGGCCGGAATCAACGCCCGCTCGTGTCGCGGATGGCCCGGCTGACCGCCGCGCCGGCGATTCGATTTCGGTTTCGTTGATGGCGGCTTGGCGTGCGGATGCTGCATGCTCGGCGGCAGCGACGAATTCTGTGGTGACTTGTTCAGCCGGTCCTCAAGCTCAGCCACCCGCTTCGCGAGCGCAGCGTTCTGAGCCAGCAACGCACGAATGATCGCCTGCGCCTCCGGCGACTGCCGAGCAATCAACTCCTCCGTGATCTCAAACCCCAGCGACATGCCACAGTTGTCGCCAAAACTAAACTCCCAGAAAAGATCAATCCGGGGCGTGAACGGGTACCATGGGTCATCAGCGTCGCTGAACTGGAACGCTTCCGCCGCGAGGGGCTGCTGCCCCGAAACGGCGAAAGTCGCCGACCGCTATCGCCACGGATGGCGATGCGGCGGGCCGCGCATTAGGTGAACACGCGGCTGATGGCCGCTGCCTGGACGCTGGGGTAAAGGTGCCTGTAGCGAAGTCGCATGGCTTCGCTACAGTGCCCCACCCATTCGTCGATGAAGCGCTGGTCGATCCCCTTGGCGGCGCAGGCGCTGATAAAAGAATGGCGAAGCACGTTCCAGCCCTTGATGGCGGACCATTTGGAATCTTTGAGAACGCGGCCAAACGCCTTCTGTACCGCCTGGACAGAGAGCGTCCGGTCAGAAGCGGCAAAGAGGTTCGGGCCGGCGGATCGGCGGCTCATCCATTCTTTGAGCACGGCGGCAAGCGGGGCGCTGATCGGCACGCGGCGCGTGGTGCGACTACCGCGGGCGCGTTTCTTCTCGCGGATGGTGAGGACGCCGGATTTGAGGTCGACGTCTTCCATCCTCGCCCGGACCAGCTCGCTGCGGCGCGCGCCGGTATAGGCGGCAGAGGCCAGCATGGGATAGACCCAGGCGGGGGCTTTGCGGGCCTTCACATGGGTCAGCAGCGATCTGATTTCCTTGGCGTCGAGATAGAGGCATTCCCACAATGCCCCCTCGTCGGCACCTGCTCTGATGCGGCGCTTGATCTCGGCGGTCGTCATGAAGGGAAGCTTCTCGTCGGTCTTGGGATAGACGAGTCCGCTCGACGGGAACGGCTGCTCGACCCATTTCATGCGCAGCGCCCAATTCCAGGCCGAGCGGAAGGTATCGATCTCCTTCTTGATCGTAACCGGCGACACGTCATCCTGGCGGCGCTTGATGTGGTCCTGCAAGCGGCCGAGCGTCAGGCCGGATAGAAGGAAGCGTTTTCCCAGCGTCGCCTGGATATGGGCCAGGTGAATGCGGGCAGTGGTCAGCGTGTTGGACTCGATCGCGCCGTTGCCGTGCGTGTCGAGATAGGCTTCGGTCAGTTCGTGAAGGACGGTTTGCTTGCGGGCGGCGAGCGCTGGATCGACCGGCGGCTTGCCATCGAACAGGATAAAGTCGGCAATGGGTACGCCGGGCGGAACCTCAAGCAGCCCCTGTTTGATGCGCGTTAAAAGGTGCTCGCACCGGGCCTTCCATTGCAGGGCTTCCGATTCGGGGACCGGGCCGACAGTGAAGGTGTGGCGTTTGCCGAGGTAGAGGAACTGGCAGTACCACGCATCGCCCTTGCGTTGAAGGGAGGCCATGACGCTGGCTCCTGGGGAGATAAGTGCCGGTGCAATGCCGCCGAAATGCATTGCAGAAGAATTGCAGAAAATCGTGTCGAGCCAGTGGATTGTACGCGAAATTACGGCAGAATAGAAGCTGGGGAACTAGGATTTGAACCTAGACTAAGCGGTCCAGAGCCGCTCGTGCTACCGTTACACCATTCCCCAGTGTTGTGGATGGCCGCGGCGGGGTCGGGGCCGCGGCATGCTGTAGCATATTGACAGCGTAGAAGCCCGTCTACGGACGGTCAATAGTGGACTCGCCGACGAGCGGATCACGGGCGCATGTCGCACTTTGCGCGTTCCCGGATGTTGTGTTAACAATCGGGGGATGATTTTGGTGTTTCGTGTCGCGGGTGTGGTTCAATTTGGGTAAAGGAGCCAAGGATGGCATTTAGGAAGTCGAACGAGGTGCCGGT
>JAJDEG010000759.1 GCA_029259895.1 Planctomycetota bacterium
CGACGTGTCGACTCGCAGCGCCGCGGTTCAAGACGCACATCGGCGGCACAGCGGCTACTTCCGCAACAACGTGCATCGGATGGACTACCCGGCGTACGTCGCCAGCGGCTGGCAAATCGGCTCCGGCCCCGTCGAGAGCGCCTGCGGCACGATCGTCGGCGACCGCCTCAAAGGCAGCGGCATGCGCTGGAGCAAAACCGGCTCCCACGCCACCTGCCAACTCCGCGCACCATTCCTAAGCGAACCAAGCCAATGGACAGCCTTCTGGAAAGACCACCCAAATTAACCCGCAATCATGACGCCCACACTCACCCAGGAGCGTTCAACCAAGGGGGTCAGTGACCCCTTTGGCCTCCAAGAAAAACGCCGCACTGCCGAACGTCGGCAGGTAACTAAGTCCAAGTTCCGGCTGGGTTTAGAACGAGTGGAGACGAAGGGGATCGAACCCTCAACCCCGGGCTTGCAAAGCCCGTGCTCTCCCAATTGAGCTACGTCCCCGTGAGAGACCGTCGTCGGTAATGCCGCGACCTAGCCTGATGGTTTTTGCCAAATGGCCTTGTCTTGGACCTCTCGCGCCACTGGCCTTTGGCGGGCATGGCGTCGGAAGGCGAGCAATTCTGAACTTGGTCATTCCCAATTCTAGCCCGTGGATGAGAGGACACAAGGCGGGTCGATCAGACGGAACGTTGGACGCGAGCGAACCGTCTCGGCGCGGCCACCCGTCGAGCCGCGATGACGACTGGGGCGGCGAGCAGAGCAAGCAGCAGCGAGCTTGGCTCGGGCACGACCGTGGCTATCCACGCGCCTTCTCCGCTGGAGTTAATAAACTCGGACCCTACAATCGTCCGACCGTTGGCGGAAATGAATCTCGCCGAACTGAAGGAGCGGCCGGATAGGTCGACGCCTTGGTTCGTCAATATCTCGTGAACCGATCGCATGCCGTTCGCCGCGTCCCAGATAAACGCGCCTTGCGGAGCCGCCTCCGCATAGCCAACGACAATCGAGCCGTCGCTTGAAACATCCAGCGCGGTTGTGGCGTCGTCCTGACCGGGCAGCGTGCCCAACACGATCGCACCGCCGTCGTCGGTCCAGCGAAATCCATCGGAACCGGAAATCCCGACGACCACCGTTCCGTCGTGCGACGCGGCAATCGCGTCCGTAAACGACATTCCCGTATCGACGATCGTTTCGTCGCCGTCGATCGATCGTCGGATCCCGTTTGTTCGTCCGTCGATCGGGGTGAGGACTCGGTAGCCGACGACGAAGCCTCCGTCGCCCGATACGCCCGTCGCAACGAATTCGTCGCCGATGATCGACATTCCCACGCCGGCGCGCCATTGAAACGCGGACCGCGTCGCGGCCGACGGCGTTGCCGTGTTGGCGAACGAACTGCCGGCCAGCGTCGCTCCGTCGGAGGAGCTACCGGCGAAGTGTATGGAGTCCGTCGATGCGGGAAGGTCGAACAGCGGCGCGAGGCCAGTGCTTTGCGTCCAGCGCATGACGGTGTCTCCACGTCCGATAAAGATCGACTCGCCGTCGCCGCTGATCGTGACTGCATCGATGGGGCCAGCGATCAAATCGGCGAGCGGCGCGATGCCCACATCCTTTCGCCAAATGTAGGCCGCACGGCCAGACGCTCTACTTTCGCTCCAGCCAACGACGGTGCTTCCGTCGTCCGTCATGGCCATCGGGTTATTACTGTATTCGTAGTCGGGCAAGAATCCGATTTCGACGAACGTCGTGCCGGCGGCGACAAGTTTCGCTTGGCACACGAAACAGAGACAAGCCATGCCAATCGTCAATCTGGTCGTCATTAGGTAGCTCCTTTCGGGATGGGCTGTCCACGGCGACCATTGATAGTATACCGGACGCCCGTTCGCACCACGTTCAATCGAACCGATGTTTTACGGCGGAAGGAATTCAATGGTGTCGTCAACCGTTGAATTCCGGTCAACGTCTTCCGCAGAGGCACGATTCGGCGAAGGCCATTAAACGGCCGATCGCGCCGAGATGAGTCGGTCGAGTTCGACGCGCAGCCGGCCGAGGATTTCGTCGTAAGCAAACGCGCCAAGCTCTTCGCTACGGCGTTTTAAGTTAACGTGCGTGGGGCCGCACCACAGGCCGAGGTCGGCGTCGTCGGTTTCGCCGGGGCCGTTCACTCGACATCCCATCACCGCGATCGTGAGCTTATGGTCGCGGGCGTAGGCCGTCATTTCTTTGACCTGCTCCGCCAAATCGATGAACGCCTCGTTTTCGACGCGCGAGCAGCTCGGGCAGCTAATGATGTTGAGCGTCGATAGGCCGTAGTCGACGACGCTGCGCACGCGGCCAGCGGCGATGTCGGCGAGAATCGACCGACCGGCGACAATCTCTTCCGGCTTGCGGGCGTTGGGAACGGTGAGTGAGACGCGAATCGTGTCGCCGATGCCGCGGCTGATGAGTTGCTCGAAGGCGATCCGCGTTTTGACGACGCCGTCGGGAGGCATGCCGGCCTCGGTGACACCGAGGTGGAGCGGCACGTCGGGGCGAAGTTCGGCGAAGCGGCGATTTACGTCGATCACCTTGCTCGGATCGGAATCTTTGAGCGACACGCAATATCGCGTGAAGCCGAAATCGTCGAGCACCGTGCAATGTTCCGCCGCGCTTTCGATCATCGGCGAGATCGAGTC
>JAJDEG010000760.1 GCA_029259895.1 Planctomycetota bacterium
AGAGGATTTCGCAACCGTCCGAATCAAGGTATGCTCTCGGTTCTCATCGTCGCCACTCCGTGCGAAGCGGCCGCAGGGCTTGGTTCAGCACACGTCTTGGAGCACAATTTCCGATGCGATTCTCTCTATACGTCCACGTCATGCGAGACCGCAAACGCATCGAACGCCTGCTTTCGACAGCAAGCAGGCGATTCGGCAGGTGCTCGCTGGTTCTTGCCCTTCCATTCGTCGTGCTGGCGACTGGGTGCGGTAAAGACCCCGAAAAGAGTACCGTGATTCGGCCGGTCCGCGTCATTCGTGTCGGCGAAGACGCCCTCGCTCAGGGTCGCGCACTCCCCGGCATCGCCGCGGCGACCGACGCTGTCGAAATGTCCTTCCGCGTCAGCGGCCCGCTCATCGCCTTCCCCGCCAACGAAATCGGCACGCTCGTAAAGAAGGGCGAACTGCTCGCCCAGGTCGACCCACGCGATTTCGACGTCCGGCTCCGCGACGCTCAGGCGAATCTCTCCAGAGCCCGCAGCGAGCTAACCGCCATGACCCGCGCGCGGCCCGAGGAGATCGCCCAACTCAACGCGGCGGTCGCCCGCGCCGAAGCGGCGGCGAACTTCGCCCGCGCGGAAGTCGCCCGCAGCGAGCCGCTGGCCCGCAACAACACGATCGCCAAGGCGGAGTTCGAATTGATCGTTGCGAAGAAAGACTTGGCCGAGGCAGATCTCGTCCAGGCGCAGGAGTCGCTCAAGATTGGTGAGCAAGGCGCACGCAAGGAAGACATTGACGCCAAGCAAGCCCAAGTCGTATCGCTGCAAGCCGCGCTGAAGACAACCCAGGACCAACTGAACGACACGAAGCTGCTGGCACCGTTCGCTGGCTCGGTGGCGGCCACGTACGCGGAGAACTTCGAGCTAGTGCAAGCCAAGCAGCCGATCCTGCGGTTGCTCAACACCGCCGAACTAAAGATGAAAGTCGACGTACCGGAACAAGCCATCGCCCGCGTGCCGCTGGTCGCCGAAGTCGAAGTCACGTTCAATGCGTTTCCCGATAACCCGATTCCCGCCCGCGTGAAGGAGATCGGCAGCGAGGCGTCGTCCACCACGCGCACCTATCCCGTCATTTTGGCGTTCACGCCGCCGCCCGGCTTGGACATTCGTCCCGGCATGTCCGGCTTCGCCCGCGGCAAAGGCGCACCGCCGCCCGATGTTGCCGACGCCACGCAGAAACCAGCCTTCGTCGTGCCGGGCAGCGCCGTGCTGCTCGAAGACGGCAAGCGCAGCGTTTGGGTGGTCGACGAGAAGTCAAAGAAAGTCAACCGCCGTTCCGTCGAGATGGAAGACATGACGCAATACGGCCTCCGCATCACCGGCGTCGAAACCGGCGAATTGGTCGTCTCCGCCGGGGCACACTACCTAAGCGAAGGCCAGCAAGTCCGTCTCGAATCGCCCGCAACTTCAACCGAAGAATCATCGACAAGCACGTCGACAAGCACATCGACCGGCGGACCGCCCAAACAGGCCAACGCGGAGGCCGCGCGATGAGCATCGCCCAAACCGCGATCCAAAAACGAGTCCTCACCGCGTTCAGCACGCTGCTGCTGTGCGCCGGCGGCATGGCGATGTTCTACACGCTCGGCCAGCTCGAAGACCCCGAGTTCACGATCAAGAACGCCACGGTCACGACATCCTATCCCGGTGCCAGCGCGGCCGAAGTCGAGCTGGAAGTGTCCGACCGGATCGAGATGGCGATCCAGAAGATGCCGCAACTCAAAAAAGTCGAGTCGGTGTCGGCGCCCGGCCTGTCGATCGTCAAGATCGAGATCCGTCCGAGTTATTCCTCCGACCAGCTTCCGCAAATCTGGGACGAGCTTCGCCGCAAGGTGACCGACGTCGCTTCCTCGCTCCCGCCGGGCACCAGCGAGCCGCTCGTCGGCGACGATTTCGGCGACGTCTACGGATTCCTGCTCGCCGTCACGGCCGACGGCTTCGACTACGCCGAACTGGAAACTTACGTCGACGCGATCAAGAAGGAGTTGAGCGTCATCAGCGGCGTCGCCCGCGTCGAAATCTGGGGCATGCCGAAACGCTGCATCTATCTCGACGTGGCCCAGGCCCGCTTGTCGCAACTCGGCCTCACCGTCGACGACATTCAACGGGCCCTTTCGCAGCAGAATCTCGTCGTCGACTCCGGCGGATTCGAACTCGGCGACGACCGCTTCCGCATCGAGCAAACGGGCGCGTTCCGCTCGCCGGAAGACATCGCCAACCTGGTCGTCCGCGGCACCGACCTGTCCCAATTGCAAGTGACGGACGAACTGCTACGCATCGGCGACATCGCCACGGTCCGCCGCGGCTACGTCGAACCGCCGGCCAACCGCATGCGCTACAAGAACCAGAAGATCGGCACGGCGAACCTGCCCACCGTCGGCATCTCCGTATCCAACGTGTCGGGAGTCAACATCGTCGATCTCGGCTCGCGTCTCGACGAGCGTCTGGAGGAGCTGCGCGGCATTCTCCCTGTCGGCATCGAGTTCGAGAAAGTCTCCTGGCAAGCCGAATTGGTCGAGGAGTCGATCGACGCCTTTGTGATTAGCCTCATGCAGGCCGTGGCCATCGTCGTCGTCGTGCTGTGGATCGCGATGGGCTTTCGCACGGCCGCCATCGTCGGCATGACCGGATTGCTGTTCGTCATCGTCGGTTCGTTTATGGTCATGAAGCTCTGGGGCATCGACTTGCAACGTATGTCGCTCGGCGCGCTGATCATCGCCATGGGCATGATGGTCGACAACGCCATCGTCGTGGCCGACGGCGTCCTCGTCCGCATGGCTCGCGGCATGGACCGTACCGCAGCCGCGATCGAAGCGGCGACGCAGCCCGCCTTTCCGCTGCTCGGCGCGACCGTCATCGCCGTGATGGCGTTCTTTCCAATCTATATGTCGGACGAAGGGGCCGGCGAGTATTGCGCCTCGCTTTTCCAAGTCGTCGCCATCTCGCTAATGCTCAGTTGGATCATGTCCGTCACGATCGCACCGCTGATGTGCATCTGGCTGCTCCCCGATCCGCGGACCACCGGCGGCGACGAATACGGCGGTCGATTTTACGACCTGTTTCGCGGCGTCCTGGAATTCTCCATCGCCCGTCGCTACGTCGTACTGGCCGTGTTCGTCGGCTTGCTCGTGGCGGCCATGAGCGCCTTCCCGCTGATCGACAAGACGTTCTTCCCCGATTCGGCCCGGCTTCAAATCATGATCGACTACTGGGCACCCGAAGGCACGGCGATCCAAACCGTTTCGAACGACATGCAGGGCGTCGAGGACCACATCATCGAGCAGTCCGGCGTCGAGAGCGTCACGTCGTTCGTCGGCCAGGGGCCGCCGCGGTTTTACCTGCCGGTCGAGCCGGAGTTGCCCAACTCGTCGTATGGACAATTCGTCGTCAACGTCGCGTCGCTCGCCGATCTCAATCGCCTCATCCCGGAACTCGACGCTTGGCTCGACGAAAACGTGCCGCAAGCCAACCCCGTCGTGCGGCGTTACGGTCTCGGTCCCAGCAAGACCTGGACGGTCGAAGCAAGAATCAGTGGGCCAGCCATCACCGACGCCGACGAACTCCGCGGCTATGCCGACGAAGCGGCGGAAATCTTCGCTCAGAGTCCGCTCGCCAGTGTCGTGCGAACCAACTGGCGACAGCCGGTCAAGAAAGTCGTCGCCGATTACGCCCAAGAGCAGGCCCGCTGGTCGTCGGTCTCGCGCGCGAACATCGCCCAGGCGACGCGCCGCGCCTACGACGGCTACGTCGTCGGCCAATACCGCGAGCAGGACAAGCTCTACCCGGTCATGGTCCGCCACGACGCCGCGGAGCGCAAGAACCTGCCCGGCTCGATCGAAGTGCTGCAAGTTCAGCCGTCAACGTCGAGTCGGCCGGTGCCGCTCGCGCAAGTGACGCGATCGGTCGACGTCGAGTGGGAAGACAACCAGATTTGGCGTTACGCCCGCCGCCGCACGATCACCGTGCAATCGCGAACCAGCGACGGCGTCGCCGCCACGCGGCTGCTCGAAGACATCAAGCCCGACATCGACAAGTTCGCCGAGACCCTGCCGGCCGGCTATCGCGTCGAATGGGGCGGCGAATACGAAAGCTCGCGCGATTCGCAGGCGTCGTTGATCCCCGGCATGATTCCGGCCGGCCTGATCGTCGCGCTCTCGCTCGTCGCGCTGTTCAACTCCTATCGTCCGCCGCTGATCATCGTGGCCGTCGTGCCGTTTGCAATGATCGGCGTCAACATCGGGCTGCTCTCGACCGGCCAGCCGTTGGGCTTCGTCGCCCTGCTCGGCGTGATGAGCCTCGCCGGCATGATGATCAAGAACGCCATCGTGTTGATCGACGAGATCAACGCGCTCAAGAGCACGGGCCTGTCCGATCACGACGCCGTCATCGGCGCGGCCGTCTCGCGATTGCGACCGGTCGCGCTGGCCGCCGGCACTACCGTCCTCGGCGTCATGCCGCTGCTGCCAGACGTGTTCTGGGTGTCGATGGCCGTAGCCATCATGTTCGGCCTGGCGTTCGGCACGCTGCTCACGATGATCCTGATCCCAGTGCTGTATGCGATTGCGTTCCGCCTACCGCAGAAGTGATCGCGCGTCGGCCGTCGCTAGGCCGCACGAAGTATCGAACGCGCCGGACGAGCCGCAACTCTCGGCCGCGACAGTCGCGCCGCCAGTTGCCCTACCGTTTCCACGTGCAGCCGGCCTTGCATCCGGCACCGTTGCACGTGGGTCAGCACGCGATCGAGAACGGCCACCGATTCCGGCCGCGATAGGTCGGCATGAACGTGACACACCGTCGCCGTCCGAACAGCGCGGTTGATCTCGCGCTGGGCCCGGCGAGCGGCAGTCGCCCACCAAGAACCGGCCGTCGAAAGCGACGCCGAAACGTCGACGCTCCACACGCCGAATCGCAACGTGCGCGGTTGCACAGAGCGGCGATGCTGCTTCCGTTCGCGCACGATCGCACGAATGCCATACTTCGCCGCCACGTCGAGATGCGTCGGCAAGCCATGCCGACCGGCGATCAGCGTCGACATCGAGACGCCGGCATCCAGCGCTGCCGAAAATCGCTCCGCCATCGCGACGGCGAATCGCCCTCGACTCACATTCGGCCCCACCCACGCCTCGTCGGCAGACCATGCCAGTTCGTTGCCAACGGCCTTGCCAATTCCGATCGCGTCGGCCACTTGACCCAAACTCGTCCCAAACGGCACGCCCCACGTCGCGGCCACTTGATGCGAGCGAACGCGGCGAATGAGGTTCGCCACACTGTCGAACGCCGCACGGCCATGCGGTCGCGTTGCCAACGACGGCAAATCCACCGACAGCACGAAGACAGGGCGCTGACTCGTTTGCGTAGGCATGGGCGATGGTCCTCCTGACCGGCAATAGCTCGACCGTGCGGACAATTCCGTGGCCGCAAGATTCGTTGTCGACCATCGGCAAACCGACGAATCAGCGAATCCGATTCCGCCGCTTGATTTCCTAAAGCCTGCCGCGTGTAATGGACGCACGGGCAAGAGAAGCTCTGCCGGTCGTGCGTGGCCTAACGTGCGGGCGACCGCCAATATGCAACGTCCTCCTTCCGAAAAACTGCTATGAATTACCGAAACCGCGCTCGCACCTGCCCGTCTCTCCTCCCGCCGTGGTATGCGATCGGCCGCGCGATCAAGATGGCCGCCGCAGTCGCCGTTCTAACGGCTTTTCTCGCGCCGTCGGCAAAGTGCCCGCTGCTTGCCCAATCGAAAGAGACCGCCAGCAAGACGGACCAAGATCGACTGAGCCTGCACGCCCGCACGCGCGTCGAAACGGCCAAAGGCAGTGGCCGATACCACGCCATCGAAAAGGAACTCGACTGGCGCTCCAGCGAAACGGCTGTCGTCGTTTGCGACATGTGGGACGATCATTCCTGCCGTCGTGCGGCGGCTCGCGTCGCAGAAATGGCCCCGCGGATGAACGAGTTCCTCAAAGCCGCTCGCGGCCGCGGCGTACTCGTCATCCACTGCCCCAGCGATTGCATGGCGTTCTACAGAGACACGCCTCAGCGCCGCCGAGCGATCGACGCTCCCGCCGTCGAAACGGCCCGGCCGCTCCAGCGCTGGTGCGCGCTCGACAAGGACCACGAAGCGGCACTGCCCATCGACGATTCCGACGGCGGCTGCGATTGCGAACCGCGTTGCCAACCCGGCGCGCCCTGGAAGCGGCAAATTGCCACCATCGAGATCGCCGACGAAGACGCCGTCACGGACAGCGCCGAAGCGTATTATCTGATGCGCCAGCGAGGCATCAAGAACGTCATCGTTCTCGGTGTGCATACCAACATGTGCGTGCTTGGGCGGCCGTTTTCGATTCGGCAAATGGTCTATCAGGGGCAGAACGTCGTGCTCGTGCGAGACCTGACCGACACCATGTACAACCCCCGCGCGAAGCCTTACGTCAGCCACTTTTCCGGCACGGACCTGGTCGTCGAACACATCGAACGTCACTGGTGCCCGACGATCTTGAGCACGGACCTGGCCGGCGACAGTGACCCCGCCGGAACAAAAGAATTCCGTTTCGCCGAGGACAAGCGGCCCACGGT
>JAJDEG010000077.1 GCA_029259895.1 Planctomycetota bacterium
GGCGTGGTTCGACAGCACGCGGATCGCACGTTTCGAGCGCGAGGCACAGGCGGCGGGGCAGTTGCAGCACGCCCATATTGTGCCGGTCTACGATTTCGGCGAGGCCGACGGCGTCCACTATTACACGATGCAGTACGTGGAAGGGAGCGGGCTGGACGACGTGATCCGATCGCTGCGGCACGGGGAAGCGCATGCGCGATCGACCGACGAAGAAATAGACGACAAACAATTGGGCGAGGAACAGTTAGGCGAGGAACGATCGGCCGCACGTGCGAAGGACGCGAGTTCCTTACGTTCGCCCTCGTCGTCCGATTCGCTGAAGCGTTTGTTCTTACACGGCCGCTCGAACTCGTCGGACGCCGGTAGTAGCTCTGCGACGATGGAGACTGAGGCTGCTTCGCGTCGCGGTGACGATGATTCTTCGACGAGCGGTTCGCACGTCCGCTTCGCACGCGGCGTGGCTCGGCTGGGCGTCGATCTTGCCGATGCTTTGGCGTATGCCCACCAGCACGGCGTCGTCCATCGCGACATCAAGCCGTCGAACGTGTTGCTCGACCGCAAAGGTAAAGTTTGGATCGCCGACTTCGGACTGGCCAAAACGGAGAATTGCGACGAACTGACCGGCGACGCCGACATGATCGGCACGCTTCGGTACATGGCGCCGGAGCAGGTTCGCGGATGGGCCGACCCGCGCACCGACGTACACGGATTGGGCTTGGTGCTTTATGAGCTGTTGACGTTTCGCCCGGCGTTCGCCGATCGCGATAGGGCGAGGCTGATGGATCGCATTCTCTACGAGCTGCCGCCGCGAATCGGGGCATTCGCTCCGGCGACGCCGCGCGACCTGGAAACGATTGTCTTCAAGGCCATCGCCAAGGAACCGGGCGATCGTTATGCGTCGGCCGGCGACATGGCGGAGGACTTGCGGCGGTTCCTCGATGGTCGGCCCATCGTCGCCAGGCGGACTTCGGCCCGCGAGCGGTTGTGGCTGTGGTGCCGGCGAAATCGACTGGTGGCGACGCTGGTGGCGACCGTGGCGGCGTTGATGATCGCGGTGGCAACCGTGGCGACGGTCGCAGCCGTGCGGCTTGGCGTGGAGCGAAACGAGGCCATTGCGGCACGTAGTTCGGCCGACGACGAAGCGCGTCGAGCTCGTAAGGCCGCCGAACGGGCGGACCGGATCAATCGGTTTCTCGAGAACATGCTTCGCTCGGCCGATCCGGCGCTGACGCGCGGCGAAGAAGTGACGGTACGGGACGTTCTCGATCGTGCCGCGAAGACGATCGATACAGAACTTGCCGATCAACCGACGGTTGCCGCCGCGCTTCACCATACCGTGGGCTGGACGTACTCGCGGCTTGGGGACTACGGCGACGCGGAGCATCACTTGCGACTGGCCCTGAAAACCCGCCGGACGCACGAAGATGTGCCGGCGTTGGAATTGGCCACGACGCTCGATCACCTCGCTCGCGTGCTACTCGACCGACACTGGCCGGCGCGGGCACCGGCTCGCGAGGCCCTGCAATTGAGTCGCGAGGCAGGCGACATTCGCGAGCGCGAACTGGGACGCAAAGATCCGCAAACGATCGCCAGTCGCGGATTGCAAACACGACTGGAGGAGATGGTCGGCAGCGACGAGCGGGCCGAGGCGTCATTTGTGTCGATCGGCGCGGCGATCGACCCGAAGTTGTTTAACCCGAAGACCTACGAACAGGCGGTGGGTACGGTCCGCTCGTTGTGGAAGGCCGGTAAGCGCGACGAGGCGATGCAGTTCATTCGCGACGGGATCAAGCCACTGCGCGAGAAGTTGGGCAGCGACAAACTGGTTTTCGACGGCCTATTGTGGTTTGCGGCACGTCAGGCCGACGAGCGCGACTACGGCGTTTGCGAAGCGCTGTATCGCACGGCCATCGAACGATGTCGCTTCGTTCACGAAGGAGATCATCCGGACACGGCAGTGGCGATGGCCCGGCTGTCGCATTTACTCGTGAATCTCGGCGATGCCGAGGCCGAGCAGGCGTGCCGCGATGCGCTCGACATGTTGCAGAGGCTGTACGATAAGCCGCATGCGGAAACCGCCTGGGTGCTGCACGATCTCGGCCGCGTGCTCTACGCCAAGCGCGACGCGGAACAGGCGAAAGACATGCTGCGGCAAGCGCTGGCGATGCGGCAAGTTGCGTTGGGAAAAGACCACGAGTTGGTGGCCGTCACGGCGAATCGATTGGCATACGTGCTCGGGCGATCGGGGGGCGAGCGGGAGGAAATCGTCGCGCTGCGCCGCGAGGTGTTGCGAATTCATCGCGTTGCTTTCGGCAAGTCCGATCCGCGCACGGCTGACTCTCAGCGACGCCTTGCCTACGAGTTAGCCAGCGAGCCGCAGGGCGTCGATGAAGCGGAAATGCTTTACACGTCGGCACTGGCAGCGCTGCGCGATTCGGCAGGCGCGAACGACAAACGAACGATTTCGGCCTGCGATGGGTTGGCCTGGCTGAAGTTTGAAATGAAGGGTGAATTCGCGGCGGCGCAAGAACTTATGCGAGAGGTTGTGGCGATGCGCACCGCCGCACAGGGGGCAGATCACGCGGATACTTGGCGCGCCCGACGGTGGCTGGCGTTCATGCTCGTCGCGCCGACGGATGCCGACGCGTCGCACGTCGACGAGGCCGCCGAACTAGCCGACGGTGTGATTGCAAGTGGACGCGACAACTGGCACGCGCTGCAAGCGCTCGCTTTTGCGCGGCTTCGCGGCGAGCAGTGGCAATCGGCCGTTGAGTTGACAAAGAAGGCGGATGCGGCGCGCGGCCAGCGGTCGACGACAAATCACCTGATTCGAGCGATCGCACTGTATCGACTGGACGACCGCGTTTCCGCCAAGAGCGAATTCGAGAAGGCCGGCGATTGGCTAAAG
>JAJDEG010000761.1 GCA_029259895.1 Planctomycetota bacterium
ATGTGTTGCTCGATGAGCGGGCGATAGTCCATTTTGTAAATGTGATCGCCGGAGAGGATCAGCACGTACTTGGGCTGATGCCGCTCGATCATGTAGATGTTCTGATAGACGGCGTCGGCCGTGCCGAGATACCAGTTCTCATCGATCCGCTGTTGGGGCGGCACGAGGTCGATGAACTCGTTGAGCTCTCGGTAGAGGAAATTCCAGCCCATGCCGACGTGGCGGTCGAGACTGGCGGCTTTGTATTGGGTGAGGACGAGAACGCGCCGCAGTCCGCTGTTGATGCAGTTGGAGAGGGTGAAATCGATAATGCGATATGCGCCGCCAAAAGGGACGGCGGGCTTGCTGCGGTCTTGGGTGAGCGGTTCGAGGCGGGTGCCCTTGCCGCCGGCAAGGATGATCGAGAGGACGTCTTTCATGGGTTGCTCCGCAGCGGGCGATGGTCGGTGGGGAAAGTGCCGTGGGTGTCGATCCGTTCGGGGGTCGGTCCGTTCGGGCGACGGTCGAGATGCGATTCCTGGCGTTGAGTTTCCCGAGGTTTGGATCGATGAGGAGGGTCGTCGTGCGACATCATACGGTGTTTCGTAGCGATTTCGCAGGTTCCCCCCTCGAAAGAATGTACTTCGCGTCGTAAAGGTTATAGCACACATATTTCGTGTTGAAAATATTCGCAGCGTGTGCTACATTTCTTCGTGTGCTGAGAATACGGTTCCGCGGAGAGCGGGCTACGACAGAGAACGGGCTTTGACGCCGACCCGACTGGGCCGGCTGCGAACGGTTCGCCATACGGAGGGTGCTGTATCGCATGAACGTCGAAGAAATGTCGCTCTCGGCCCTGCGACGCATCACCCACGCGACGGACGTTCACTCGCGGGCGTTGCTTCGCGAATACCAACTCACCGGGCCGCAGGTTTCGATCCTCAAGGAGGTCGCTCGGCAGGGTGAGGCACCGATCGGAGCGTTAGCGAAGGCAAGTTACCTGGGCGCGCCAACGGTGACCGGCATCGTCGACCGGCTGGAACGTCAGGAGTTGGTGTCGCGCATTCGCACCGACGTCGACCGCAGACAAGTGCGGATCGCGTTGACTGCGGCCGGCAAGCGCTTGTTGGCTCGCGATCCTTCGCCGCTGCATGCCGGTTTTCGCGAGCAACTGCTCAAATTGCCGAAGACGGAGCAGCGACACATTTGCGACGCACTCGACCGCGTGGCGACGATGATGGAATTCGCGGCGTCGGAAGCGCAACAAAGCAGCACACCGCGGACTTGATCGTGCCGAACCGGCATGCACGACGACCGCGGCACGTTTCGTGCTACTTTTGAGTTTGAGAACATTGGCCCGAGCAACGATTAAGGGATGATCCGATGGATGGACGCTGTCGAGCAATAATCGAAAGGGTGCGGCCCGAGATCGACGCCGGTCGGTATCCGATCAAGCGAATCGTCGGCCAGCGCGTCGTCGTCGATGCGAACGTATTTACCGATGGGCACGACGTGGTCGTCGCCATGTTGCGCTATCGAAACGCCGGAGCGGAAACCTGGTCGGAAGTCGAATTGACGCCGTTGGTTAACGACGAATGGACGGGCGAATTCGTCGTCGACCGCGTCGGCGTCTGCGAGTACACCGTATTGGCTTGGGTGGATCGATTTCGCACATGGCATCGCGATTTTCAGAAGCGGGTCGCGGCGAATCAAGTCGCGTCAGTCGATTTGCTCTCGGGAGCCGAATTGATCGCCGAAGCCGCGGCGCGAGCGACCGGGGATGATCGTGCCGTGCTCGAAAGCTGGGTCAAGCGACTGGGCAACGAAGAGGCGGTCCACCACGTACAGCAAATTTGCGACGACACCGATCTCCCGCAGTTGATGAAGACGTACCCCAGCCGCGACTTCGCCGCGGAGTACGACCGCGTACTGTCGATCACGGTGGATCGAGAGCGGGCCGGCCATAGTGCCTGGTACGAGCTATTCCCTCGCTCCGCCGCCAGCGCGCCGGGGAAGCACGGCACACTCAAGGACGTCGAGGCACGGTTGCCGTACGTGGCCTCAATGGGTTTTGATGTGCTTTATTTGCCGCCGATCCATCCGGTCGGCACGACCTTTCGCAAGGGGAAGAACAACGCCACGGAGGCAAACGGCGACGACGTCGGAAGCCCTTGGGGAATCGGGGCGGCCAAGGGCGGCCACAAGGCAATACATCCGCAGCTCGGAACTCCCGCCGACTTCCGCTCGCTCGTCAAGGCAGCCAGCCGCCTCGGCATCGAGGTAGCGCTCGACGTGGCGCTGCAATGTTCGCCCGACCATCCGTATGTCAAACAACATCCCGACTGGTTCCGGCAACGCCCCGACGGCACGATTCAATACGCCGAAAACCCGCCGAAGAAGTACCAGGACATCTACCCGTTCGACTTCGAGACCAGCGACTGGCGGGCGATGTGGGACGAGCTAAAGAGCATATTCGACCACTGGATCGCTGAAGGCGTGAAGATCTTCCGCGTCGACAATCCGCATACGAAGCCGTTTGAATTCTGGGAGTGGTGCATCGGGGAGATCCGCAAGGAGCATCCAGACGTGCTGTTTCTGGCCGAGGCGTTTACGCGGCCGAAGATCATGTATCGCCTGGCGAAATTGGGCTTTACGCAGTCGTACACGTACTTTGCGTGGCGAAACACGAAGCAGGAATTGACGGAGTACGTCACGCAGTTGACGACCACCGAGGCCCGCGAGTTCTTCTTCCCGAACTTCTGGCCGAATACGCCGGACATCCTGACGGAGTACCTGCAAGTCGGCGGCCGGCCGGCGTTTATGGCTCGGCTGACGCTGGCGGCGACGCTCAGTCCAAACTACGGCATCTACGGGCCGCCGTTCGAGCACTGTTGGGGCGCGCCCCGCGAGCCGGGCAGCGAGGAATATTTGGACTCAGAGAAATACCAGGTCCACTACCACGACATCGACCGGCCGGACAGCCTGAAGGACTTCGTCGCGCGGATGAACCAGATTCGCCGCGAGCATGCCGTGTTGCGGTCGATCGACAACGTGGAATTCCATCCCGTGGATAACGATCAGTTGATCTGTTACACGAAGTCGTCGGCCGACAAGAGCGAGTGCTTGCTGGTGGTGGTGAATCTCGACCCCCACCACGTGCAGTCGGGTTGGATCGATTTACCGCTCGACACCCTGGACGTGGAGGAGGCGCACCCGTATCAAGTACACGATCTGCTTAGCGATGCGCGTTACTTGTGGAACGGGCGGAAGAACTTCGTGCAGTTGGACCCGCAGGTGGTGCCCGCGCACGTTTTTCAGGTTCGCCGGCGCGTGCGGTCGGAACGCGACTTTGAGTATTACTTGTAGAAAATCGCCTGTCGCGCCAGTTGCACTGATTGTTTAACCGAATTCGCATCGCGAGCCGCCAATGCCGCAGCCCGACGGAAATCTATTTGTCAGTTAAGAAAGGATGATGAGTAATGGCAGCCAGGACGCCAAAGAAGCGGACGTCGACCGTCAAACCGATCGCGGCCGAGGATCCGCTGTGGTTCAAGGATGCGGTGATCTATCAGATTCACGTTCGTGCCTTCTTCGACAGCAACGGCGACGGCATCGGCGATATTCGCGGCCTGACCGAGAAACTCGACTACATCCAGGAATTGGGCGTGACGGCCATCTGGCTGTTGCCGTTTTTCCTTTCGCCGCTGCGCGATGACGGCTACGACATCGCCGACTACACGCGGATCAACCCGATCTACGGCAATCTCCGCGACTTCAAAGTGTTCCTGCGCGAGGCGCATCGCCGCGATTTACGCGTGATCACCGAACTGGTGATGAACCACACGTCGGACCAGCACGAATGGTTCCAAAAGTCGCGACGAGCTAAGCCGGGCGAAAAGTGGCGCGACTTCTACGTGTGGAGCGACACGCCGGAACCGTACAAGGACGCGCGAATCATCTTCCAGGATTTCGAGGCGTCGAACTGGACGTGGGATCCGATCGGCAAGGCGTATTTCTGGCATCGCTTCTACCATCATCAGCCCGACTTGAACTTCGATAATCCGGCCGTACACGAGGCGATGCTCGAAGCGATCGATTTCTGGCTCGAGCTGGGCGTCGACGGCGTGCGGCTCGACGCGGTGCCGTACTTGTACGAGCGCGAGGGGACGAACTGCGAGAACCTGACGGAAACGCACGACTTCCTCAAAATGCTCCGCAAGCACGTCGACAAGCGTTATCCGGACAAGATGCTGCTGGCCGAGGCGAACCAGTGGCCCGAGGATGCCGCCGCGTACTTCGGCGACGGCGACGAATGTCACATGAACTTCCATTTTCCGCTCATGCCGCGGCTGTTCATGGCGATCGAGCGCGAGGATCGCTTCCCGATCATCGACATTCTCGAACAGACGCCCAACCTGCCCGACAACTGCCAATGGGGCATCTTCCTGCGGAACCACGACGAGTTGACGCTCGAAATGGTCACCGACGAGGAACGCGATTACATGTATCGCACGTATGCCGACGATCCGCGGGCGCGGGTCAATCTCGGCATTCGCCGACGTTTGGCGGCGCTGCTCAAAGACAATCGCCGCAAGATGGAATTGATGAACGGCTTGTTGCTGTCGTTGCCGGGTACTCCGGTCATTTATTACGGCGACGAGATCCGCATGGGCGACAACATCTACCTCGGCGACCGCGACGGCGTGCGAACGCCTATGCAGTGGAACGACGACCGCAACGCCGGCTTCTCGCGGGCGAATCCGCAGCGGCTCTACTTGCCGGTAATCATCGACGCGCCGTATCACTATGCCTCGCGCAACGTCGAAGTCGAGCAAAGCCGGCCGCATTCAATGTTGTGGTGGATGCGGCGGCTGGTCGGCTTGCGCAAGCAACATGCGGCGTTTGGCCGCGGCAGCATCGAGTTCCTATCGCCCGACAACTCGAAGGTGCTGGCGTATTTGCGGGAATTCGAGGGCGAGACCATTCTCGTGGTAGCCAATCTGTGCCGCTACGCGCAGTGCGTTGAACTGGATCTGTCGCGGTTCCGCGGCCGCGTGCCCGTCGAGATTTTCGGCCAGACGAAGTTTCCGCCGGTCGGCGAGCTGCCGTATTTCCTCACCCTCGGCCCGTATGCGTTCTATTGGTTTCGGCTGTCGTGGTTCAATAGCGAGGCCGCTTCGGTCGACGTGCAACTACCGACGTGCTCGATCGCCAACAATTGGGCGCAGTTGTTTGAAGGGCGCACCCTGCGGAAATTCGAGGCCACGCTACCAGCGTATTTGAACCGCCATCGCTGGTTCGCCGGCAAGGCCCGCGCGATTCGCCACGTGAAAATCATCGACGTACTGACGATTCACGATGTGCCCAAGATCACGAAGGGATTGAAGAAGTCGAGCCACCATCTAGCGGGTGGATTGCCTTCGACGCGGCTGCTGTTGGCGCGAGTCGATTACGTCGAGGGAGACGAAGAAATTTACGTGCTGCCCGTCGTGTTTGCCCAGGACGAGCAGGCGCAGAACATTCTGGGTGATCATCCCAGCGCCGGCATGGCACACGTCGAGCGAACCGGTGACGGAAAACCGGCCGTGCTGTGCGACACGTCGCGCGAGGGAGAGTTCTGGCTTCTCCTGTTCGACGCCATCGTCGGCCGAAGGACGATTCCCGGACAGCATGGGCACATGGAAGCCGTGCAGACGAAAGCGCTGGCGCGGCTGGGCAAGGAGATTTCGCTCGACGCGACGGTCCACGGCGGCGAGCAAAGCAACACGTCGGCCATGCTCGGCGGAAAGTACATGCTCAAGTTGTTCCGCCGCGTCGGCGATGGCGAGAACCCGGACCTCGAAGTCGGCCGCTATCTAACCGAACAAACGCGACTGTCTTGCGTGCCGCAGGTCGCCGGGGCGCTCGAATACCGCAGCAAGGACGGCGATCGGTATACGCTGGCCGTGTTGCACGAGCACGTTGCGAACCAAAGCGATGCTTGGGTCTATACGCTCGACGAGTTGGGCCGGTATCTGGAGCGGATCGAATCCGAACTTGCCGGATCGCCGCCGGCAGCCGATGCGCTGCCCGAGGGCGTGTCGCTGCTCGATCTAGCGGAAACGCGGCCGCCATCGGCGGCGCAGGAAATGATCGGTCCTTACCTGCAATCGGCCGCGATGCTAGGCAAGCGGACGGCGGAATTGCACCTCGCCCTGGCCACTAAAACGGAAGACGCGGCGTTCAAGAGCGAGTCGTTTACGAAGCTCTATCAACGCAGCTTGTACCAATCGATGCGCGCCGAAGCGAAACGAACGCTTGGGCTGTTGCGCCGCCAACGCTCGGGCTTGGGCGAGGCGGCGGCGGAGCGAAGCGGCGATTTGCTCGAGCGCGAGGCCGAATTGCTCGCCCGCTACGAGGACGTCAAGGACAGCCAGATCGACGCGCAGCGAACGCGGTGCCACGGCGACTACCATCTAGGACAAGTCCTGTTCACCGGCAAGGACTTCGTGATCATCGACTTCGAAGGCGAGCCGGCACGGCCGATCAGCACGCGACGGATCAAGACGTCGCCACTCCGCGATGTGGCGGGGATGTTGCGGTCGTTTCACTACGCGGCGGCGGCGGCCTTGCTGGGACCGCAGCGGCAGTCGGTGCTGCCGCCGGAAAGCGCCGGCGCAGTGGCCCAATGGCTCAGCGTGTGGTACGTGTGGAACGCGTCGGCCTATCTAGCGGCGTACTTGGAGGAAGCCGCAAAGGGCGATTTCCTGCCCAAGGATCGCGGGCATTTAGAGACGCTGCTCAACGCCTACGTGCTGGAAAAAGCCGTGTACGAACTCGGCTACGAACTAAACAATCGGCCCAACTGGGTGCAAATTCCCTTGGACGGGATTCTACGTTTGCTCGACTCGCAATGACCGACGCACAATGACCAAGGACGCGACACAACTCGAACAGCTCGCCGAACTCTACGGGGTGCAAACTTCGTACGAGGACGTGCGGCATCAGCGACAACACGCTTCGCCAGGAGCGCTGTTGGCCGTGCTCGGCGATTTGGGTGCGGGCGTGCGGTCGATGGACGACTTGCCGGCGGCGCTTGCTCGGCGACGACATGCCCTGGCGGCCGAGGGAATCGAGCCGGTGCTGGTTGCGTGGGACGGCGAGCTAAAAAAGTTCACGTTGACGCTGCCCAAAGCTCGAATCGATGGGACGGCGGAATGCAAATTGCAGTTGGAAGATGGCAAAGCCGAGTCGTGGAAGACTGAGTTGCGAGACGGCGCTGCGGCCACGTTGGTGAACGAGACAGGCGCGGACGAACAAGCGGACGAGCAATTCGTGACGTTTCAACTCCAAACGCCAACGCGAATCGAGACAGGCTACCATCGCCTGACGGTCGTGGTGGGGGAGCAGCGATTCGAGTCCGTCGTGATATCGGCGCCGACACGCGTCTACACGCCGAACGGAAACGGCGGAAACAGTAGCGACGGCGGCGAGCGAATCTGGGGCGCGTTCTTGCCGCTGTACGCCGTGCGCTCGGATCGCAATTGGGGCGCGGGCGATTTCACCGACTTGGCCGAGTTATCGGCGTGGCTCCGCGGGCTTGGAGGACGGCTGGTGGGAACGCTGCCGCTGCTCGCCGCTTATCTCGACGAACCATTTGAGCCGAGTCCCTACGCGCCGGCGAGCCGTTTGTTTTGGAACGAATTCTACATCGACGTCGAGTCCGTCGCCGAGCTCGAACACTGCGCCGCTGCGAGGGAACTAATTGCGTCGTCGACGCGACGAACGATCGACGAACTGCGTGCGGCAGAAATGGTCGATTATCGCAAGATCATGGCGCTCAAGCGGAACGTGCTTGAATTGCTCGCGGCCGATTTCTTCGCGCGCAAGCCGGCGCGGTATGTGGAGTATTCGCAGTACTTACGGGATCACCCGCGACTGGACGATTACGCGGCGTTTCGCGCGACCTACGAACGTCGCGGCGAAGCGTGGCAATCGTGGCCGAAGCCGCAGTGCGACGGCAAGTTATCCGCAGGCGACTACGACGAAGCGGCGGCCAACTACCATCGCTACGTGCAATGGATCGCCAGCGAGCAACTCGATCGGCTCGCCAAGCAAGCGGCCGCGGCCGGCGATGGGTTGTATCTCGACTTACCGTTGGGCGTGCGGCAGGATGGCTACGACGTGTGGCGAAATCGTGGCGACTTTGCCGCGGCGGCTTCGGCCGGAGCGCCGCCCGACGCGGTGTTTACTCGCGGGCAGGACTGGGGATTCTCGCCGCTGCATCCCGATGGCGTTCGCCGTAGCGGCTATCGTCACGTCCGCGAATACTTGGCGCACCACATGCGATTCGCCCGCACGCTGCGGATCGATCACGTAATGGGCCTGCATCGGCTGTATTGGATTGGGCACGGCATGTCGGCGGCCGATGGCGTATACGTCCGCTATCGCGCCGACGAGCTGTATGCCGTGTTGAGCGTCGAGTCGCATCGCAATCGCACGGCAATTATCGGCGAGAACCTGGGCACCGTGCCCAAGGAAGTGAACATCGAGTTGGATCGGCACGGCGTGCGTCGGATGTACGTCGTGCAGTACGAATACGAATCGGAGGCAATCGACGCGGCAATCGACGCGGCGGCCGAGATCGCCGACACGAAACAAGCGGCAGCACGAATGGACGAATCCCCGCAGTCGCCGCTGAAGTCCGTGCCGGCCGCGAGCATCGCGTCGATCAACACGCACGACATGCCGACGTTTGCCGCGTGGTGGTCGGGCGACGACGTGCCAGACCGCGTGGCGATGGGACTGATGACCGACGAAGAGGCTCGGCAAGAGATGGAGTCGCGCGCATCGTG
Source organism: Planctomycetota bacterium (assembly GCA_029259895.1). Lineage (GTDB taxonomy): Bacteria > Planctomycetota > Planctomycetia > Pirellulales > PLA5 > PLA5. The sequence continues at coordinate 8,814 of JAJDEG010000761.1, forward strand.
CCGGCGGCGAATCGTCGAGTGGCTTGGCCGCGAGGGCTGGCTGACGACGACCAACGACGGCGATGCAGAAACTTTGGCCGTACTCCACGCGATCGTCAAGTTTCTCGCCGCGAGTCCGGCCGAAAGCGTCCTCGTCAATTTGGAAGACCTGTGGTTGGAAAAGCAGCCGCAGAACACACCCGGCACGAGCGTCGAACGACCCAACTGGCGTCGCAAGGCCAGCCGCTCGCTGGCGCAAATGCGCGAGCAGGACGATATCATCGAACTATTCTCCACGATCGACCGGCTCCGCGCCGCGCGATCCACCACGGTTGGCAAAGCGCCGGCTGTGGCCAACAGCGCGAAAGGTTAAGCCATGAGCAAGCGAACATCGTCCGCAGACCTGCCGAACGTAAGCCACGATTTCAGTCTGCTTTCCGCCGACGACGTGTATTTGTTCAACCAGGGAACGCATTACGACGCGCATCGCAAACTGGGCGCGCACTTGACGAGCGACGGCTCGACGGCCGGCGCGTACTTCGCCGTGTGGGCGCCGAACGCTCGATCGGTGAGCGTCTTCGGCGATTTCAACGGCTGGGACAAGCAGAGCCATCGGCTAAAGCTCTACCAAAATAGCGGAATTTGGGAAGGCTTCGTGCCGGGCGTCGAGCAGGGCGCGGTCTACAAGTATCACATCCATTCGCGCGACAACGATTTTCGCGTCGACAAGGCCGACCCATTCGGCGTGCTACACGAAATGCCGCCGAAGACCGCGTCGGTCGTGTGGGATCTCGATTACACGTGGGGCGACGACCGCTGGATGGCCCATCGCGGCGGGCGGAGCAATCTGCACGCGCCGATGTCGATCTACGAAGTCCATCTTGGCTCGTGGCGGCGAGTGGCCGGCGAAGGCAATCGCTCTTTGAGCTATCGCGAGATGGCCACGGAACTCGTCGAGCACATCAAGAGGTATGGCTTCACACACGTCGAGTTCCTGCCGGTCATGGAGCATCCCTTCTTCGGCTCGTGGGGCTATCAGACAACGGGATACTTCGCGCCGTCGAGCCGCTACGGCACGCCGCAGGACTTCAAGTATCTGATCGACCACCTGCATCAGCACGACATCGGCGTGATTCTCGATTGGGTGCCGTCGCACTTTCCCGGCGACGAACACGGACTGGCGTACTTCGACGGCACGCACTTGTTCGAACACGCCGATCCGCGGCAGGGATACCATCCGGATTGGAACAGCTACATCTTCAACTACGGCCGGAGCGAAGTCCGCGGATTCCTGCTCAACAGCGCGCTGTTCTGGTTGGAGGAGTATCACGCCGATGTCCTGCGCGTCGATGCGGTGGCGTCGATGTTGTACCTCGACTACTCGCGCAAGGAGGGCGAGTGGATTCCGAACAAAGACGGCGGGCGAGAGAACCTCGAAGCGGTCGACTTCATCCGCACGTTCAACGCGACGATCTATTCGCGGCATCCCGACGTGCAGACGATTGCCGAAGAATCGACCGCCTGGCCGATGGTGTCGCGGCCGATCGATGTCGGCGGACTCGGATTCGGCATGAAGTGGGACATGGGCTGGATGCACGACACGCTCAAGTACATGTCCCAAGATCCGATCCATCGCAAGTATCATCACGACAGCATGACGTTTCGCATGATCTATGCGTTCAACGAGAACTTCGTGATGCCGCTGTCGCACGACGAAGTGGTTCACGGCAAGGGATCGCTGCTGGGCAAAATGCCGGGCGACGATTGGCAGCGATTCGCGAATTTGCGGATGCTGTACGGATACATGTACGGAATGCCGGGCAAGAAGCTGCTGTTCATGGGGTGCGAGTTCGGGCAAACCAGCGAATGGCAACACGACGGGAGCATCTCGTGGAGCGAGCTGGAGAACCCGCGGCATAGCTCGATGGGCCGCTGGATGGCGGCGCTGAATCACGCCTACGCCAACGAACCGGCGCTGCACGCGCTCGATTGCGATCCGGCGGGCTTCGAGTGGATCGACGCCGCCGATTGGCAGGGGAGCGCGCTGAGTTTCTTGCGCAAGGGCGGCTCGCGTGGGGATTTGATCATCGTGGTGTGCAACTTCACACCCATGCCGCGGACGAACTATCGCGTCGGCGTGCCACGGGGCGGGCATTGGCGGGAGATTCTCAACAGCGACGCCGTCGAGAATGGCGGCAGCGGGCAAGGGAATCTCGGCGGAACCGATGCCGCGCCCGTCGCGTATCACGGACGCCCGTATTCGCTGAATCTCAATTTGCCGCCGCTGGGCGTGGTGTTTTTGAAGTCGGACGGAACGAACGCTTCTTAGCAGGCGTTACCAACATAAAGGACATGGATCGGTGAAGGATCGAACGCATACACCACGGCATCCCGATTATCCCGCGACATTGGGCGCAACGTACTTGGGCGACGGTAAGTGTCGGTTTCTCGTGTGGGCGCCGCGGCAGGAGCGCGTCGAAGTGCAAATCGTTGCGCCGGCGGAGCGCGTCGTGCCGATGGAGCTACGACCGCGCGGGTATCACGAAGCCGTGCTCGGCGAAATCGAGCCGGGGTCGCGGTATTTCTATCGCTTCGCCGATGGACGGCAACTGCCCGACCCGGCTTCGCGGCTGCAAAGCGACGGCGTGCATCGCGCTTCGACGGTGGTCGATCCGAGCTTCGATTGGACCGACGGCGCGTGGCGCGGCATTCCGCTGCACGAATACATTACGTACGAGTTGCACGTCGGCACGTTCACGCCCGCCGGCACGTTCGATGCGATCATCGAGCGGCTGGACGAATTGAAAGAACTAGGCGTGACGGCGATCGAGTTGATGCCGGTCGCGCAATTCCCCGGCGGACGCAACTGGGGTTACGATGGCGTGCATCCGTTCGCCGTGCAGAACACCTACGGCGGGCCCAGCGGCCTGCGGCGGCTGGTCGACGCAGCGCACGGCCGCGGTTTGGCCGTGGTCATGGACGTGGTCTACAACCACATCGGCCCGGAAGGGAATTATCTCGGCGAGTTCGGGCACTACTTTACTTCGCGGCATCGCACGCCGTGGGGCGAGGCGATTAACTTCGACGACCGACACAGCGACGAAGTGCGGCGCTACTTCATCGAGAACGCGCTGTATTGGATCGAAGAATTCCACATCGACGCACTGCGGCTCGACGCGGTTCATGCGATTTTGGATTTCTCGGCGCGGCCGTTTCTGCAGGAATTGGCCGACGCCGTGCGCGTCGAGAGCGAACGCCTGGGACGGCGCGTCTATACCATCGCCGAGAGCAGCCTCAACGACGTGCGGCTGATCCAGCCCAAGGAAATGGGCGGCAGCGGCATCGATGGGCAGTGGAACGACGACCTACACCACGCGCTGCGAACGACCCTGACCGGCGATCGGTCGGGCTACTTCTCCGACTTCCACGGCTTCGACGATCTGGTGAAATCCTACCGCGTCGGTTTTGTGCTCGACGGCGAATATTCCGAGTTTCGCGGGCAGCGGCACGGTAATTCGGCTCGCGATATCGAACCGCTCAAGCTCGTCGTTTGTTCGCAGAATCACGATCAAGTTGGCAATCGGATGTTGGGCGAACGGCTGACCGACGTGATCTCGTTCGAGCAACTCAAGCTGGCCGCGGCGACCGTAATCCTTTCGCCGTTTCAACCGATGCTGTTCATGGGCGAGGAGTACGCCGAGTCCGCGCCGTTTCAGTATTTCATCAGCCACTCGGACGAAAACCTCGTCGAAGCAGTTCGCCGCGGGCGCAAGGAAGAATTCGAGAGTTTCAAGTGGGCCGGCGTTCCGCCCGACCCGCAGGACGAAGCCACATTCGCGCGCTGCAAGCTCGATCATGGATTGAAGGCCGCGGGACGTCATCGCGTGCTCTTCGATTTTTACAAAGCGTTGATTTCGTTGCGCAAGACCGCGCCGGCATTGGCGTTTCCGCGGCGCGATCGGATCGAAGTCGCGTCGCACGAAGCGGAGCAGGTGATGATCGTCCGCCGCTGGACGCGCGACCACGAAGCGAGTACGGTGTTTCACTTCGGGGCGAAGGCGACGACGCTCGCGGCCCACTTTCCGACCGGAAAATGGACGAAAGCCCTCGACTCTGCCGATCCCCGTTGGGCGGAATCGCGCGGGCAAGGACCGGCCGCGACGCTCGGCGAACATCTCGAATCTCGCGGCACCGTGGAGCTACGTTTGGCTCCGCATTCGGCCGCCGTTTATATCAAATCAACTTAACGCATTGCCGTTTTAGAAAGCGATGGCGGATGAAGGAATCACCGAACATGACCGAACAACCCGATTCGACGGGAATCGTAGGGCGGGGTCGCCGACTGCGCGGTTTGCGCTCGCAGGAAGAACGCACGGGCGTTCCGATCAGCGTGCGACGTGTCTGGCCGGGTAAGCCGTACCCCTTGGGCGCGACCTGGGACGGCCGGGGCGTCAACTTCGCTCTTTATGCCGAGAACGCGACGAAGGTCGAACTGTGCCTGTTCGACTCGCCCGACGCCAAGCGCGAGGCGATGCGGATCGTTATGACGGAACAGACGGACTTGGTGTGGCACGTATACCTGCCGGATGCCACGCCGCGGCAGCTGTACGGCTATCGCGTGCATGGGCCTTACGAGCCGAAGAAGGGGCATCGCTTCAACCCCAATAAGGTGCTCATCGACCCTTATGCGAAAGCCATCGGACGCCGCACGAAGTGGCACGATTCGCTATTCGGCTACAAGATCGGATCGAAAGACACCGATTTGTCGTTCGACAAGCGCGATAGCGCCGCTTACGCACCGTTGGGCACGGTCATCGATCCGGCGTTCACGTGGGGCGACGATCGGGCCCCCAACACGCCGATGCACAAGACGGTGATCTACGAAGTTCACGTCCGCGGCTTCACGATGCTCAATCCCGAAGTGCCCGAACACTTGCGGGGAACGTATGCCGGCCTGGCGTCGGAACCGGCCGTCCGCTATCTGAAGAAGCTGGGCGTCACGGCGGTCGAACTATTGCCCGCCCATCATTTTACCGACGATCGTCATCTCGTCGAACGCGGACTTAGCAACTATTGGGGCTACAACACGCTGGGATTCTTCGCGCCGCACCAGGGATATGCCTCGCCGGAGTTTCCGCTCGATTCCGTGCGCGAGTTCAAAACGATGGTTCGCAACCTGCACGCGGCCGGCATCGAAGTGATTCTCGACGTCGTCTACAACCACACGGCCGAGGGAAACCAACTTGGTCCGACACTGTCGTTTCGCGGCATCGACAACTCCGCTTACTACCGGCTGTCGCCGCCGGACCCGCGCTATCACGTCGACTTCACCGGCTGCGGCAATACGCTCAACGTGATGAATCCGCGCGTATTGCAATTGATCATGGATAGCTTGCGGTATTGGGTCGTCGAAATGCACGTCGACGGGTTCCGATTCGATCTCGCCAGCGCGCTGGCCCGCGAACTGCACGCCGTCGACAAGCTGGGCGCGTTCTTCGACATCATCCATCAGGATCCGGTTATCTCGCAGGTGAAACTGATCGCCGAGCCGTGGGACTTGGGCGACGGCGGTTACATGGTAGGAGATTTTCCCGTCCAGTGGTCGGAGTGGAACGGCAAGTATCGCGACTGCGTGCGGTCGTTCTGGAAGGGCGACGGCGGGATCGTTTCGGAGTTTGCGACGCGATTTTGCGGCAGCAGCGACTTGTACGCCTGGAGCGGACGACGGCCGCGGGCGAGCATTAACTTTGTCACCTGCCACGACGGCTTCACGATGGAAGACCTCGTTTCTTACGACCACAAGCACAACGAGGCCAACGGCGAAGACGGTCGCGACGGGGCCGACCACAACATCAGTTGGAATTGCGGTGCCGAAGGCCCGACGGACGATCCAAAGATTCGATCGCTACGCGACCGCAAGAAACGCGCGATCTTGGCGACGCTGCTTTTCTCGCAGGGCGTACCGATGCTGCTGGCCGGCGACGAAATCGGCCACACGCAAGGCGGCAACAACAACACGTATTGCCAGGACAACGAAATCACGTGGCTGAACTGGAAGCTCGACAAGAGCGAAAGCGAATTGCTGGCTTTTGTCCAACGGATCATCGGCATTTTTCGCTCGCAGCCGGTGTTTCAGCGACGGCGTTTCTTTAGTGGCCGGCAGATCGAAGAAGCCACCGAGGGCGATATCGCATGGCTCAATCCCGACGGCACGGAAATGACCGGCGAGCAATGGCACGCGGAGCACGTGCGGTGCTTCGGTGTCGTGCTCTTCGGCGATAGCATCGACACCGATGAAGAGGGCGAGGAGATCAGCGGCGACTCGATTCTGATTTTGTTCAACGCGGACCACGATATGACGATTCCATTTACGTTGCCGAAGATCGAAGAAGATTTACCTTGGCAACTATTGATCGACACGTACGACGGAGACGGTCCGCAGGGCGAGTATCCCGCCAAAGTGGCGTACCACTTGCGTCCCTGCTCGATCGCGCTGTTTCGCGTGGCGAATGCCGCCGAATGACTTGATGATTCGTCGCGCCGCGTCGCCGCCTCCCGCAGGGACAGGCGATATAGCGTAGAATGCGCCGCGATGGAATCAGGATGAAGGAAACAACGGAGGGATGTGCGATGAATGATACGGCAACGAAACCGATGGCCAGCTATCGGCTGCAACTCAATCCGGATTTCCGGTTTGCCGACGCCCAAGCGCTTGCGCCGTACTTCGGTCGGCTGGGCGTAACGCACGTCTATGCGTCGCCATTGCTCCGCGCGCGGCATGGGAGCACGCACGGATACGACGTAACGGATTGCGCGACGATCAATCCGCAACTCGGCGACAAGACCGATATGCGCGCCCTGGCGACGGCCCTGCAAACCTATGGCATGGCCCTGCTGCTGGACATCGTGCCGAATCACATGGCCGCCAGCATGGAGAATCCGTACTGGCGAGATGTATTGACCTACGGATCGTGTTCGCCGTTCGCGCGGTGGTTCGATATCGATTGGCGGATGCCGGACCGCGCCATGTGGGGCCGTGTGTTGGTGCCCGTGCTCGGCGAGCCGCGACGCCGCGTGCTCGATGAGCGACAAATTCGTCTCGACTGGGCCGACGGCCGCTTCTTGCTGGTGTATTTCGAGCACCGATTTCCGATCGATCCAGCGACGATCCCGATGATTTGCCAGTTCGGCCTGGCGGATCTTCGCCAGCGGATGAACGGCGACGGATCGCTGGCCGACCAGGTCGAAACGATCGTCAATAAATTGCAAAAGTTGCCGAAGCTCTCCGCCCGGCAGCGGCGGCACGTGCAGATCGACCGCGAAGAGACCGAGCAATCGTTGGCGCAGTTCGCACAGATCGTGATTCAATCGCCGCGCGTCGAGCAATGGGTGGCGGCGACGGCGACGGCGTTTTGCGAGGGCGACGAAGGTCGTAAGCGACTGGAGAAACTGCTCGACGCGCAGCCGTACCGATTGGTCCACTGGCGAGACGCGGCACGGACAATTAACTATCGGCGGTTCTTCGACATCAACGAATTGATCTCAATACGTCAGGAAGACCCGCAGGTATTCGACGAAACCCACGAAGCGATTCTGCGGTGGGTCGAGGACGGCATCGTCGACGGATTGCGGATCGATCACATCGACGGCCTGCGCGATCCGCTGGGGTATCTCAATCGACTCCGCGAGAAGTGCCGCGAGGTGGAGCGGCCCGTGCCGGTGTTCGTGGAGAAAATTCTTGCCAAGCACGAGGACTTGCCGCCGTCTTGGCCCGTCGAAGGGACGACGGGTTACGAGTTTCTCAACGAGGTTGAAGCGATCTTCGTCGCCCGCGATGGCTTCGCTCACATCGGCGAGCATTATCAGCGTGCACTGCGGCGGCCGGTGAACTTCGAGAAAATTGCGTCGTCGGGCAAGCGGCGCGTGTTGCGGCACGATCTTTCGCCCCACGTCGGCCAGTTGGCGAGCATATTGTTGCGGCTATACGAGTCGAGCGCTAAGACTGCGGCCGCGGCGGACGAACCTCTGCATACCGCTGCGTCTCTTGAGACGGGAACAGCGTCGGCGTCGGTGTCGGCATCGGCGACTATCGATGGCACGGCCACCGCAGCCGCGTCGGCTACGTTGCCGTGGGAACGTCGTGAGCTGTCGAGCCGCGAGTTGATCGACGCCATCGTCGAGGTCGTCGTAGCCCTGCCGGTCTATCGCACATACGTCGACGACCGCGATCGGGCGCTCTGCGATGCGGACCGGCGATTCGTCGAGACGGCGATCGCGGCGGCGCGTCAAAGTGGCCGTGCGACGGGCGAGGCGATTGAGTTTCTCGCCCAGGTGCTGTTGCTCGAAGGCCGCACGGAGATGGGCGATCACGAGTTGGACGAGCGAGTGAACTTCATCCAGCGCTTTCAGCAGTTAACCGGCCCCGCGGCGGCCAAAGGAATCGAGGACACGGCGCTTTATTCGTTCGTGCCGCTGGTTTCGCTCAACGAGGTCGGCGGGGAACCACTGCTTCCCGAGGACAGCACGGTCGAAGTACTGCACAAGGCCAACGCCGCGCGAGCGACTCATTGGCCGCGAACGATGCTGTGCGTCACGACGCACGACACGAAACGAACGGCCGACGTGCGCGCGCGACTCGATGTACTCTCGGAGTTACCAAAATTCTGGACGGGCCTCGTGGCGCGTTGGCAGCGGCTCAATCGCTCGCATCGCACGTTGGTCGGCAATGTCCGAGCGCCGGATACGGCAACCGAAATATTGTGCTACCAAACGATCGTCGGCATCTGGCCGACGCCGGACCCGGGAAATCCTTCGGCAATGCCCGACGGCCCGGCGCTGGGCCAATTGCGAGATCGCGTGGAAGCGTACATGCTCAAAGCGGTGCGCGAGGCGAAGGCCTACACCTCTTGGACGCAAAACGATTCGGCATACGAAAATGCGTTGGCCGAATTCGTGCGCGGCGTACTGACGAGCGATGAGGGCGGCTCGCCGTTCTTGGCCGACGTGCAAAAATTGGTCGCGCGCATCTGCCGGCCGGGTTTCTGGAATTCGATCTCGCGGACGCTAATCCAGTTCACGTCGCCGGGCATGCCGGATCTCTACCAGGGAGACGAGTTATGGAACTTCGCTCTGGTCGATCCGGATAACCGCCGGCCAGTCGACTATGCGTCGCGGCAGGCGCTGTTGCAGGACGTCGTGAACGGCATCGACGCCGACACCGAATCGCGACGGGCGTTTCTCCGCGACATGGTGGCGTCGCCCGAGGACGGTCGGGTGAAGTTGCACGCGATTCGCAGCGCGCTAACGGCGCGGCGCGAATTTCCCGCGCTGTTTGCTCGTGGAACCTACGTTCCGCTGTCGACGGCCGGAGCGCTGGGCGATCATCTGTTTGCGTTCGCGCGGCTTGGCTCGGAATCCAGTGGCAGTTCGAACGCCGGTGAGGCCGCGTTGGTCGTGGTTCCGCGACTGACGGCGGCGCTAACGGCGGATGGAAGCGGGCAGCCGATCGGCGGCGAGGTATGGGGCGATACGGTCGTCGAGATCCCGGCATCGCTGCGCGGGCGAAGCTGGAAGTGCGTACTAACCGGCGAGCAGTTTGCCGCGAGCGATGCACCATCGCTGTCGGTTGCCGAACTGCTGGCATCCTTTCCGGCGGCGTTGCTGGTTTCGTCGTAGAGCGATTTCGCGTGCGACCGTGTTGTTGTCGCCAGCGGCGGTTTGGCCGGCCCTTCGCCGCAGCCCTACTCGACGACGCGGAGGAATCTTCCGCCGCTTTCGTACCAGCCGAGACGCGTAAACCGGCACCACGACACGTCGAGCAGCAACCGCAGCGGCGGACCGCCGTGGATTTCCAGCGTCACAACGACGAACCGATGGGGTAGCGGCACCGGGTGGAAGAAACCCAATCCTTGCTCCGAAAGGTACTTGCCCACCACGACCAGTGGCTCGTCCTGCGGCACGAGTGTCTTCGGATCGACGGCTTGCACGCACACGAGTTGCGGAAATGGTGTGCGTTGCGATTGGCGTCGCTGCGCGGCGACGGGCGGCGACGACGTGATGGCCAAGATGCGGCGAACTTGCGAAGCGACCGTGTCGGGCGAGCCACCGTAAGCGGGAGCGAAACTCGCGGAAAAAGCATCGGCGGGCGCGCTGAGCGGCATCGAGAAACTCCTAGACTAACAGAACGACGATCGCGGCGCGGTCACACGAACGCGCAGCGGCAAGCGGCGAAAAGGACGCGAGAAATGGTCAACTGCGCCGCTCGGCACGTGCTGTAGCAAGCGCTATGTCGCAACTGCCGGGAACCCGGCGATTGTTGGAAAGGATGCGCATCGAAGGCGCGTTGCGCCCCCGGGACACAACTGAAATCTAGGTCGGGAATCGGGTGACGTCAAATCGGTGCGCGAGAAATTGGGGCCCACCGGACGGCGCTGCGTCACGCGGTGGGCCTCACTTCGTTCGACCCACCCTACTCGAAGTGCGCAAGATTCGGGGAACTTGACCTGGGCCAAATATTAGGGCGTGTTCGAGTCGCTGCGGGCCAAGCCTTGGCTGCTCGTGCGGCGGGTTGTCGAAAACTGCGCACGGCCGGCGACGTAGCGCTGGCTGGCTTGCAGGTCCACCCGGTCGGGCGCGACGCCACGGCCGCGACGGATCAATTCGCCGGCCAGGTCGAGCCGGCCCTGGTTTGCCGATTCGAGCGCCCAATTGTTAACGGCGGCCAAAAGATTGTCGGCGGCGGCAGCGTTATTGGCGTCGAGACGTAGCGCGACGAGATTGTCGGCGGCGGCGGCAGCGAAGTCGCGTCGGGCAAAGCACTCGACGCCGCGGTTGTAATAGACGACCGCGAGCAGTTCGACCGAGGTCAGAGGGCGATGGCGAGCCAATGGCGATTCGTCGCCGAGGGCCGAACGCATCCACGCGAGTCGTCGCCCCGCCGGTTCGAGAAACCACGTCGGGCAGGTCGTTTCCACGTCGTGGGCAACGCCGCCGGACGACGTGCGTGCGTAGACGTGACTCGGCGCGAGAACGGCCTGGGCGGAAACGTCGCATCGCTGGGCCAGCCCGACAAATAGCAGCGTTCCGCTGAGACAGTTGAACGCGCCGGATTCGAGCGTTCGCCCAACGGTGTGGCATTCGGGAGAAAAGCGTCCGGTGAGGACGTGCTCGTGCAGGTATGCGAAGAGGTTCTCGGCCGGAGCGGCGTCAGACGACGCCAATTGCTTGCGGGCAGCGGCGACGTGCTCGTCGAGTTGTTGGGACGCGCGGCGGCGTTCCGCGCGCGAGCTATTTTCGCTAATGAGTGCAGCCGTGAGCAGGTCGAACGTGTCCCACCGGCCGTCGGCGGCATCGGCGAGCATCGACTGTTCGTCGGGAGACATCGGGAGACGCTCGGCGAGCGCGGAAAACGTTGCCAAGTGTCGCTCGGCACGTCGGGCGAGGTTTTCGCCGGCCAACGCCGGAGTCGATGCGACGACAAGACTCAATGCGGCGAAGGTCAATACGCCGACGGCGACGGAGATCGTAGCGATGCCGTCGCGAGACGAGCGGTTGTGTGCGTACGTTCGATCCATAGAGCCGGCGCATGGCGAGCGGTAACGCGGCGCAAAAAAGGAACGGAGGGCCGCTATCGACAATCTAGGTCGCGATGCGCCGCGCGTGGCGAAAAGGCAACACGCCGAGAAACGCCGGGCGGAATAGCCGATACGACCGCTACTCTGGGAGCTTGTGGCCCAATCTGGCCCGCTTGGTTTGCAGGTAGCCGGCGTTGTGCTCGTGGATGGGCGGGACGATGGGAACTTGATCGACGACTTCCAGATCGAAGCCGCCGTAGATGAAGGCGTCGGTCTTCTTGGGGTTGTTGGTCAGCAGGCGAATCTTTCGCAAGCCGAGATCCTTGAGCAGTTGAATGCCGACGCCGTAGTCGCGGGTGTCGGCCTTGTAGCCGAGGGCGAGATTGGCGTCGACGGTATCGAGTCCGTCGTCTTGCAGGGCGTAGGCCTTGATCTTGGCGGTCAGTCCGATGCCGCGGCCTTCTTGCGGCAGGTAGACGAGGACGCCCGCGCCTTCGCGTTGGATCATATCGAGCGCCATGTGCAACTGGTCGCCGCAGTCGCAACGGAGGCTGCCCAACAGATCGCCGGTGAAACAGGACGAATGCAAACGCAC
>JAJDEG010000762.1 GCA_029259895.1 Planctomycetota bacterium
GGAGGCCCAGGCCGAGCAGATTGCCAACAACGTTTTCGTCACGGAGGGCGACAACCTTATCCACTTCGAGGTGCCCAGTTGGGCTGTTTCGGGCCAGACGGTTGCTCGATTCCGACTTAGCACAGAAGGGAATCTTAGCTATACGGGATTCGCTGATGACGGCGAGGTGGAGGACTATTTGGTCACGATTTCCGCGCCACCCTTAGGCGATGCCCGTGTTCTCGTCGTCAACGGCAACAACGACATTCCCATCTTTGACACGTCGTTTGGTGTACTGACCAACGTGGGGCTCCAGATCAATCCGCCAAGCAGTGGCAGCATATCCTGGCTTAACAACCCCGACGATCATGGCCACACTTTGTCGGATGGCGCCGGCGTAGCGAACAGCACGACCTCACCCGATGGAGGCCACACGCACGACGTCGATGTCCCGGTATTCGGAAATAGCGCCGGACTCGACCTCGACTTCTCTTCGACGTCGATTACATCCGTATCGAATCACGATCACAGAGTTAGCGGGTCGGGTGGCTCACTGAGTCGCGAAGACAATGACGCCCACAACTTCAATCTTGCACCATTGAGTTTCAGTTTCTCTGGCGAGGAACTGTCACCATTCTTTTTCGGCAGCGATATCGTCATCAATCCGTTTCCGTTTTTTACGGAGGCTGCCGGGAGCCACTCGCACAACTACGGATTGAGCCCCAGCGGGGTTGGCGAAACGAGTACATCGGGAAGCCATGACCATCGTATCGATCTACCACCACTCACCGGCACCTCAACGTTTACGTTCAATCCGTACTTGCTGGATTATGGTGACGCACCGTCGTTCTATCCGACGGCGCTATTGAATAACGGGGCTCGTCACGACGCGGTCGGTCCGACGTTGGGTGCATCGCGCGACGAAGAAGACGACGGTACCGAGAGTCCGGCAGCGGACGGAGACGGTGATGATGAAGACGGCGTCACATTCGACACGCCGCTGCTAGCGGGATTCCCGGCAAGCGCGACGGTGACGGTCCAAGACGCTCCCGAAGGGGCCAGGGTCGACGCCTGGATCGACTTCAACGGCGACGGTGACTGGAATGACGCCGGTGAACAGATCGCCGATAATGTTGCAGTTGTCCAGGGTGATAACCCGCTGGACTTCAATCTACCGAATTCCCTGGTTGACGGAGAGAGTTTTGCTCGGTTTCGTCTGAGTAGTGCCGGCGATTTGGAACCCACGGGTCGTGCGGCTGACGGCGAAGTCGAGGATTATCGTGTAATGCTGGACGCGGTGACTGTTGACCTTGGCGCAGGAACCACGCCCACGTTTGGCGGGACGTCACTTGCCGATGACCTTACCATTCGTGTTGGCTCCTCGGGGAACTTGGAATGGAGTCTGAACGGCGTGGATTTCACCGAGGATCTCGAAACGCAACAGGCCGGAGTGCAGTCGCTCGCCGCCGCCACTGCCACCAGCATCAGCGTGGCGCTGGAAGACGAGAATGACTCCCTGACGCTGGACTATGTTGGCGGTGTCCCCGTGCCGACCGGCGGTCTGAGCTTCGACGGCGGTGGTCACACCAGCGGCGATTCCTTATCGCTGGTCGATTCGAGCGACACGATCCAGTTCGAGAACATCGGCAATACATTCACCAACATCAGCGACGGACAGATTTCCCTTCGAGAACCCGGCGGTGCGATTCATACGGTAAGCTACTCGGCCCTGGAACACGCAAACGACATGCTCGACGCCGAGACCCGCGCGTTTGACTTCGCGGTCACGGCGGACGACATCACGCTCGCGGACAGTGCGTCGCCTGTGGTCGACGTGTCGCAGATCTCAAGCACCAGTTCCAGCGTTACCCTCGATTTCCTCAACCCCTCGGGTCAACTCACCGTGCGTGCTGGTGGCGACGATGACAGCATCAACGTCCTACCGACTCTGCTTGACGACATAGAAATCGACGGTGGTAGCGGTGAGAACTCACTCTCGATCGAAACGTTGCCTGGCGGCCTTGGCGTGCTGGAGACAGCGGCTGGCCTACTCGGCGACGGCAGCTTGTTTGTTACGTCTGGGGGCGACGTGGCCCAGTTTATCTATAACGGCGTGACGCATGTTGCGGTCTCCGGAATGGCGCACTTGCGGCTACAAGGAGCCGTTGACGTCGCGGAGGCGACTCTTTCACTAAACGCACAGGGGTTGGTGGAACTTGGTGAGCTTACGACCCTCGCAGGAGGACAGATCACATCGCCAGCAGGCTTGGCGTTGGGCGTGGCGAGGCAAGTGGTTGGCAGTGGTACCGTCGACGCCCGAATCGCCGCAGCGTTTGGATCGACGATACGTGCCACGGGCGATCTGTCCCTGGGAGACGAGAACTCATTTGCCGGTTTCATCAGCGACGGCGAGCTGTACATCAACAATCACACCATCACACTTCACGACCGCGACAAGGCAGTGCTCGGTTCGCTGACCAGCATCGGCGACGCCGGGGAAGATGGTGTACTTTCAGCAGACAACGGCATCTTGCTTGAAGAAGGCAAAACGCTCTTTGGTCAAGGCGACGTCCATACAACCACGGGCGAGTTCAAAAACCAGGGGTTCGTACAGGGTGACGGCGCCGGCATTAGGTTCCACGACCCGGTGGTCGGCGAAGGTGACCTTGGCGGCACGGTCACTTTCCTAGGAAACATGAGCCCTGGCAACAGTCCGGCTCAGATCGACGCTTCTGGTAACGTAATCTATGGTCCAGACAATGTGCTTACGATGGAGATTGGCGGTCTGCAACCCGGCGAGGCGTTTGACCAGATCAACGTGACGGGTCAATTGGCGCTGGGCGGCGAATTGCACCTTGAGGTGATACATCTCGGAAACGGCTACGAATTCCAACCGGGCGACACGTTTGACGTGCTCACGTTCGGCTCGCTTGTCGGCGAGTTTGCGAGCATCACCGGCTTGGAGTTGGAAGGCGGCCTGCGGCTTGAGCCTGTCGTTGCGGGAAATGCCTTCACATTGACGGTCGTTTCACCGGGCCTGTTCGGCGATCTCAACGACGACGGCACGGTGAACCGCATCGATGCGGCGATTCTTGCGAGATACTACGGGACGTCCGCCAATGCGTTACCGCAACAGGGCGACCTCAACGGTGATGGCGACGTTGACCTCGACGACGCCGCGCAATTGCAAGCCGTACTCTCGCCAGTTTTGGCACCCAGTGCCTCGGCAGCAGCCATGATCGCTGCAGCGGGCGAACGTAGACGCGTCATTGACCGCCTAATGACTGACGAAGCTTGGCGAGAGTCGCCAACGCGATTGCTGGCCTCAACGGCCGGGATACGGCGAAGGGCACGAAGAGATATCTCATGGGGTTCGGGCGAAGCACAGGCCCTGGATTCGCCCGACGAAGCGGTAGGCCATCTGCGCGCCCACCGCGACGGCAGAATTCGATGACGCACGATGGCACGCAGCATCGAGCGCGACACCAACGTCGGGCAGTGTCGTCACCTCCAAATCCGCTACGAACGCACTGCGTCACGACAGCGTTGCTGGATGTAGACGCGGCATCGGAAAGCGCGCGGACGCGCTAGTGCCGCCCGCCTAGCCACGAGCTAAGTCCGCTCCCGCAATTACACCGCCAGAAACTTCCCGGAATCTGGCCGCAGCCCGCTTGCTGTCGTTCCGCCCGCGAGGTAACTGACTGTCCTGGCGTGGCGATGGTCGCCACGCGAAACGATT
>JAJDEG010000763.1 GCA_029259895.1 Planctomycetota bacterium
CGCGGATTCGCGAGAACCTCAAGGTGTTGCCGCCGGACTCCGAACTGGCGCGGACGTACATCAAGAAGTTCAGCGAGCAAGAGGAGCAGAACGACACGCTGCAGAGTCAGATCGACGTCGCGGTGAAAGAAGAGAACGCCAAGCGACGGGAGTTGGACGAGTATTTGATCGGCCTCGACATTAAGTAGTCGAAAAATATCCGAATCGCCGACGTGTTAACAAACACGTTTGCCGCGCGGCTGCGGGTTGGCCGCCGCGGCATCGTCGGCATACTCGATCTTCGCCTTCGGCCGCTCCGCATCCGCGCGCGTGCGGAACAACTCGGTCGTGGCGGCCCGCACGACCGAGTCGCGCACGTCGGTGAGCTTCTTGTCGCCCGGATTCTCCGCCGTGCATTGAATGATATGGATGCCGTGCGGGGTGCGCGTGGGCCGGCTGATCTCGCCGACGGCGAGGGCGAAGGCCACGGCGGCGAAGGCTTCGTGCTGCTCGCCGCGTCGGGTAATCTCGCCGATACTTCCGCCGTCGGTCTTGCTCGGCGCGTCGCTGAACTGTCGGGCGGCGTCCGCGAATGAAATCTCGCCGGACACGATCCGTTCGCGCAGCTTTGCCGCCCGCTCGATCGTTTCCCTGACGGCATTCTCATCCGCATTTTTCGACAACGAGAACAAGATGTGGCTCACCCGCAACTCGGTGCCGTCGAATTGTCGGCGATGCTTTTTGGAATAGGCTGCGATCGCCGCGTCGGTCAGTTCCGCCTCGCAATACCGTCGCCACGACAGCCGCCAATCCATCGCGAATCGCAAGTCCGCGTCCGAATACTGCTGGGCGAGTGGATGGTCGTCGTCCAGGCTCCGCAAGCGCCCTGCCACCGCATCCTGAATCCGCGCCAACGCCGCTTTGGCCCGGGCCAATTCCAGATCGATATCGGCGTCGCTAGCCGCGCGCTTGTCCCGGCGCAGCGCGTCGAGCACCACGCGGCGGTCGATGAGCAATTCTAACGTCGGCCCGGCGAGTTCCTTGCGAGTCGCATCGCGCGGGGGCAACCGGTTTTGGGCAACGGCGAGACTGATTTCTCGTTGCACGTCTCGTTCGTAAATCGCGTGGCCATTCACCGTGGCCAGAGGGCGATCCTCGCCGTCCGCATTCCGTGCATCCTCGGCAGTCGCAGCGGTGGCAACGAGCACGAGCATGCACGACGACGCGCGAGCCGCTGCCCGCGCGAATCGACCGATTGGCTTACCGAAACGCCAGGATTCTCGCCCCATTGCGTCCCTCTCCCCATGTTGCCGCCGCGTGGCTCCCTTCGCCGCGACTCGTCAAAACAACGGTTCGTCAAAACAACGGTGCCGTCGCATCCGCCGCTTTCGCTGTCTTCGGTGTTCTTCGACGGCGACTCTTGGCCACGGGTGTTTCTTCGTCGCCCAAGCGATGCACGACGTAGTCTCCCTCGGCTAAATGTTGCGCGGCCAGTTCGAGCACGTGCTGGTGGTGCGTGAAGAATATCACTTGCGTTCGCCGCGCGAGTTCGGCCAGCGCCGCAAGCGCCGCCGCCGCCCGACGGTCGTCGAAACGTTGTAGCACATCGTCCACGATAAAGGGAATCGGGGGATGGGCGTCAATATATTGCTCGACGCTGGCCAGCCGTAGGGCGAGGTAGAGCTGATCGCAGGTGCCGTCGCTCATGCCGGCGACGCCAACGGTCTTGCCGGTTTCCGCCCTCACGGCCACGAGCACGGGCCGCTGATCGTCGTAATCGGTTCTGAGTTCGGCGAATGCGCCGCAGGTGAGCCGCGAAAAGACCTCGCCGGCTCGCCTCAAGAGCGGGGCTTCGTTCTTGTCGCGGTATCGCTCGATCGCCCGCCGCAGCACGGCCGATGCCACCCGCAACCGGGCGTAGCGGGCAACATCGTCTTCCAACTGCGATCGCAAGTTCTCTAAACCCTGGTGGATCTCAGCGGCATCCGCACGGCCGAGACTCTGCTCGGCATCGCGATCGAGCGACCACACACGCTCTCGAAGTCGATCGCGATGTTCGATAAGCTCGGATAGCCGAAGGTCGGCGCGCGATCGTTCGGCGTCCAGGCCGTCGGCGTCAACGGCGGCCAATTCAACGAGGAACTCGACAAGCGCCGCACCGCCCGCATGGTCGTGCAACCGGGCTTCCAGTTCGTCGGCCCGTCGTCGCATTTCGATGTGTTTTCGCCACCGCTCCTCCGTCGCCGGCAATTCGTCGACCGTCGCCACGCACGCCTCGCGGCCGAGCGCCTCGAGTTCCGCCGCGGCCACGTTGGTTCGCTCTCGCGCACCTTCCCAATCGGCCGCCTTTCGCACCCGCGCCGCCAGCAGCGTCTGACGTTCGGCCGCCTCGCGGCGAGCCGTGCTGAGTCGCCGCACGACCTCGGCCACGGCGTTCTCGACCGCCTGGACGTTGTCCGTCGACAGTCCGCCAACGTCGATGTCCGCCGCCGCGCGATCGATGGCCTCGGTCAATCGCGCCACGTACTCGGTCGCGTCGCGGTCGATGCCGGCGATGCGGGTCGCGCGGTCGTGACGCTTTTCGACGAAGCTCTCCATCTCCGCCACTGCCGAAAGCACCGCCTGAGCCTGCCGCGGCGAAAGTTCGTCGACGTGTCCCAGCGGCGCGATGGCCGCCGTCCAAGACGCTCGCCAGGCATTCAGCTCGGCGTCCGCGTGGGCGATTTCCTCCGCCGACTCGCGCGCCTCGCGGATCGATTGGTCGCGCTCGATTTCGACGCCGCGGCGATGATCGCGCTGG
>JAJDEG010000764.1 GCA_029259895.1 Planctomycetota bacterium
CTAGAATCAGCCCGCAACCGAACGATTCTTGGCCCGCTCTGCTCATCGTCGGCCACCGCCTAATATCATCGAACCGGGAGTTCAGGATGTCGCAGTCGTCGCAGCCCTCTGGCAGTCCACACCAATCGCCGAACGTCCCCCACGCTCCGACATCGCATCCACGCGGATTCTGGTTCATCTTTTGGGGCGAGTTCGCCGAACGCTGCTCGTACTACGGCATGCGGGCGATCCTGGGCGTGTACATGGCCGTCGCGCTGGGCCTCGGCGAGGCGGACGCCGCAACCTACATGTCCCTATTCATCGCCGGTTGCTACTTCTTTCCGCTGTTGGGCGGTTACCTCGCGGACAAGTTCTTCGGTAAGTATTGGACGATCGTCGGGTTCTCCGTCCCCTACATCCTCGGACACGTCGTCCTCGGCATCGAAACGATCCCGGCTTTGGTCATCGCGCTCTTCTTTCTCGCCTTGGGCAGCGGAATGACCAAACCCAACATTTCCACGTTGATGGGACTGACCTACGATCAGAAACGTCCGGGGCAAGAGAGGCTCCGAAGCAACGCCTTCGCCATTTTCTATCTGTCGATCAACATCGGCTCAGCCATCTCGTCGTTCTCGATGCCTGCGATCCGCGACGAATACGGCTACCAAATGGCATTCCTGTTTCCCGCGCTGTTAATGGGAGTCGCTTTCTTGGTGTTCGCGGTGGGAAAGAAGCACTATGCCGTCGAAGTGATCGACCGCACTCCCGTATCGCCCGAGGAACGCAAGATACGCTGGCAAGTACTTCAGCGTTTATTCGGACTCTTTCTTTTGGTGGCCTGCTTTTGGGCGGTCTTCGACCAATCCGCCAGCACGTGGATATTCTTCGGCAACCTTTACATGGATCAAGACGTGTTTGGCATCAATATTTCCGCCGAGCAAATGCAAGGGTGGAATCCCGTGCTGATCGTCATCATGCTCCCCATCGTCACCTGGCTCTGGAACGTGCTGGAAAAGAAGGGCATCCACATCCGCGCCACGAATAAAATGGTCGTTGGGTTCGTTCTCACCGCGATCACCATGGGCATCATGAGTTACGCCGGCCATATCGCCGGCCCCGCCGAAACGCGAGAAGTCACCAAGGACGGTGCGACCGTCACGGAACGTGTTCAACTGCCGGAAGAACGAAAGGTAAGCCTCGAGTGGCAAGCGGTCGCCTACACCGTCCTTACGCTCGCCGAAATCCTCATTTCCGTTACCGGACTCGAACTCGCGTTCGTAGCGGCACCACGCTCCATGAAGAGCTTCATCACGGCGATATGGCTAATGACCGTCTTCGTGGGGAATCTACTGATCAATGCGCCGATTACGCAGCTCTACGATAAGATGAACCCGCGCGACTACTTCGGCATGATGGCCGTCGGAATGGTCGTCGTCTCCATCGCATTCATCTTCGTCGCCCGGCGCTTCAATGCCGCGATGGACGCCGAAAAAGCGATCGAAGCCGCAGCCTAAGCCAGCCGCCGCCGTTCGCGCGACAACGCCGCCGCCAACGCCAACGCACCCAATCCCGCCAGGTAACCCGCCGCCGGCTCGCTCACCGCCGCTGCCGGTGCCGCTGCCGGCGAACCGACCACCGCCGACAAGTTCCCCTGCAAGATTGCCAAATCCGCCAGCGACGCGCTGCCATCCCCGTCGAAATCGCCGTCGCTCGCACCCGCGCCATCCGCCATGCCGAAGCGCTGCACGAACAGCGCCACGTCCGCTCGATCGACCGTCCCGCTGCCGTCCATGTCGCCCGGAATCTCGTCCCCCGGCAACGACAACTCGGCAAACAAACTCGACCCAATCACCGGCGACAATCCCAACAGCGACAGCGCCAGGTTGCCCGTGTCGCCATTACGCAGCGGCTGCAGCGGCTCGCCGAAGTCCGGCCGCGTATCGCCCGGATCGTAGCGGTTCGTCAGAATCGAATAGAAGTCCGCTCCCGCCGGCACGCCCGGCCCCCATAGAAACGTCGGAATCGTGTAGCTCCCCAGGTCCAGCGGATCGGTATGGTTCCCCGCCGTTCCGCCGTGATCCGCCGTCAGGATCACCGCCGTCTTGCCGACGAAATCGATGTCCGACGTCACGTAGTCGAGAATCCGCCCGATTCGCGCGTCCGTCGCGATCACCGAGTCGCGGTATGCGTCGCTATCCCAACCCATCGCGTGTCCGGCGGTATCCGGATCGACGATGTGCACGGCACTAAACGTCCGCGGATTCGCGTCCATTGCCGCCACGAACGCCGTTACCGCGGCGTCGCTGCCATCCTGAAGATTGAAGTAGTCGTCGATCTTGTCTCGGCCGTTGTCCGCGCCGATCGTGTCGACCGCGCCGTTCTGCCCGTCGTAGCTCCGCTCGACGAACGCCGCCAATCGAGTCTTGCTCGCAAAGAATCCCGTTCCCATTCCCCGATCGTGAACGGCATCGAACACGCTGGCAACGTAGCCCAACTCCGGATTGCCGATGCTGTGAATCGTCGCCGTCGGCCCCGGTCCATTGCTCGTCATCCCGTGATGAACCGTGTCCGCCTGCCCGGCGGGCTGCAACACCGGCCGGCCCGAGTACATCGAAACGTGATTCGGCACGGTTGTCGTATAGTCGAAGTCCGTCCGCGCGTTGAACGTATACGCCCCCTCGGCGATCAACCGCCCAAACCCCGGCACGGAAGCCGGCGCATCGTCGAGCAACCTACGCAACATCGCCACATTCAGCCCATCGACGCTGATATGAACGACGCGCTCCACCGGCTCCGCGCGAACCATATCTGCCCATGAAACCGTTAGGAGTGCCGCCGCCAACGGACCGGTCAACCGCCGCCACGAGAACAATCGTCGCTGCATAAACCTGCTCCAAGAACGACAAACACCCACAGTACGTTAACGCAGTGTTAGCTTAACATGAGCGAGGCAACGAACCAAAAGCAATAGCGGTCGGCGCGGATTAGCATGCCGGGCGCGGCGGAAAGCCATTTCAGCCGCGCAGCACGCGGCCGATCATCGAAAACCCAATTGGAACGCGACCAGCATCGCCACGACGATCGCTATGATCGCCCAGCGCCGCCACCAACGTCCCGGCAGAAGCTGAGACATGCGAGTCGACGGCGAAAACTGCCATGCCTCGCCGCCGAAATGCACGCCGCAGTGCTCGCATCCCGTGTCGTGCATGAAGATCAGCCGGTTGCAACGCGGGCACCGCACCCGCATGTCCGCATCCGCGGACCGGCG
>JAJDEG010000765.1 GCA_029259895.1 Planctomycetota bacterium
TGCGTGGGACAAACGGCCGGTTGCACGCTAAGATTCACCAGGACTCCCAAACGTCCATCGTATGTGCGCGGATCGGCCTCGCGCATTGTCCATCTCGCGGCGCATATGAAAGCGATCCGGTGAAGTACGTAAAACGTGTGCTGCGAAAGATCGCACCAACCCCAGTGATGAACGCTCTGAAGATTGCTCGGAGCCGTTGGAATTTGAGGATGGTTGGGCGTCGCGAATGCGATGCCTCGAAACTTAGATCTCGCTCCGACGTCGATCTGGCGGAGACGTTCGCGTCGGTCGAGTTGAAGTCGAAGTGGGACGAGCAAGCGAAACGACTCGCCCCATTCGGGGTGACCGCCGAAGCGGAAGGCGTAAATCCTGGTGACCGCAGGGCCATCAGCTATTTAATAGGCAGGATGCGCCCGACGTCCGTACTCGAAGTCGGCACGCACATCGGAGCTTCGACGCTGCACATCGCGGCCGCGATGCACGCCGATGGCGCGGATCGGGGAACTGCGGCGAAGCTCGTATCGGTCGATATCGCCGACGTCAACGACCCCGTTTCAAAACCTTGGTTGCAATTCGGATCGAAGCATTCTCCTCGAGAGATGATCGAGCAATTGGACCTAACGTCGATGGTCGAGTTCGTCCCCTCGCCATCGATCGAGTTTCTCGCAAACACCGATCGAAAGTTCGATTTCGTCTTTCTCGATGGCAATCACGCAGCGGAAGTCGTGTACCAGGAAGTCCCGCTGGCATTAAATGCGCTTAGCAAGGACGGCGTCATCCTGCTCCACGACTACTTTCCGAACCTTAGGCCGCTGTGGGCCGACGGCGGCGTCAAACCGGGCCCGTTCCTAGCGATCGAGCGACTCAAAGCGGACGGCGCAAACGTCGTCGCGATCCCACTTGGCGAGTTGCCCTGGCCGACCAAGTTGGGGACGAATGAAACGAGTTTGGCGTTGGTGTTAAGGGATCGATGACGGTTTCGACAACCGAGTTCCGCTGCCGACGGCGGCGGCAAACGAGTTGTGGCCAATGAAATTCAGTCCCCGATTCGGTGGTCGCGCTGGCATTTAGGCCGCCTTCGTGCACAATTCGGCGGCATTAATCGACGCCTCCGGTACAATTGTTACTCGGATATTGGTACTTCGCGGCAATGCCAACGAAACGGGGTGTTTGCGTTTCTTAGATTCAGATCCCTATTGAATAATTCGATGCATCGCATCGCGAGCCGACCGGAAGTGGGTGGTTTGTGCGTGGATGAGCCGTGGCGTGCGACGATCATCGTTTCGGCGACGTAGAGAAACCGGAGTCTCATTGGAGAATCGCTATCCGGTCGAACGGCAAACGGATGAGATGCTTGGGCGAAAGCTGACGCGCGCCCGAGTACTTGCATTTTGAAATCCGAATTCCGCGTGTGGCGGTCGGACGCATTCGCTCGCCTTGGCGCGACGGGCGATGCAGTCGTCGCCGCCGTGAGTTACGAAACGTATTCCTTCGACCGAATCGATCCGTGACGCGATGGTGCACCGAGATTTGACGACGAGCCGACACTTAGTTCAATCGCCGCAATTCCGAGCGGTAGGTGGACTCTGGCACGACAATTTTGACAAAGCGTTGCCCGCCGGCGCAAGCGTTACTTGGGATGTCGCTGCGCTCTTGTCGATTCCCTACTTTACGTACGCGTGCGCCGATCGGACGCTGTTTACCGAGATTACGCGGCAGCCGTGGCTTTCGCACGCGGCGCACGACGGCACGGCGAAATTGGAACCGATCCCGCCGCACGAACTTTGCTGGATGGAGCAATCTCGAATCGCCGATGAACTGCGGGTACGGCTCGAGCGGGAGCTGTCGACTGTCTGCCGAGATCGCTCGCGGATTTACTTATTGCTGTCTGGTGGCCTCGATAGCCGGATTTTAGCCGGGGCGTTGTCGGAACTTCATCGCCGTGGAGAGTTAGCGTGCAGCCCAATTGCCGTAACGTGGGGGCTTAACGATTCTCGCGACTACGAGTACTCGCGCGAGGTCGCTCGACTCCTCGGATTCGAGTGGATTCACGTATCACTGAAGCCCGAGGATCTGCTCGATAATATTGAGGCAACCGCCGTCTACCGGGGCTGTTTGGTTCCTCCGAATTATCTCCATCGCGTGCTGTGGTTCCGCGACGTCGAACCCGACGCTTTGGTGCTAGCCGGTAGCTACGGCGACATGGTCGGGCGCGGCGAGTTTTCTGGTCGCACGATCCTGGAGCTAGAACGACATTCGGTGAACGACCCACACGGACTACTCAAGAGCGAGTTCGCCGCCGCGGGGATCGCCGCTTTTTCCGACGACGTTTCCGCGTTTCGGCGTCGCGCTTTTGGCCAACATGAGTACGTATATTGCGAGCGCGAACAGCACGGTTTCTACACACGCGGTTCGCTCGCGATGGCGCTCAGCGTCGTCGGGCAATTTTGCGACGTTTACCAGGCGTTCACCGATCCGGCAGTATATGGTTTCATGTGGTCGCTTCACCCCGCCTTGCGAAACGACGAGCCGTACGCTCGCCTATTGGAACGATACGACGCGCGCTTGGCTCGCTTGCCCTGGGCTCGAACTAATCGAGCGCTTGCGGGTCCAACGGCGGGCGCGAAGCGAGGGCTGCGGCGTGCCTATCACGAGTACGCAGCCTGGGCGCGTGGCCCTTTGTATTCCCAGCTTCGCGAACTCGTTGATCCGCGCTGGTTCGCCGCGATGAACGTGTTCGATACTTCCGCAATCAAACGTATCGAGGCGCATCTGATTGCCGGAACGAGTCCGTCGGGATCGACCGAGCAAGGCGTCGCGTGGATTTATCTATGGCTGGCAAGCGTCCGGTTGATGGTTGACCGGATGACTGCACGAGGGCAGTCCGTATATCCGCCGCCGGTCGAAACGAGCGTCGGCGGACGCGTCGCCGACATCGCGCCGCCCAGCAAGACTAGTTTCGCCAAGTTGTGGTTGCGAAAACGTCCGGCACTTAGACGCTGGTTAAAGCAGTTGCGCGCTGGCCGCTTGAGACGAGCGTCGGTTAGACTTTACCCACCGACGTCGACGCATGACGAAACCGCTTAGCTTGATCGTCCTTGTCAAGTCGGCAATGAAATGAGCCGTCCCGTTTTGATACTGACGCTCGCTTATCCTCCGTCGTCGGCGGTGGGCGCGTTTCGGGCTGCGCGATTCGCGAAGTTTCTCCCGGAGCTAGGCTGGTCGCCGGTCGTTGTCACGGCCGATTCCGAGACGTCCACCGTTGGGCGCGATGACTCGCGCCTGATCTGTGCCGACGGTTCGGTTAAAGTCGAACGTACTCGTCCTTGGGGAATCCCCTATTCTTGGAAACAGTCGTGGATACCCACCAGCAACGCGTCCGCGGCGTCGCCAGAGACAATGCCAGCGGTTGCCGTCAATGGCGCGACGTTGCCTCGTCGACGGACTATACGCGCTAACGTGCATCGCGCCATTAGGGCGGCGACGGTGCCGTTTCGTATTCCCGATAGACACATTTGGTGGGCTGTGCCGGCATTGCGTGCGATGCTGCGAATCGTGCGCGAGCATCGGCCGAGCGTTTTGTTGTCGACGAGTCCGCCGCATAGCACGCACCTCATCGCGCTGGCGCTCAATGCCATGACGGGCATTCCAGTCGTAATCGATCTACGCGATCCGTGGGCGCGCAATCGTGTCGATGTCGAAGTGGGACGGTCGATGCATTCCATTCAAAATCACCTCGAGCGGTTTTGCATTCGCCGTGCCAAACGTGTCATTCTCAATACGCCGGAGTTGCTTGCGGATTTTGAGGGGCAATATCCCGCGGCGTGGCACGAGAAGTTCGCCGTGATTCCCAACGGATACGATCCGCTCGTCCGCGAAAACATCGAGGCGCGGGTACGGGCCGCGCCGACGAGAACGGTCGACGCTCCGCTGCGGTTGTGTCACGCGGGCACGGTATATGGTCGCCGCGACATTCGCCCGCTCATCGAGGCCGTCGCCCTGCTCAATCGCCAGGGCCGCCGCGTCTCGTTCGAGCAAATCGGTTCCTTGGCCAACGCCGCAGACGTGGCCGCGTGCGTCGCACGGAACGACGCCGGCGAGGCCGTGCAGCTGTTGGGGCAACGACCGCACGAAGAGGCGCTGCGACACATGGCTGCCGCAGACATTCTTGTCGTCGTCCGGCAGAACACGGGCTTGCAAGTCCCCGCCAAGATTTACGAGATGATGCTTTTTGGCAAGCCGATCCTCGCTCTCGATGCGGAAGGGGCCGTGACGCGGATGGTGAACGATTACCAGCTTGGCGTCGTGGCCGATCCGGTCGATCCGGCGGCCATTGCGGCGGGAATCTTGCGCGCGGCGGAGCAACTCTCTGCGCCGCCAAGCGAAGGCCGTGCCACGGCGCTGCGTGAGTTCGACGCCCGGGCGCAGACGCGGGAACTAGCGAATGTCCTCGCATCGGCGGTAGAATCGAGGCATCGCGCGCGACAATAAATGACCGTTTTGAGAATGAGACTGCGGCGCGAAGTGCCTCGCGCGTTCGCCGGCCTACGGTCGGTCGGCCTCGATCTTTTGCGATGCGGACGACAAGTAAACGTTTGCCGATCGCGGCTATGAACTGTCGCTAGGAGAATCGTGTTGGCGAACTGCCCTCGCGCCAACGTTGCCGACGGTGAACATTCTTACGATATTCCTAAGTACGAATGCCGCAGCACCAGCCAAGCGAGAAGCGTTGTTCTAACGCAATCGAAAGCATCTAGATGGAAGGTCGCAAGACCCTGCATGCAATCAGCAATCTCAGGCGATAATCTCGCGCACGACCTGGCCGTGTACGTCGGTGAGTCGGTAGTCGCGGCCTTGAAAGCGATAGACGAGCCGCGTGTGGTCGAAGCCCAGCAAGTGCAGAATCGTCGCTTGCAGGTCGTGGATATGGACCTTGTCGCGGGCGATGGAGAAGCCGAACTCGTCCGATTCGCCGTGGCTGAATCCGCCCTTGAGGCCGCCGCCGGCAAGCCACATCGCGTAGCAGTCTGGATAGTGATCTCGGCCGAGGACTTTGCCGCCGGCGGTGCGGCCTTCGCGAAACGGCGTGCGGCCGAATTCGCCGCCGCAGACGATCAACGTGTCTTCAAACAAGCCGCGGGCCTTGAGGTCCTTGATGAGGGCCGCGACCGGCTTGTCCATCGTCTTGCACTTGTTGGTCAGGCCGTCGCGGATGTCCTCGCCGGGATTGGTGCCGTGGAAATCCCATCCCCAGTCGAAGAGTTGGACGAACCTAACGCCTTGCTCGACCAATCGTCTGGCGAGCAAGCAGTTGTTGCCGAAACTGGCCGCGCCGGGTTTGACGCCGTAAGCGTCAAGCGTGGCCTGCGACTCGCGCGAGATGTCCATCACCTCGGGGACGGCCGTCTGCATGCGGAACGCCAACTCGTATTGGGCGATTCGCGTGAGCGTTTCCGGATGGCCTAGCTCTTGCGCTTGGAGCTCGTTCAGATCGCGGAGCGCATCGAGCGATTGGCGGCGCAGCTCGCGACTCATGCCCGGCGGGTCCGAGGCGTAGAGCACGGGATCGCCTTTGGAGCGGCATTGGACTCCTTGATAGACCGACGGCATGAAGCCGCTGCCGAACGAATTCTTGCCGCCGTTGGGCTGTACGCCGCTGGAAATGAGCACGACGAAGCCGGGCAGATTTTCGTTCTCGGAACCCAAGCCGTACGTAGCCCAAGCGCCCATCGACGGTCGGCCAGAGCGCGGCGAACCGGTGTACAGAAGCAATTCGGCGGGCGCGTGATTGAATTCGTCCGTGGTCATGGACTTGATGACGCACAGGTCGTCGGCCACCGTGTGCAGATTGGGTATCGCGTCGGAGAGCCAGACGCCTCCTTGGCCGTACTGGGCGAACCTGCGCGGCGTGCCGAGGAGATTCGGTTTGCCGGACGTGAAGGCGAAGCGCTTGCCCTTCAAGAGTTCGTCGGGGCACGGCTGCCCGTTGAGCTTGACGAGCTGGGGCTTGTAGTCGTAGAGGTCAAGATGGGGCGGCGAACCGGTGAGGTGGAGATAGATGACGCGCTTGGCCTTGGGGGCGAAGTGGGGTTGTTTGGGGGCGAGCGGATTGAGTACCGGTTTCGGTGCGGCCGTCTCGGCGTCGACAAGCGTCCCATCGCCAAGCAGCGCGTCGGGAAGTAGCGATGAGAGGGCCAAACCGCCCAAGCCTAGCTGGCAGTTCTTGAAGAAGTGCCGCCGGGTGGAAAGCTGAATGCGTTCGAGTCGCGGGTCCATGATCGTTGCTCCTAGCGTGCTAGCGCTTCATCAGGATTTCGTCGAGGTTGAGCAGCACGTTCGCCACGACGGTCCAGGCCGCTAGCTCGCTTTCGATCATACCCGCCGGCAGTGGGCCGAGCGGATCGGTCGCCAATTGCTTGGCGTCGTCGGGACTGTTCTCGAAACGGGCGCGGCTTACTTCGTAGAGCTGCACCAAACGGGCGACTTCCGCTCCTTGGCCCTCACGCAGTAGGCAGACGCGGATGCCGAAGGCAGCACGATCGGCGGCGGTCGGGCCGGCTTCGCGGACGATTCGCCGCGCCAGGGCCTGGGCGGCTTCGACGTAGACCGGGTCGTTGAGCGTGACGAGCGCTTGTAGCGGCGTATTCGTGCGCGAGCGGTGGAGCGTGCAAACTTCGCGGTTGGGCGCGTCGAACGTGGCCAACGACGGGTACGGACTCGAACGCCGCCACGTGGTATAGATCGCGCGACGATAGCGATCCTCGCCGGGGCTGGTCTTCCAGTCGACTCCGCCGCCGAACGCGGCGCTGAGGCCGAGCGTCGGCTGCGGCGGATTGACGGGCGGTCCGTACAACTTCGGACTCAACAGGCCGGCGACGAACAGCGCCTGATCGCGGACGGCTTCGGCCGAGAGCCGGATGCGCGGGCCGCGCGCCAGCAGCCGATTATCTGGATCGCGCTCGGCGAGCTGAGGCGTAACGCGCGACGATTGCCGATAAGCGGCCGACGTGACCAACAGCCTCAGCAGCGCCTTCGCGTCCCAGCCGGATCGCACCAACTCGGTCGCCATCCAGTCGAGAAGTTCGGGATGGCTGGGCAATTCTCCGCGAGCGCCGAATTCCTCGCTGCTGGAAACGATGCCGATGCCGAAGATTTGTTCCCAATAACGATTGGCGACCACGCGGGCCGTGAGCGGATTGTCGTCGTCGACGAGCCAGCGGGCCAGCGCCAACCGATCGACGGGCGCTTCCGCGGGCAGCGGAGGAAAGGCCTGCGGCGTGCCCTCGGTAACCTCGTCGCCGAGATCGAGAAAGCTGCCGCGATGCTGAATTTTCGTCACGCGACGCTTGCCGTCGACCAACTCGCGGAAAATGGGGACGGTTTGCGGTTTGATATCGGCCAATTGCTTGTTGAGCGTTTCGATCTGCTTCTTTAATTCTGGCTGTTCGGATGCCGGCTGCTCGGGCGACGATTCGCCTTTCGTCTCGCCAAGGCGCGACAACTCTTGCTGTAACTCGGATCGGCGACGCTGCTGCTTATCGCTGTAGAGCGACAACAGCGGCGATTCGTCGCGACGATCGGCGTCCTCGGTGTTGTTGAAAAACGCGAACAGTCGGAAATACTCCCGCTGCGAAATCGGATCGAATTTGTGGTTGTGGCATTGGGCGCACGCGATCGTGGTGCCCATCCAAACCGCCAAGGTCGTGTTCACGCGATCGACGACCGCCACACTGCGAAACTCCTCGTCGTTCGTTCCGCCTTCGTTGTTGGTGAGCGTGTTGCGATGGAACGCCGTGGCCACGAGTTGGTCGGTCGTGGGGTCGGGCAGCAGGTCGCCGGCTATCTGCTCGACGGTGAACTGGTCGAAGGGCTTGTTGGCGTTGTACGACCGAATCACGTAGTCGCGGTAAAGCCAGATGGTGCGCGGCGGATCGTCGGCATAGCCGGCGGAGTCGGCGTAGCGGGCGAGATCGAGCCACGAGCGCGCCCAATATTCGCCGTAAGCCGGCGATTGAAGTAGACGATCAACCAGTTTTTCGTAAGCCTGCGGGTCGGAATCGGCGGCGAACGCCTCGGCCTGGGCGACCGTGGGCGGCAGACCGGTGAGGTCCAACGACACGCGGCGAATCAGGGCGTGGCGATCGGCTTCTGGAGACGGCTGCAGTCCTTCGCGCTCGAGGCGGGCGAGGATGAAATAGTCGATCGCGCCGCGCGGCCATGCTCGATTTTTTACCCGCGGCAAGTCGGACCGAGCGGGTTTGACGTAGGACCAATGGCCGGCATATTCGCCGCCCTGGCGAATCCATTCGGTCAGCGACGCGATCTCATCGGCGCTTAGCTTGACGCCGGTTTCCGGCGGCGGCATCCGCTCGTCGTCATCGGTCGACCGAATGCGGGCGATGATTTCGCTCTCGTCCGGTTTACCAGGCGACAAGGCGCGGTAGCCGCCCAAGTCCTCCGTCGCTCCGTCGCGGGTGTCGAGCCGCAAGCCGTCGTTGCCGCCTTGGCGATGCTCGGCGTCCGGTCCGTGGCAATTGAAGCAATGATTCGAGAGGATCGGCTTGACTTCTCGGTTGAAGTCGAGCGGTTGCGGCGGCGATTGGGTCCATGCAAATTCAACCCATACGCAGCCGATGAGCAATGAAAAGATCCAAATGCTCGGGATTCTCAGCATGGCTCGTAATCCTATTGTGCTCTTACCGATCTTCAAGCCATGATTGTATTCTGGCGGACGACGACCGTCGACGGAATCTTGAATTGAGAGCACCTGGGACAGCCTCAGGTCGACCCGAAACTGACTCAGTGGGTCGACCGACATTCTCGCACTTTTCACCGAAAGTGGGGCGAATCCTTCGGTCCAGCGACAACCGACTACGTGTGTCGAGAAAAACGGCCGTCGCTACGCGCAATGAGGATGAAGTACACGAAAGTTGGCGAAGTGGGAAGTCGCTGTCACACGACCCGCCAATGTTCGGCGCAACGGGCGAGTTGCCGCTATGCTGGGCCGTTCCGCGCGAGTGTCGTGACATCGACGTGCAAGCCGGTATTCGGCGCATCCGGGACGTGTGCTGGCTTGGTCCCCGAATGCTTGTACGTGTGTCATGCGAGTTTGGCCGCCCGCTAATCGAACTGATCCGGTCGTCTTCGTCGCGGGCGAAACATTCGGCGCTGGCACGCGTACCGCGACATGTGGGGCCGATGCCGCGAAGCGGTTGGTGTAACTCATGGGCAGATTGACCATTGTGACGCAAGGTGAGCGGATCGCGAAACCGCGATGTCGCGGTTCGGTTCTGCGCGGTGCCTATCGCGATTAGTCGCCGCTATGCCCCTCCAATGGATGGTGCTTGGCGTCGCGAATTGTGCCATGCCGTAGGGTGCCAACTCTTTTCTCCTGAGCGGCGAACTCGACCGCGCCGCATTCGTCCGAAACCGGGATGACGCTCGGCGGACGCTCTTCGCAGCAGGTATCGAAGCATCGAACATTCGGTGAGCCGCGCCGATCACTGCCAACAAACCACTGCCATCAATCGGCAGTCCGGGATTGACCGCACCGAAAAGCGTTTCTCCGGAATTTCGGAAGCGACTGGACCGGCGGCCCTACCTGAGGCATGCTGAGGGAATCCCGTCGTGCGTCCGAAAGCACCTGGTTTCGCTACACGTTTGCATACCCTCGGCTACCGTGGTCGGGTACGATTTACGCAGCTCGATTCAAGCCACAGGCTGCGGCCGCGTTGGCTCGTTGCACGCTATCGAATCGCTCCGAGCTATCGACGAACCTATCGAAAGCCGCAATATCAAATATGACGAGCAAACCGGCTAGCAAGAACTACGAGAGCCGCCTTAAGCATCGAAGCCGCGACAGAGCGTTCCGTATCTCGACGTTGCTGGCTGCGGCGTTTTGCAGCGCGGCGTTGGGCGCGACTGCCCGCGCCGAGGACTGGCCTACCTATCAGCACGACTACGCCCGCGCCGGCGTCTCGGCCGAAAAGCTTTCCTTTCCGCTGGCCCCGGCCTGGACGCATCGATCCCGCGCCAAGCCGCAGCCCGCCTGGCCAGGCCCGGCCAAAGCCGACCTCTATAGCAAGATCCACAATCTCCGGCCGCGGATGACATTCGACAAGGTGTTCCAAGTCGTCTCGGCCGGCGATGCGGTTTACTTCGGCTCGTCCGCCGACGATCAGGTCCACGCCCTCGACGCCGCCACCGGCGAGCGGCGCTGGTCATTCTTTGCCGAAGCTCCCATTCGCTTCGCACCCACCATCGTCGGCGACCGACTCTACTTCGCGTCCGACGACGGCCGCGTGTATTGCCTCGACCGCGCGGAAGGCAAGCAAATCTGGCGGCGCGATCCGCCGGAGAAAGATTATCGACTGCCCGGCAATGGCCGCATTATCTCGCTATGGGCCATTCGCAGTGGCGTCGTCGTCGACGGGGGCATCGCCTACTTCTCGTCGGGCCTGTTTCCCAAGGAAGGCGTGTTCGTCAACGCCATCTCCGCTGAAGACGGTTCGCCGAAGTGGCGCACGCCAATTTCCGACCGCCCGGCGCAAGGCTACATCCTCGCCTCGGCTACCCGGCTCTACGTCCCCACGGGTCGCGAAAACCCGCTCGTCTTCGACCGCGGCACCGGCAAATCACTGCAAGCCGTCAGCGGCCAAGGCGGAACCTACGCCCTGCTTTCCGGCGACACGCTCATCTTCGGCCCCGGCAAGACGGGCGAACTGGGCGTCGTCGAGCCAGGCGAATCCGAGCAACTCGCCACGTTCGCCGGCAACCACATGCTAGTGGCCGGCGGCATGTTTTATCTCCATGCCGAAGGCCGCCTGCGAGCGCTCGACCAAGTCCGTTACGTCGAGCTGGCCCGCAAACGCCGCGAACTTACGGCCCGCAAAGCGACGCTCACCGCGCAGCTCAAGAAGCTCGGCCGCGGCGTGGCGAGCGCCGAAGGCTTGAAGCTCACGACAGAACTTGCCGCCGTCGGCAACGAACTGAACAAGGTCAACGCCGAAATCCCCAAGTGCGTGAAGTGGGACGTCGCTTGTCCGCAAAGCTTGGCGATGGTCATGGCCGGCGACGCCCTGATTGCCGGTGGCGACGGCGAAGTGGCCGCTTACAACGCCGCCGACGGCAAACAAGTTTGGAAGGCCAAAGTCGTCGGCGCGGCTTACGGTCTCGCCATCGCCAACGAACGCGTATACGCCAGCACGGACATCGGCGTGATCCACTGTTTCCAATAAGCGTCGACCCCGCGCCGCCGCCGCTACGCAATTGTAGAAGGCGAATCCCTTCGCCGACCGAATCTCCCAACCGTGCCGACCTCCAACTGAATACCATCCGATGAATAATGCCTTGCCTCGGCACATCGATTTCCAAATTGCCAGTCGGGCGTTGATTGCCGTGCTTTTCGTTGGTGCCGTCGTGCGTGCCGATGAAACAGCGCCGAAACCGATCAACCATTGGCGCTTCAACCAATCCAGCGTCATCGCCGACCGCATCAAAGACCACGCCGGCAAGCTCGACGCCACGGTCACCGGCCCGCTTGTGCTGAGCGACGACGTCCTCGGCGGCGCAATCGCGCTCGACGGCGAACAACAAACCATCGCCCTGGCCGCCACGCCGCAGCCGCCGGCAATTCCCAAGCGCGATCTGACCGCCGAGGCCTGGGTGAACGTTGCCGAAGCACGCGAATGGGGCGGCATCGTTTCGGCGCTTCAGGACAACGGCGACTTCGAGCGCGGCTGGCTGCTTGGCTTCCGACAATCGAATTTCTGCTTCGCCCTTTGCGCCGGCGAGTCTGCCAAGCTGACCTACATGAACGCCGACGTCGCCTTTCAGCCAGGCAGTTGGCACCACGTCGTCGCCACGTTCGACGGCAGCGAAATGCGGCTCTACGTCGACGGCCGACTGGCCGCCCATTCCAAAGACCAAACCGGCGACATCCGCTACCCGCCCAAGTTCGTGTACGAGCTTGCCGCCTATCACGACGACGACGAACACTACCGCTGGCCCGGCATGCTTCACGAAGTAGCCGTGTTCGACCGCGCGCTGGATGAAAAGCAGATCGCCGCCCGCTTCGCCGCCAAACACCGCGACTTCATCGCTCCGCTCCGCATCAGCGTCGGCCCCTACGCCCGACATGTCGATCACACGACGGTCGAAATCAAATGGCAAACCGACGTCGCCGTGCCGACGCTGCTCGAGTACCGCGCCGGCACCGCCGCCCCGCACCGCATCGGCCGCGACCAGCCGACCAAATCGCACACGGCCCGCATTGCTGACGTTCAAAGCGAAGGACAATACACATACCGAGTACTCGTACCGGCCGACGGCAAGAACGCGGCCGAAGGAACCGTCGCCACGGGCAGAACCTACAGCTTCGACGCGGCATTCGACTACACGCAAGACGCACCGCCCAGCGAGCCATCGCCGTTCGCGGACGACGCCGCCACACCGCGGATCGTCGAATACGCCGAACTGGCCACCATGCACGCCGCCACGAAACAAGGCATCTGCCTCGTGCTCGGCTCCGCTCGCGGCCGCCTGGCGTATGAAATTGCTCGCCGCTCGCAGTTTCAAGTCATCGTCGTCGAACCGGACGAAGCCGCCGCCAGCGAAGCCCGCCGCTTGCTCAGCGACGCCGGCTACTACGGCCAGCGGGTGAGTGTACACAGCGGTTCGCTCGACGATCTTCCCTATGCCGACTACTTCGCCAACGTCATCGTTTCGGCCGCGGCGCTCGACGATGAATCGCAAGCCCATCGCGCGACTGCCTGGCTTCGCATGTTGCGCCCAGCGGGCGGAGTCATGCTGCTTGGCACGGGCGGCGAGGCGCAAGAACGCGCTGCGAGAACCGACAAACTTCACACATCACTGTCCGCAGCCAGTATCGGCAAACTAAGCCAACTCCCCGGCGAGCAAGCCGCGTGGCTCCTGCTCCATCGCGACGAACTTCCTGGTGCCGGCGACTGGTCGCATCAATACGGCCTCGCGGACAATGCATCTTGTAGCCGCGATGAACTCGTCTCCGGCGAAATGCGGCCGCTCTGGTTTGGCCAACCCGGTGCTCGGCCGATGCCCGACCGCGGCGGCCGCAATCCCGCGCCGCTGGCCGCCGGCGGAAATCTATACGTCGAAGGCGATCGCATTCTGTTTGGGATGGATGCGTACAACGGCACGATCCGTTGGGTGTATCAAATCCCCGATCTTCGCCGCTCGAACGTGCCCCGCGATTCGAGCAACCTAGCCGCCGGCAAGAACGTCGTCCATGTGGCGCTAGGCAGTTCGTGTCTGACCATCGACGCCATCACCGGCGAAGTCCGCTCCACGTTCGCCGTCCCCACGCCGGAAACCGTCGATGTCGCTGCCGATGGTGCCGCCGCCGACGTCGTAAGTGAAGCCAACGACACTGGCCAGCACGAATGGGGCTATCTTGCCCGCGTCGGCGACGCCGTGCTAGGCACGGCCGTCCATGCCCGCGCGCGTTACGTTGCCGATCGCGGCGAATGGTACGACGGTGCCCCGGGCTGGGAGACCGAAAAAGTTGTCGGCGAGAACGTATTTTCGCTCGACGCCCGCTCCGGCGAAAAGCGGTGGGAGTATCGCGGCGGCCGGGTGCTAAACGCTACAATTACGGTCGGCGATGGCCGGGTTTACTTCGTCGAATCGCGCAGTCAGCGGGCGAAAGACAAGAAATCCGGTCGCCTGGGGGACGAAGCCCTCGACGACACCTACCTCGTCGCCCTTGACCTGGAAACGGGGCGTCCACTGTGGCAGAGTCCCGTCGACTTCGGCACGGGCCGCCGCGTTTTGTACTTAAGCCACCAGGACGGTATGGTCGTCGCCGCCGGGTCGTCCGACGACTATCGCCTCGCCGCCTTCGACGCCACGACTGGCGAAACGCGCTGGCGGCAGTCGTTCCCCTGGGATCACGATCACCACGGAGGCGCGATCCAACATCCGGTCATCGTCGGCGGCATGGTCTATACGGAGTTCAAAGCCTTTGCGCTGACCGACGGCAAACCCCAGCCGGGCCTGCCGCCGCGCGGACACGGCTGCGGCGCGCAGGCGGCCTCGATGCACGCCTTCTTCTACCGCGGCGGATTCCACACGATGTTCGACATCGCCAGCCGACAACAGACTGAAATGGCCCCAGCACGCAGCGGCTGCTGGCTCGGCATCATTCCCGCCGGCGGCATTGTCATCGCGCCCGAAACCAGCAGCGGCTGTTCCTGCACGCACGCACTGCAAACGTCGATGGCGTTCGTCCCAGTGCGAGCAAACACGCCCAAGCCGCGCAGCGAAGCCCCGCCGTCGAAAAAGTAACACCGAAAGCGCGTCTAAATCACCACATCTGTAGCGATTGAGCAAACTGTAGCGGCCCCAAAAACTGAGGACGTCGAACCGTACGACGAACGCCACGAAGCAACCCAAATTGCCCCTCTTCGCCGCGCGCCCCTGTGCTCCTCCTCCGTGACCTCTGTAGTTAAGCATTTCGCCTGACCACCGCACGAATGCTAGCTGCGTAGGGTCGTAGCGGTCATTTCGCGCCCTACCGCAATTCACCTACGAATCCTGCGTGCCACACGCTTGAAGCCCGCGCAATTGTTGGTAAAGTCGAAGATTATGGGGGTGTGAATTCAACGCCGTAGAGCGCCCGCGAATGATTTAGTTTTAGGTGACACGACCCATGCATGCCGCTCGCCATCCATTGCCCGAAGAAGTCGATCAGCTCCTGCTCAATGCCCGCTTGCGGGATGAGATCGAGCCGTATCAAGACGAGTCGATCGACTGTATGAACCTGCGCCGACTCCCCACCGAGGTCGAGAACCAGTTTCTCTCCTCGATGCTGGCTTGGGAGCGCGCGGCGATGACGCCCATCGCCGAATGGTTCGATCCGCCGCTTTGCCTGCCGCATCCCGACTCCCTCGCCGAGGAGCAACTTCGCCATCGGCTGTGGGACGCAATCCACAAGCTATACGCCAAGCGGATCGTCCTGGACTTCACCGATCACCTCTCCGATCGCGACCTCTACACGCTGATTCTCCGCGACATCCTCCCGTCGCCAGAGAAGCGTCTCGATCTGCCCGAGCATTTCCTGCATTGGGACTGTGCCGGCGACGAGGAAACCTACCTCCGCTATTACGCTAGCGACGAAGAACGCATGGCCTGGATTTACGACGGCGACGACAGCGACGACCCCCTCCCGCCGCAAGACACGCCCCGCCATCGCCGCCAAATGCCCGGCCGCCCTCTCTGATCTCTAATCGCTCCTCGGTCGCTCGATACGCCAGGGACGGCAAATCTTGGGGCGTAAGAGAACGACGCAAGCCGTTTTTCGGCAAAATCTTAGGCAAAATCTTAGGAAAACGGACCCCGCAAATCGCGAGGCTCTCCGGACGCCAGTTTGACGCGTCTGACGCTCGGCGCGCAAAATGCGAGCGACCACCGTTGCAAACCGCGGCCGGATCGCTACACTGGTGGCTTGCGTATTGTTTTAGATTATTGTGTCGTAACAGTTTGTGTAGGAGTTCCCAGAGTCTGGTGATTGGGTCGCCGCCTCGGGAAAGAGCCAGCGAACGATCCGGTCCACCGTCGTGAGGAAGTGCGGCTGCAGATGTCGATTACCAAAGAGCGGAAACAGGAAGTCATCAAGACCTTTCAGCGCCGTGAGAGCGATAACGGCTCGCCGGAGGTCCAGATTGCGGTGTTGACCAACAAGATCAACTCGTTGACCGAACATCTGCGCACGCACCGGAAGGATTACGCCAGCCGTCGCGGGATGTTGATGATGGTCAGTCGGCGACGTCGGCTGCTGGATTATCTCAAACGGATCAATCCAGAGCAGTACCTCGAAATGCTCCGCCGTCTCGAGCTGCGTAAGTAGGAACGGCCCTGCCCACACGTTGGGACAGCGCCTCCGACTCATCCTAAACCGCCAGGTTCCTACCACGGCCGCGGCCGATTGTTTGCGGTGTTCGCAGGGTGTGTTTCGCCACGGCGAGACGCGTTCTTTCCCTGGTACAGGCGTTTGCGCACATCGTCCGTGCATTGGGCACAGCGGCGATCGTCGTGCCGCGTCGCAGCGACTATTCACGTTCCGAATGCGGGAACGCACAGCCAAAGTGAGAGGAAAATCCATTGAAAGTCAGAGTTGAAAAACAAATCGGCGATCAGGTGTTGTCCATCGAGACGGGCGTCCTCGCCAAGCAAGCGGCCGGAGCCTGCCTAATCCAATACGGCGAAACGGTCGTCCTCGTGGCCGCCGCCACAGGCCCGCCACGCGTCGGTATCGACTTCTTTCCGCTGATGTGCGACTACCGCGAGCGCACCGCCGCGGCCGGCAAGTTCCCCGGCGGCTTCATCAAGCGCGAAGGCCGCCCGACGATGAAGGAAACGCTCACCTCGCGGCTGATGGACCGCCCGATTCGGCCGCTGTTTCCCGACTGGTTCAAGGACGAGATCCAAATTCAGGCGTTCGTTCTTTCGAGCGACAAGCAGCACGACGGCGACGTCCTGGCCATGACCGCCGCCGGTTGCACGATGGGCCTGGGCGGGCTGCCGTTCCGCGGCCCGATCGCGTCGGTCCGCATGGGCCGCGTCGAGGGCAAACTGATCGTCTTTCCGTCGCAAGATCAGCTCGAGGAAAGCGACCTCGACTTGATCGTCTCCGGCAGCCGCGAATCGGTGCTGATGATCGAGGGCTTCGCCCGCGAAATGCCCGAGGCGGATATGGTGGCCGCGGTCGACAAAGCGCACGAGCACATCCGCGAGTTGTGCGACTTGCAGGACGAGTTGATCCAGAAGGCGGGCATCACGCCGAATGAATACGAAGTGCCGGCCTCCAACGGCGTGCTCGATAAGCTTGCGGCCGATTACTACGATTCGTTCAAGGCGGCCAAGTTGACGTCCGGCAAGGCCGAGCGAGCGGCGGCTGTCAGCGCATTGAAGGCAACGGCGCTGGCTGCCACGATTCCCGATCCCAAGGCCGAAGGCGCGGTTACGTCCGCCGCGTTCGGCTCGGCGTGGCACGACCTCGAACAGCGCATCGTCCGCGATTTAATCCTCGCCGGCACGCGCCCCGACGGTCGCAGTTCGACGGACATCCGCGATATCGAATGCGAAGTCGACTTGCTTCCGTGCGTGCACGGTTCGGCGATGTTCCAACGGGGCGAAACCCAGGCTCTCATCACGGTTACGCTCGGCACGGTTCGCGACGAACAGCGCGTCGACGGCCTGATGGACGAGTATTCCAAGAAGTTCATGCTCGACTACAACTTCCCGCCGTTCTCGGTTGGCGAATGCCGCCCGATCCGCGGCCCCGGTCGTCGTGAAATCGGCCACGGAGCATTGGCCGAGCGGAGCGTGAAGTCGGTGCTGCCGGCCGCGGATGAATTTCCATACACCATCCGCATCATCTCCGACATCCTCGAATCGAACGGTTCGAGTTCGATGGCCAGCGTCTGCGGCGCGACGCTCGGACTGATGGCCGCCGGTGTGCCGATCACCAATCCGGTAGCCGGCATCTCCATCGGCCTCGTCAAGGAATCCGCCGATAAGTGGACGCTGCTCACGGACATCATCGGCGACGAAGACCACTTCGGCGACATGGACTTCAAGGTCGCCGGCACGCAAAACGGCGTGACGGGCATCCAACTCGATCTGAAGATCGACGGCATCTCGCGCGAGATCATCGTCGCCTCGCTGCAACAGGCCCGTGAGGCCCGCATCCACATCCTCCGCAAGATGCTGACCCGCATTTCACGGCCGAAGGATGACATTTCGGAAACCGCGCCGCGTCTGCTGCGGACGAAGATCGACCCGGAGAAGATCGGCATGCTGATCGGCCCCGGCGGCAAGAATATCCGCGGCATTCAGGAGCAGACTGGCACGGTCATCGAGGTCGAGGACGACGGCACGGTCACCATTGCCAGCACGAACGCCGAAAGTGCCCGCGAGGCGCTCGGTCGCGTCGAACTGGTCACGGCGTCGGTCCAAATCGGCCGCATTTACGACGGCCGCGTCACCAGCGTCAAGGACTTCGGCGTATTTGTCGAAATCCTTCCTGGCAAGGACGGCCTGTGCCATATCAGCGAATTGTCCGACGGGTTCGTCGAGCGCGTGATCGATGTCTGCCGCATGGGCGATCAGATGAAGGTCAAGGTCATCGCCGTCGACGAGCAAGACCGCGTCAAACTCAGCCGCCGTGCGGCGATGGAGGAGTTAGGCGAGGAAATCAAGATGGAGCCGCACGCGGGCGGTCCGGTCGAGGCCGACGACGGCGGCGGCCGCTCTAACGGCGACAGAGGCGACCGGCGCGGTGGTCGCGGCGGAGACCGTGGCGGTGACCGCGGTGGACGCGAACGAGCCGGCCGCGGCCGCTAAGCATGGTAGCGCTATGCCGAACCCGGCGTCGATCGCCGGCATGAAGGCTTAGACGATTGTATTCAAGTCGCGGACCGCGTCGGCTCAGTTCGGCGCGGTCCGCGTTTTTTAACCACGGAGGACACAGAGGGGGAGCACGGAAGGACACAGAGAGGCAGCAAATGATCCGTGGTGAGTGAAATAACGGTTTGCCGCTCACGATCTACTCATCACTCATAGTTCATCAATCATCATTCATCACATCCACCGTACTCTGTGTTCCTCTGTGCTCCCCCTCTGTGTCCTCTGTGGTTAGAAAACCAAGCAAACGCGCGTGACGTGAACGACAACGCCTACAACGCCGCCGACCACCAACGCCTCATCGACCAGAGCGTCGAGATCGCCCGCCTTGCCGGTTCGCTAGCCCACGAGATCAAGAACCCGCTGTCCGTGATCTTGATGAACATGGACTTGCTGGCCGAGGATCTAGCCGACGGCAACACGCCCCGCGAACGCCGCGCGCTCACCAAGGTCGGCACGGTTCGTTCGCAGTGCAAGCGACTTCAAAACCTGCTCGACGATTTCCTCAACTTCGGCCGGGCGGTGAAGCTCGAACTGCGTCCCAGCAATCTCAACGAAGTCGTCGCCGACGTCACCGATTTCGTCGCGCCCCAAATGGAAGAGGCCGACGTCGAAGTCATTCGCCATTTGGCCAACGACCTTCCCAGCGTCCTGCTCGACCGCCAGAAAATCCAGGCCGCCATCCTCAACCTCCTCCTCAACGCCCAGCAAGCCATGCCCGACGGGGGCCAGCTTTGGGTTCGCACGCGCGAAACGCCCACCACCGTGGCTCTCGACCTGATCGACACCGGCGGCGGCATCGACGACGAAACGCTGCTCCACATCTTCGAGCCGTTCTACTCGACCAAGGCCAGCGGCTCCGGCCTGGGGCTGCCCACAACCCGCCGCATCATCGAAGGCCACGATGGCACGATCAGCGTCCAAAGCAAGCCGGGAAATGGTACGCAATTCACCCTGGAATTTCCTCTCCCGGCCCGCATTGCCGCGGCCGATCATCGACGCGTAGAACCCGAATCTTAATATGCGGACGCGCCCGCTTATGCCCGTCCGCGGTCCATTCTCGTCTGATCCCACTCACTCCCCGGCTGACATCGGAAGCCTCGCATTCCGCGCATCCGCCGTCCAGCAACGGGCCGCCACAAATCGACGAAGAAAGCGAGAATCCGACCCCATGAACAAGAGTCGCGGTCGCACAAACAGAAACGGCCCGGAAACGTCTACCGTTGACCGGCACACAGGAATCCCTACAATCGAGGCACACGATGGCGAAAAGCGCACCAACGCGGCGTCGTCGTACTCGGGGCGTGGCTCAGCCTGGTAGAGCGCTACGTTCGGGACGTAGAGGTCGCTGGTTCGAATCCAGTCGCCCCGATTTCCAGGGTTGGGAGCAACCGCAAGGTCTCCACGGCACTCGCGTGCCGACAACCAGCCCTGGACTTTGCTGTCACAAAATTAGATCGAGCGTGGTATGATTGCAAGAAGGAGAGAGACTGAGATGCCAAAAAAACGCAAACTAACCGCCAGCGAGCTTCCTCCGTTCATGGGCACGGAAGAAGCGGCCGTTCTACTCGGCCTATCTGGCGTGTGCGTCCGTAAGATGTGCTTTTCCGGGCGTTTGGGCCGCAAAATCGGCCATCGGCCGGGCGCACCATACGTCATATCGCGCGATGAACTGATTGAGTTCGCCCAGAAGCCACGCACCGTGGGCCGTCCGCGAGAGCGCAGCCACACGGGGTAGACTGCCTATCCTCACGCGAAAGTGTCCCGGCAGGGCGTCCCAATGGACGCCCTGTTTTTTTGTGCGCAGCCGGGTTGCAAATCCTATCGCGCACGATAAAATGCAGGCGTTGTGAAATCGCGAGTCTCTGACGGAGTTTGGCGGCCGGCCGCAACGGCGTGGCCGTCGCTCCGTTGGGATCGCATTTATGCGTCCCTCTTTTATTCACTCGGCCTGCTACGCCGCCGTGAGTTGGCGATGCGCGGCCGACAGGAGCATCCCCATGATTCGTGGCCACTTCGATGGAGCGTCCGTTCGTCCGCCCATCACGCCGACAGCCGTCAGCGAGCCGCCCGCCGATGAGGTGCCCGAAATCGAATGCCCGCTGACCGGCGAGCAAATGCCCATCAACGATATCGATGCCCTAGCGATGTCGTACAGCCGCATCACCGATCACATCAATCGCGTTGACGCGACGCGGCAGCGAATTCGACAAGTTTTCGCCATGCAGGCCGCTGAGCAAACTACGAAGACGCGGCGCGTACTTGGTCGCGATGCGGTCGTGAAGCTCACGATGCCTGATGACAGTTGGGATAACGGAATCCTGAAAGAGGCGTGGAACGATTTTCCGGACCAACGGGATCGCATCCTGCGCATCGAACGAATTGCCGTCCAAAAGCGTGAATACGCCAAAGTTAAGGACGCTACCGGCGATGACGCCATGACGGCACTACTCGGCATGGTGTCGGATGCTCGCCGGGAATCGACAGCCTTGCCGAGC
The DNA here is from genome assembly GCA_029259895.1 of Planctomycetota bacterium. Lineage (GTDB taxonomy): Bacteria > Planctomycetota > Planctomycetia > Pirellulales > PLA5 > PLA5. The sequence continues at coordinate 20,940 of JAJDEG010000765.1, forward strand.
GTCACCATCGAGCGGCTGCCACCCAAGCCAAGCGACGACCGTGAACCGGCGACTGATCCCGAAGTCGCCGAGGCATTGGAACTGTGCGACCTCGTCATCTCCATGATCGACGACCTGCCGACTGCCGGCGTGGAATTCGGCGAGTCAGTTGGCGACCGAGTGCGCGGCATTGCCGAAACCATCGACCACACTGGCGTGGTAACAGCGAACCAGCGAAACGCGCTCGACAACATGCGAGCCGGCATAGAGCGATGGCTTGACCGGCGACGATAGCGATCACCCCCATCACCATTACCCTCCCCATCACCTTTTCTTTCCACGGAGATCAATCATGGCGACCGCGACAGAACCAAAACCGACGTCCTCTAACGGCTCCGGAACGCCACCGCCGCTCGCCGTGCAATCGGTCGGCGCGTTCGGTTCACTATGGCAAGGCCGACGCATTCCGATCGTCGGTGTGACCGGCGAATTCGGCAGCGGCAAGACGCTGTTCGGCCTGACGGTCGATCCCGGCACGCGAGACCATTCCACGCACGCCACCACGCTCTGCTGGGACACGGAAGGCAGCAGCGAACCCTACGTTGACATGCTGAATTTTGACCGCGTGGACGTGACGGCCGGGCTTGGCGACGATTATTCGCCCATCGATTTGTATTTGCGATGGCGGCAGCACATTCAGTCGATTCAGCCGGGCAAATACCGCGTCGGCTTCCTTGACACCATCGAAGAAATTGAGGAGGGGCTGGTCGAGTGGGTTCGCGCGAACCCTGACGAATTCGGCCACACGAAGGTCCAGTACGAAGCCATGAGCGGCTTGATGTGGGGCGACGTGAAGTCGCTCTGGCAGCGCATTCTCTACACGGAGATTCGCGAGCGATTCGAGACGTTCGTGTTTGCCGCGCATCTGAAGAACGAGTGGAAAGGCAAAGCTCCGACCGGCAACAAGGTTCCTAAGGGGAAGGAAACCCTGATGAAGCTCGCGAGCCTCTATCTCGAACTGATGCGAATCCAGCCCGCGAAAGGCAAGACGGGCCAAGCGATCCCCAGCGCGAACGTAATGAAAACGCGACTGACGGTCCTTCACCCGAAGACCGGCGAATTGATTCCGATGCTTCCGCCGCGACTGGATGTCGCGACACCCGATGCGATTCGCGCCTACATCGTCGCCCCGCCCGACTACGCGGCACTGAAGCCAAGCGAGCGGCTCCAGGAAAAAACCATGAGCGACGACGAGCGGCTGGCCATGCAGGCGCAGATCGCCAGCGATCAAGCGGCGACAGCGCAGGCCGAGTTGTCTCGCGTCGAAAAGGTCAAAGAGGCAGCGGCCCGCGCGGCTGACCGACGATCAGCGCAAAACCGCAAGGCCGACGCCGGCCGGGCGGCAGCGGTTGTCGCCGGCGCATCGGAATCGGACGCATCGGCCGCGTCCGTGAATCATTGCAGCCCGATCCAGGAATCGACTATCCGCGAGTTGGCACCGAAAGTATTTAGCGGCCCGGCGAAATTCGCCGCCGAGCTTGCTCGCGTCAACGCCAAGAAGATCGCCGACCTGACAATGCAGCAAGCCGACTCTTTTATTGCGTACATGCAGTCGGCTGTCGAAGCGACGCTAGTGGCTGCCGAACAGGGCCAGCCTGTGCGGTCGCACGTCCCGGATGACGCTGTGGCTACCAATGATTCCGGACCCGCCACCAAGGCGCAATTGCAGCGAATCAACGACAAGGCCGCGAGTCTAGACCTGACGCTCGATGACTCGCGAGCCATCCTCAATCGCTTCGGCGTCGCGAAGGGCATTGACCTGACTGGCGCGCAGGCGGACGAAATTTATCAAATCCTCATGGCCCGCGAGGGCAAGGCGGCTTTCTGAGTTGGCGGCCATCGGCATCCGCGATGGTCGCCCTGATTGAACGGCACGGACGCGAGCGTGTTTTTCTCGCGGCAGAACAGTTGCTCGGCTACCCGCCGACGTGGGCGAGCGAACAAGGCATCAAGACGTCGGCAGCGATCCTACAGGAGTTTTTGTTATGAAATTTGCAGCAGGCGATGCGAACCCTGACGGCGGCGACGGCGTTTTCGACAACGCCAACGACACGATTTACGCGCTCAGCCGCGGTTATGTCATCGGCGCGACGCAGATCACGCTGGACATAGCCGCTGGCACGCTCGCGGACGGCGAGTACCGGCTGACCATTTCGCCAACGGATAGCTTGCGCGATCAGGCCGGAATTCCACTCGACGGCGACGCCGACGGCTTCGTCGCGCATCTCAACGGACAGCGCGTCGCGGGACGCCGCTGCGTCGGCAACGCCCAATTGGCAAACCAACGCATCCAGTCAACGAGACGACGGCATTGTCACGTCGGGCTTCGTCGAGTTCGACATTTCGACCGCGGGCCTCGGAGTGCTCAAGCCCGGAGTCAACGTTCTCGCGATTCAGGGATTGAACGTCGGCGACACCAGCAGCGACCTGTTGATTCTTCCCGAGTTACATCTTGGGGAGTTAGTGTCAGTTTCGACGGCACCGGCTTACTTCACGACCGATGGCAGCGACCCTCGCGGTCCGGGCGGCGCGATCATTGGGACCTTATTTACCAGCCCCATCCCAATCAACGAAAGCCAACGGATCACGGCGCGCACCCGCGTGAGCAACCTTTGGAGCGCACCGACGTCCGTGCAGTTCACGGTCGAAGTTCCCTTGCGGATCACGGAAGTAAACTACCATCCGGCCGATCCGAGCAAAGACGAAGCGCTTCTCGAATTCAGTTTCGACGACGATTTTGAATTCGTCGAACTGATGAATGTCGACGCCAATGCGACGCTCGACCTGGGTGGTTATGCGATCAACGGAATCAACTACACGTTCGACGCCGGTACGATGGTCGGCCCCGGTCAGCGGATCGTCATTGCGCGAAACGTCGCCGCGTTCGAGCAGCGATGGGGAACGGGCATCGCCCTTCCGAAGGAGTACCGCGACCCGATCGACAACTCGAATCGCCTGGACAGTAACGGCGAGACGCTCACGCTTACTGACGACGGCGGCGGAGTGATATAACAATTCCGCTACGAACAAAATTGGTATCCCAAAACCGACGGATTCGGCTTCACTCTGGTCGTCGTCGATACCGAGGGCGATTACAACGAATCGGGCAACTGGCGCAGCAGTGCGACGGCAGATCCCGAAGGTTCCCCGGGCACGGCGGACGCAGGGGCTCTCGTGGGCGACGTCAACGGTGACGGAAGAGTTGGCCGCGGTGACGCCGCGCAGCTTGCGAGCAACTTCGGCCTCGCTGTCAACGAACATCGCGGCTTGGGCGACTTGGACCGCGACAGCCGGATCACGTTGTTCGACCTGGCGTTGCTGCAAGCAAGCCTAGGTGACGCGCCGCCGCCGTTCGCCACACCGGCGGCGATCTTCGCACGGACCGCCAACTCACCATCCGCATCGAGCCCGAACAGCACTGCGACCGACGCGGTATTTGGCCGGGTCGAGCGGCAAGGCCAACAGGAGCCTCGGGCGCTACGAGCCATTCCTCGCTCGTCGCGTCACAACAGCACGGATTACGACACTCCTTCAAAGGCTCATGACGACCTCTCCAGCCGTCTGCTGAGAGCCTATCGCTCACGCCTGCGTGCGCCGCCATACCTGTCGATCGACACGCCCTGAAAAGCCGTGCAGACTTGCGGCGGCGTCGCCGATGTCCAAACATCTTCGTTACAAGATTCGGCGATCACGGGAGCCTCGTTAAAGTTCGCACGCTTACGATCGCAGCCAGCCGCGCAGTGTTGACAGACAATGGTGCTAAGCTTCCCGAAAAAGTGTCCGCGATGGTGCCATCAAACTCGCCGCCCCGCGGCACAGATGTCACCGCTCTGCAATGGCCTTCCC
>JAJDEG010000766.1 GCA_029259895.1 Planctomycetota bacterium
GACCGCGGCATCAAGGCCACCCGCGAATTCCTCGAGCGGAATCCCATTCAGTTCAACCGCTTCCTGCCACAACTGAATTACACCGCGCCCTGGTTCGTAATACCGTAACAAACACGGAAGTTATTTCCCGGCCGATCCTAAGCACCTCCAGCGTGGGGTCGCCCACGTTGACGTTCGTCACCCACACGGAGTGCAATCCCTGTAACGCAGTCAAGCCGCGGAAATGCTCGTCAGTGATTGAGTTTCCGGTCGCAGTCAGTTCGCGGACGTTGGTCAAGCAATTAACGTCGTCCGCCGAAAAAAGTCCGAACACAGTGCAGTAGGTCGCAAAGTCGCTCTCTACGTACACGACGTTAGCCCCTCCCTCTATGAGTCGCGCGACGGCTCGCTCCTCGGACGATTCCATCCAATAGAACGCTGCGGCCGATCCAGCGATGAGAGTCGCCAATAGGAACAGGACGAAGGCGAAACGACCAAAACGTCGCGGCCCGCCGACTGGATAATGATGCTCGCTCGTCAACGTTCGTCTCCAAAGTTAGAAAGCGCATAGTCAAGTAAAGTAGGCCATGCACACCAGAATCTCCGAGAAAAAACGCAACAATCTGCCGACCGGGCCATCGTCACGCATGGATCCACAGGGAATCAAACGCTTCGTCGCGCAACGCCGGATGAAATGAAATGAACCGTGGGCGCAGCCCAACCTGCTTGACGGATGCGGCTGCTCGTCGAGGACAAAACGGCGCTGAAGGCATTCGTGAACGTGGCGGACAAATAACCGTTCGTTGATGTTGCACGGTGGAATGACAGTTTATTCGCGAAGTTTGCTTCCCGCAACGCGCGAGGATAGAATGCGAGTCACTTCGGGGGTAGGGTTCGGTTCACATTTCGTTCGCGGGAGAGTCATGATGCGCGGGGTTATTCTTGCATTTCTGTCGGCGCTTTCAATACTCGCGTCGTCTCATGTCGCGTTGGCCGTCGAATTGTTTTGGAATGACGCGGTGGGCATTCGATCGCAAGCGGACAACGGTGAAGCGCCCGTTCTTCTCTTCGAGTCGTTCCAGAGCCGCGGCATCGCGGTCGATGCCGCCGGCGACCGGCTGTTGTGGTCCGATGTGTTGCCGCTCGGCGCGCCGACTCCCGGCGGCGTACTTCGCGAGGGCGGCGTGCGCGGGGGCGAGTTCGCACCGTTGGTAAGTCAATTGACGAATCCCGCCGGAGTGGCGATCGACCCGCTGCGCGGAAATATCTACTGGACCGACCTTGGCGACGACGCAACGCCAAGCACCGTCTACATGGCCCGTCGCGATGGCAGCAACCCGCAGCCGATCATCCAGGCCGATTGGTTGTCTGAAATCGAAGGCATCGCCGTCGATGCCCTTCACGGCAAGCTGTATTTCAGCTACATCGATCCGACTATCGATTCGCTCGAAACCGGAGGAATCGCCCGCGCAGACCTCGACGGCTCGAATCTCACGGGCGTCGTCGGCGGGCTCGGAAAGCCCTTTGGCGTGGCGGTCGATCCACTTGGAAACGGACTCTTCTGGGCCGATGCCCGCAAACTAAGTCCCGCCGGCGGCGACGGCAAAATCGCGCGGTCCGAATTGAATGGCGAAAATCAGCGGATCATTCTCGGCGGTCTCGAAGTGCCTTTCGGCGTCGCCCTGGACTTCGAACGGCGCGAAATTTATTGGACCGACTCCGAACTGGGCACAATCCAACGCTCCGGCATGTCCGGCAATACGCCCTTTTTTGAGGACGTCGTGACCGGGCTGCAAAACCCGACGGCGATCGCCATCGCCAACGATATTTCGTTGCCGACGCATGGCGACGCGAACCGCGATGGCCGCGTCGATCGCGGCGACGTGGCGATCGTCGCGGCGAATCTCGGGCGGACAGGGCCGGAAGTGAATTGGTCGCTGGGCGACTTCAACGGAGATAGTCGCGTGTCGCTTGCCGATTTGGCAACGTTACAGCGATACCTTGATTTCGGCGACGATGGGTCCGTGTCGCAAGACGACGGTGGCTCAACGTCGCAAATCGCCACGAGCGTGCCGGAGCCGACGTCGTGGTCTTTGATGTGCATCGGCGCGATTCTCGCAGCCGCATGGCGACGCTCGCGTGTCCGTTGAAAGCCAAGTAGATTAGGCACGCCCGTGCCTGACAACGACGCCAAACGAACCGCCATCGCTAACCGCCTCGCAACGCGGGATGCAATGGAATGTCCGGGTGGGCACAGCCCATCCCGCTTGACTGTTCGACGCGAACCCCTTCGCAAACGGATTCGCCAATCGACATGAGGCCAATCACTCGTTCGTTAGCCAAGTAGGGTCGGCTGTGCCCACCGGATTCTCCGAGCAAAGGCCGCAACAATCTGCCGAGCGGGCCACCGTCACGCATTGATCCGCCGGGATTCAACCGCCCGAATTCTCGCGGCGACGACCAAATCAAGCTAGTGCAAAGCACTGGAGGTGAGGGACAGGGATTGGGGAAAAACGAGCGCGATCGAGGCGAGCTTCTAAGATCGCATTGTATTGCGCAACTCCGCATCAACGAGTCCCCGTTGTCCTGCTCGAACGTTGGCCAGTTGTGCGCCCGCCCCGCCACGGCTAAAACAGCCAGTCCCAACCAAATTCCCCAGCCTCAAACCCACAGCCCCCAACCCCCGTTATGAACGTAGGCATCGCCGGCATCGGTTTCATGGGCATGATCCACTTCCTGTCGTACCAGCGGCAGCGAGGGGCCAAAGTCGTCGCCCTCTGCGAGCAGGACAAAACCCGCCTCGCCGGCGACTGGCGCACCATCAAGGGCAACTTCGGCCCCCGCGGCGAGAAGATGGACCTCTCCGGCATCGCCCGCTACGAACGGCTCGAAGACATGATCGCCGACGCCAAGGTCGATCTGATCGATATCTGCCTGCCGCCGTCCGCCCACGCCGCCACGGCTCTCAAAGCCCTGCGGGCCGGCAAGCACGTGTTCTGCGAAAAGCCGATCGCGCTGACCTCGGCCGACGCCAATAAAATGGTGGCCACCGCCGAAAAGTGCAAACGCACGCTGCTCATCGGCCACGTCCTGCCGTTCTTCCCGGAATATGCCTTCGTCCACAAGCTCGTCACGAGCAAGAAGTACGGCCGGCTGCTCGGCGGAAACTTCAAGCGGATCACCTCCGACCCGCAATGGCTCAAGCACTACTACGATCCCAACGTCATCGGCGGCCCGCTACTCGACCTGCACATCCACGACGCGCACTACATCCGCCTGCTCTTTGGCATGCCGAATTCCGTCTTCACAACCGGCCGCATGCGCGGTGAAGTCGTCGAGTTCTTCAACAGCCTGTTCCTGTTCGACGACCCGTCGGTCACGGTCACCGCCACCAGCGGCGCAATCAACCAGAGCGGTCGCTCCTTCACCCACGGCTTCGAGGTCCATTTTGAGAAGGCCACGGCCATCATGGACTTCTCCGTCATCGCCGACAAACCGGAAGTGACGATGCCGCTCACGATCATCACCAACGACGGCAAAACCCACCGCCCAAAACTCGGCAGCGGCGACCCTCTCGACGGATTTGCCGCCGAAATCGGCGAAGTCACCCGCTGCGTCCGCACGGGCAAGCCCTCCAACATCCTCGCCGGCAACCTAGCCCGCGACGCCGTCGTCCTCTGCAACAAGCAAACCGAATCGGCCAAGAAAGCCCGGCTGGTGAAAGTCTGATTCGGCCGCATGAGGCCGGCGGTGAGTCCAGCCCCGGGGACGAATCGCTCGAATCTCGTACGCACCGTCCCGATCGCGTAACCCCGCCGAATCGCCTCCGCAATAGCTTCGCCTCAACCGGTCGAATCAATTATGCGGACGGTGTCTCGTCACGCGGCCGCGCCCACTCCCTTGGGCACGCGAAACCCGCCAAACTTTCTTGACCCGCGCTCGCAACGCCAATTATACTAAGGGCTTCCTGTATAGCCCACTTTGCCACGCTTATCGCTGCTTATCGCTCGACGGCCGCACGGCCAGTGCGACCGCTCACCGAGCAGAGCGAATCGGACATATCGGACACAAGCATATCGGACACAAGGGAACTGGAATGAGGCATCCGCTTGCCATGAAAACGCTCCTCACGCTTGCCGTCGCCATCTCGGCCGCCTTCGCCACGGCGCGCGCCCAAGACGCTGCGGCGAAACGCCCCTACCGCAAGCTTGCGCCCGGCGTGGAAACGACCATCCCGATTCTCCGCGACACCGACGAAACGGTCAGTCGCCACGACATGGTCGACCTGCTTCACGGCATTCCCGATTTGCCGTGGACGCCGAATTACCTCGCCGAAACGCAAACGCTAGCCGCGTTGGCCAAGGAAGTCCCATTTCGCCGCACGATCTGGAACGTCGAATTCACGTTCAAACCGCTCCGCATGATCGAAGTCGACGTGCCCCAGGCCACCGGCAAGATGGAGCGCAAGCTGATCTGGTACATGGTCTACCGCGTGAAGAACAACGGTGCCCAACTCCGCCCCAAACAGCGCGAAGCCGACGAAACCGTCACGCTCGGTCCCGAAATCGGCGCGGTCCAGACCACGATTCCCAAAGGCACCTTCTCCGTCGAGTTGACCGACAAGGTCGTTCTCCCGATCGACCCATCCGAAACCGAGCGCGAAGCGATCAAGTTCTTTCCGCTCTTCGTTCTCGAATCCCACCAACTCGCCACGCCGAAAGCCTACGTCGACCACTTAATCCCCGTCGCCGTGCCAGAAATCCAACGCCGCGAAGACCCCAATCGCAAGCTGCTCAACACCGTTCAGATGGCCCAAACGACCATCCCCCTCTCGACCGACCGCATCGACCGCAGCGTCTGGGGCGTCGTCACCTGGGAGGACATCGACCCGCGAACCGATTTCTTTTCCATCTACGTCCAGGGCCTCACCAACGCCTACCGGTGGGAAGACAATCCAGACGCCATCGGACCCGACACCCCCCCCGCCACGGGCCGAAAGTTCGTCCAACGCACGCTCAAACTAAACTTCTGGCGGCCCGGCGACGAGTTTGCCGAGAACGAGCGCGAAATCCGCTACGGCGTCCCCGGCGAGCTTGACTACGAGTGGGTCTGGCGGCCATAATGCCGGGTCTATCGACGCGCCGCTGAGCGAATCAGGGTGGCTGAGCAAATCAGGGTGCGGCGGGTGGCTTGCCCACTCGTGAATTCACCGCCGCCGCGTCGATCGCGCATCCGCTGCCAGGCAATGTCGCCAGCCAGCGCCGCGCGACCATCAATTCAAGTCAAAGCTCACAGGGAACAGGTCATGGCACATAAAAAAGGTCAGGGCTCCAGCCGCAACGGTCGCGATTCCAACGCCCAGCGCCGCGGCGTCAAACGTTTCGGCGGCCAAGAAGTACGCGCCGGCAACATCCTCGTCCGCCAGGTCGGCACGAAGTTTCACCCCGGCCGCGGCGTCGGCAAAGGCAAAGACTACACCCTCTTCGCCCTCGTTGACGGCAAAGTAGAATTCGACCGCGAAGGCCGCCGCATCAACGTTGTGCCCAGCAACGTTGTGCCCAGCGCGAATTAGCGCCCCAGCAAACGTTCCGCGCGAATCCAAGCCGGGGATGTTCCTAGTCCAAAAAAAGGAACATCCCCGTTTTTCATGCCCCGCAAGCTCCGAATGCCCTCTTCCGCTCCCTGACCCCCAGCCCCTAGCCCCCGACCCCCGTTCCCGCCCCATGTTCGTCGACCGCGTCGAAATCGAAGTCCAAGCCGGCCGCGGCGGCGACGGCTGCGTTAGTTTCCGTCGCGAGAAGTTCATCTCGCGCGGCGGACCCAACGGCGGCGACGGCGGCGACGGCGGCAGCATCATCCTCCGCGCCGAAGATCACGTCGACAATCTCGCTTACGTCGGCCATCGCCAGCAATGGCGCGCCGAAAACGGTCAGCCCGGCATGGGCTCCGATTGCCACGGCCGCTCCGCCAAGGATCTCATAATTCCCGTCCCGCCCGGCACGCTCGTCATCGACACCCGCGGCGGATTCGTCCTCAAGGATATGGTCAACGTTGGCGACGAGATCGTCGCCGCCCAAGCCGGCCGTGGCGGCAAGGGAAACATCCGCTTCAAGTCGTCCACCAACCGCGCCCCGAGAGATTTCACGCCCGGCGGCGAAGGCGAGCATCGCCGCCTCGTCCTCGAACTCAAGGTCATCGCCGACGTCGGTCTCATCGGCAAACCCAACGCCGGCAAGAGCACGCTCCTCAGCCGCCTCTCCCGCGCCCGGCCCGAAATCGCCGACTACCCGTTCACCACCAAACACCCCAACCTCGGCATCGTCCGCGTCGATCTCGACCACTCGTTCGTCGTCGCCGACATTCCCGGCCTCATCGAAGGCGCGCACGAAGGCGTCGGTCTCGGCCACGAATTCCTCCGCCACGTCGAACGCGCCGGAATTCTCGTCCACCTCGTAGAGCCGGCTCCGATGGACGGCAGCGACCCGCTCACCAATTACCGCGCCATCCGCGACGAACTCACGCAATACGACCAAAGCCTCGGCCAGCGCCCGGAGATTCTCGTCGTCACCAAGTCCGAACTCCCCGGGGCGGCAGAAATCCGCGACCAACTCGCCGAAGAAACTGGCCGCGACGCGCTCGCCATTTCGGCCGTCACCGGAGCCGGTCTAAATCATCTCGTCGGCGCGATCACCGCGCAGCTCGCCGAGCACGCGGCGAACTGACGTCGTCACCAAACGGCGACTCGTCCCCTCGGCGGACAAGGCGGACCGCCTGTCGTCCGTTCGGTCGACGGCCATTCGATCGGCGGCGTTTCGATCGGCCGCCCGACGTAGGGTAATCGCCGGCCGCGCGATGCGCCTCTGAGCGACGGCAACGCCATCACCCGCCACATCGCGGGCATGCACTGCGTCAACCGCCGCGGCACGAACCACCAACGCCGCCGAATCGGCAGGCGCGGCGGATGGAACTGTGG
>JAJDEG010000767.1 GCA_029259895.1 Planctomycetota bacterium
GATTGAAAGTCGGCTCGAATAACCATCCCTGCGATTCACCCATCGCGTGACCTCCCGGCGGTTCATGGAAGTGGTCCAACAACCCATGAAACCACGAGACTCACGCGATGTTTTCATCTCCTCACGCCAAGAGGATGAATAGGTCGGGCTTACAGAAGCGGAGGGCACGAGATTCAAACTCGCAACCCGTTTCCCGCCGCTTCATCGGTGAATCGGCGCCGGCGGCGGAACGACGTCACCGTCGCGGCCAGCAAACCGAGAGCGAAAAGCGAGAAGCTAGACGGCTCCGGCACGGCCGCTGCCGATTGCGAGACCGCGATGGACTGTCCAAGATGCGCTTGCAAGATCGCCAAATCCGCCGACGTGATCGCTCCGTCGAAATCGAAATCGCCCGTGGTCCAAGTTCCGCCGCTCGGCATTCCGTAATACCTGGCAAACTCGGCCGCGTCGCGCCCGTCGACGATGCCGTCGAGGTTGATGTCGCCCGGCAAGCCCGAAGAATCTGAAGTGGACGACGCGCTGACCGCGATTTCTCGAATGATGGCATATTTGAAATCGTAGCCAGCAAATGAATAAAAGGTATGGGCCGAGTTCACCTGTAGCCGCAGGTACTGCGCCAGATGCTCTCCCGCCAGGTCGAGGATCTGCGGTTCGACGAGCGGATAGAGCAGCGGGTTCTGGTTTTCCAGCGCGAACGTCCCGACCGATTCCCAAGGCCCCGTCGGCGAAAGAGCGACGAACGCCTCGACATCGTCCGCCGTCCCGTTCCATAGGGCGATCCGATCGACCAGGTATTCGTCGCCCAGGTCGAAGTCCAGCACGCCGGGATACTCGTCGGCGTCCGTGATGAAGCTCTGCCAGTAGCCGTTATAGTCGTCGTCGGCCGCCGGCGTGTTTCCCTCGAAGACGTACTGGTCGAACGACGTCTCGCCGTTGACGAAGGACTTGGCGAGGCCCGATTGGTCGATCATGTTTTCCAGCACGACGTCGCCGCTGAACGTGCCCAGAGCACTCTCCGTGGCTGCCACCGGACTGAGAATCACGTTGCTAATCGGCCGCTGTGGAATCGTGATCGGCGCCGAAAGCAGCGGAAAGTTCACGCCCTCTGCCGAAGTCACGTCGACATCGGTACGGATCGCGCCGGTTTCATCGCGAATCAGGATGCCCACGATGTCCAGCGAATTGCTGACGTTCAGGTAGGTATCGCCTCGGAGAAACCGATTCAGCCCTGGGCCGTCGTTAAAGAACTTATGCGTGGAATCGACGTACAGCGACACATCCACACTAGCGAGATAAGCGACGATGTTGCCAAATTCCAGAACTCTCTCATACTCAACCGTCAGTGTGTGGTACTGCTCTTCCTCTGGAATGAGAGGGCGATTGCTGAAGTTCACATCGCCCTCTAACACGCTGTACTCGGTTGAGACCGGCGTAGTCGCATGGATGTCGTAAATTGTCTTGTCGAATGCGATGGATGAACTTCCCGATCCAGTCGCGTTGGCGTTGAAGCGAATGCGGTCCTCAATCCGGTAGAATGGCTCCTCATCCGGCCGAATATCGATGATTTGATTATCCCACGCTGTCAGTCGGAAGTAGTATTCCGCGGTGATCAGCGGAGGAAGAGTCGGATTCCTCGTCACGAATGACAGTGAATCGCTGTAGATCGACGAATTGTTCATGGTCGCTTCCGATTTCCACCAGAACGTTTCTTCGAGTCCCAGCATATTGAAGCGATGCACCTGCGAACTCGACATCTTCACGGGAACATTAGGCGCGACGTTCTTTTCCGCGGTAACGCTGACTTCGAATTCGTGCGTCTGATAAGGACTGCCAACCGTACCGTACGTCGCTGCCCGCCCCGCTTCGGACCTTTGGTCGGCACGGCTCCCAAATCGGGGCTCGATCACAGGCGGGTTCATGCTGACGATGTCTTCCAAGTGTTGGCTGAAGTACGCGACCGATGAAATCTCGGCCGAGACGGGACGAGTCGACCAGAAGAACACGCCGATCGCAAGAACGCCGACGACTTGATGCGTGGCGCGACGGGCAAACGCGGCGGCAAGGCAGAGACGAACGAACTTAATGCACGCCGCGATCGTGGGTCGTTTGGTTTTCATGGCCAGGGATCACTTCCCGCTGATGGTGGTATAGAATCAATGGAAGTTTCTGAACATGCGGCACGGACGCTGGTTCTTCGCGGGCGCAGCGCGTCGGCTTCCGAACGGCGTGCGACAACTGCTGAACTCTAAACGAAAAGATGGTCGTCAAGCGGCGGCGTCAAAACGGCAAACAAGGAGGCCACTCGACAAAACGCTAGCCGGCGCGCGTTATTCATTCAGCGAAGAACTAATGGGCATTCTCGATTCTACTTGCGACGATCGCGCCCGGTCAACAAAACTGCTTGGCGTGAACGCCGACGGCAAAGGTGCCGACTATGGTGCCGAGCCTCCCGAAAAGGTGCCCACATTGGTGCCATCAAACTCGCCGCCCAGCGGCACAGTTTGCACCAACTTGCACCCAAGAAACCCCACCACCAAACGCCAAGGGGTCGCCGTAACTGGCGACCCCGTTTGACGTTAGCTAACCTGCGGCAAGGACTTACAGAAGCGGAGGGCAAGGGATTCGAACCCTCAACCGGTTGCCCGGCACCTGATTTCGAGTCTGGTCAGGCGATGTTCCACCAACGTCCACGATCGTCGTATCTCGTACACGGTTGCGTAGTTGGGGCGAGGGCCAAAATCCACGACGGTCGGCCAACGTCCGCCATTGTCCGCCGGTTTGGCTACAT
>JAJDEG010000768.1 GCA_029259895.1 Planctomycetota bacterium
CGCACGCGACGCGCTTCCACTTGCCAATGCGACGCCGCTTGCGCATGCCGAACGCGCGACGCGCCCGGCGTAGCACCCAATACGCCACTCCTCCGGCGAGAGCTGCGCCTGCCGCGACACCGAACTCGCGCAAATCGAATAGCCATCCCAACGCGATCCACACGACCAGGAAATAGACGATGCTGAACAGAGCAAACTTCAGTAAGCTCGGCAGCCCGTCAGCGCCTAGGCTTGCCCATCGCGACGCGGTATCGTCGGAATCGTCTTGATCCCAAGTGGACGACGCCTCGGAATCCTCATGTTCGTCGCCCGCGCCGCTTTCTCGAATCTGTTCGACGTCCGTCTTCACGTCACCGGCACTCTGGTACCGCCGCTCCGGCCGGCTTTCCAACGACCGCAGCACGACGTCGTCCAGCCGCACGTCGATTTGCACCTTGTGCGACGGTGGCTCGAATCGCCCCACCGGCAGCTCTCCGGTCAGCAACTCGTAGAACACCACGCCCAGCGAATAGATGTCCGCCCGATGATCGACGGCGTGCGAGCCTTGCATCTGCTCCGGCGCCATGTAGTGCGGCGTTCCCATCACTTGCTGCGTGCCGGTGAGGTGGAGGTCCGCTGGCGCGTCTCCCAAGATTTTCGCCAGTCCAAAGTCGGCGATCCGCACCCGCCCCTGCTTGTCCAGCAAGACGTTTTCGGGCTTAATGTCTCGATGCACGACGCCCTGGTCGTGGGCGAATTGCAAGGCTTCGCATATCTGCGGCACGATCGCCAGCGCTTCCCCTGCCGCCAGATCACCGGCCGCGATCAATTGCCGCAGATTCGCCCCGTCGACGTACTCCATGATGAAGTAAAACAGGCCGTCGGCCTGCCCGAAGTCGAACACCTGCACGATATGCTGGTGGCTCAGCTTGGCCAGCGCCCGCGCTTCGCGCGTGAACCGTTCGGCGAAGGCCGCATCGCCTGCGACCTCCGGCGGGAGAATCTTCACGGCCACCAGCCGATCGAGCGCCGGTTGCCGCGCCAGATAGACCGCGCCCATGCCACCCTTGCCGAGCAGCGAGAGGATTTCGAGCTGCGGAAAGTGCTTCGCCAAATCTTGCGGATCGGGCGGCACGAACCCCGACATCGCCGCCGTTGATTTCGGCTCGCCGGATGATTCCGCGCTTGGCTCGCTTTCCAACCCCGCCGCCATCAAGCACTTAGGGCAAACCCCGCTGGGAGCGTCGGCCGGCAGTTCGGCGGCGCACTTCGGACACGTATTCGCGGCGGTCATCGGCAATTCTCCGTCAAGGCATTTCGCTACTCTGTTCTGACGGAAACTGAGCCAATCGTAACATTATTTTTTCCCGCTCGGCGAAATCGCCAGCGCCGCGAATAGTTCGCATATCTCCTCGTCGACCTCGTCGCGGCCAGAAACCGTTTGGGATATCGCCTCGCGAAGCAACTCCCGATAACGCCGTCGCAGCCGAGATGCAGCCATCTTCGCAGCCCCTTCCGACAATCCGAGTTTCTTGCCGACGTCGGCGTACGTCGCGCCGCCGTGATCGCCGTGATCGCCGATGGCGTAGCACTTCAATTCGCGAAATAAGTCTCCCTTGCCAGACTGCTCGAATTCGGTTTGCAGTCGCGACATGGTTTCATCCAACAGCGCGATCGCCCATTGACGATCGTACAGTTCTTCGGCGGTCAAACCGGATGCCGGCTCGATGTCCATTTTCAAATCGGCCGCATCGAAATTGAGCGAAATCGCGATTCGCCCGCCGCCGCGCTTGTTCGCCCGCGCCTTGGCCCGTTCTTTCGACAGGAAATGCTTGAAGGCCGCGATGAGGAACGCCCGAAACCGCCCCCGCTCCGATCGCGCCGAGCCGACGTAATTCTTTTTGAGCAACTCGGCGAAGAAGGATTGGGTCGCATCCTGCGCTTCGCCGACGCTGGCGACCTGGCGCCGCGCGAAGGCATATAGAGGATACCAATAGGACTCGCACAAAGTTTCGAGCGCCTTTCGCGCCGCCGGGGACGAACGCCCACCAGCGGAAACGACCATGCTCCAGCGCGTCGTTGCAAAATGATCGGCCCCAAAGGGAACGACGTCGGACGGAGCGACACTTCGACTTTCCTTCGACATAGCCAGATTGTATCCCCCTGATCGTCGACCCGTACACTAGGTGACGTGCGCAGAGGCTTGATTCCAAGGCGTCACTTTCTCCGTCGAAGGTCGGCGCACGGGAAAGAGCGAACGATTCTCGCCGAGTGCCGAGATTTTTTAAGGGCACTCGACGGCGAAAACGCAATTCAACCGTATCCGAAACGTCTCAACGTATCGCCGAAGGCATTTCATTCTTCCCCGCCAACCTCCCTACCGCCTCCACCAAATCGCCCATGCCCAAGTAGTGCGTATATCGATCCATCGTCAGCGTGATCGTCGAATGCCGGGCCAGCGCCTGGGCGACTTTCGGTGGCACGTTGGCCATGACCAGTCACGTCGTGAACCAGTGGCGCAGGGGCACCGTTGTGCAGCCGAAACCGCCGAAGCGTGGCGGTGGCCGGGCAACAGTCGCGGACCATGCACCCCGCCCCAATCCGGTTACGCCAGATGACGCCCGTGACCGAGAATCGGTCAA
>JAJDEG010000769.1 GCA_029259895.1 Planctomycetota bacterium
CGGCGACCTGTTTCGCGTCCACGGCGTCGACGACTCGAACGAAAATTGGCAGCGTCTGCAAAAAGCCTACCTGGGACGATTGCCCGACTCGCTCATCCAGCGACCGGGCCGAGTGCTGCCGGGCGTCGCGGAGTTGCTCGCCCAGCTGAGCAAACTTCCGAACGTCACCCTCGGCCTGCTCACCGGCAACATTGCCGAAGGCGCGCGGCTCAAGCTCGGATACTTTGGCCTATTCGACCATTTCCGCTTCGGTGCATTCGGCGACGCACACCTCGACCGCGACAGCGTCGCCCGCGAGGCACTGCAACTCGTCCGCCAGCGTGTCGCCGCCGATCACGCGGCCGACCGCGTCTGGATCGTCGGCGACACGCCTCTCGACGTACAGTGCGCCCGCGTCATCGGCGCCAAGGCAGTCGCCGTCGCCACCGGCTCGCATTCCCTCGACGACCTCGCGCCCAGCAAGCCGGACCACCTCGTGGCAAACCTGCAAGATGTCGCCGGCATGATGGAAATCTTCGCCGCCGCGTGAACGGACGGCCCGCCAGCCGTGTCGTGAACGTTCGCAGTCGATGTAGCATGGGCAGTCGATGTAGGATACGTGGAGCGAAGTCGACGTAGGGTGGTGTCGAGCGAAACGAGGCCCACCAAGCGACCGCCCGCCCATCGGTCGGCCCCAAGCCGTTCGACGCACCCCACGTGAAGTCACCCGCCATGTTCGTCGTCAATTCGCGAATCACTATTCCCGACGAAGAGCTGCAGTTCACCTACGTCCGCAGCAGCGGCCCCGGAGGGCAGAACGTCAACAAGGTCAACAGCAAAGCCGTCCTCCGATGGGACGTCGCCGCCAACACCAGCGTGCCCGAGGACGTCCGCCTGCGTTTCACCGCCCGACAACGAACGCGGATCACCACCGAGGGCGAAATCGTCATCTCCAGCGACCGCTACCGAGACCAGCCGCGCAACACCGCCGACTGCCTCGACAAGCTCCGGGCGATGCTCGAAGAAGTCGCCACACCCCCCAAAAAACGCCGCCCCACAAAACCCAGCCGGGCATCCCGCGAACGACGCCTACAAGCCAAAACCGAACAATCCGACAAAAAGAAACGCCGAAAAAAGTCCTGGGACTAACCCCCCGCGAAGCAATCCTCCCCCAATCGCGCGGCCCACCCCAGTATCGACGAGCACAAAAAACTCGCGAAGCTCACTCAACCATGAACGCCAAAGAAAACGGACGCCACAGAAAGAACGTTGAAACACGATAACAACCGCCTCTCTGCCACTCTCCCTCATATTCCTCCGTGCCCTCCGTGACCTCCGTGGTAAAAAATCCCCGCCACAAACCAACTCCATGAAATCGCTGACCAAAGAACTCTGGCTCAACGTCCCCCAGCGCCGCGCCATTGTCTCCATCCACGCCGAAGTCGAGCAACTCGTCGCCCAAAGCGGCGTCCGCGATGGCATCGCCCTGGTCAACGCCATGCACATCACCGCCAGCGTATTCATCAACGATAACGAATCCGGCCTGCACGCCGACTACGAACGCTGGCTGGAAGAACTCGTCCCCTTCAACGCCGGCGGCGACCCGGCCACCGGCGGCTACCTCCACAATCGCACCGGCGAAGACAACGCCGACGCCCACCACAAACGTCAGATCATGGGCCGAGAAATCGTCGTCGCCATTACCGACGGCAAGCTACACCTGGGGCCGTGGGAGCATATCTTCTATTACGAGTTTGATGGGAAGCGGCGGAAGCGCGTGTTGGTGAAGATCATTGGGGAGTGAGCGATGGCAAGAGTCTATTGGACTGAACCCGATAGTTGCCCTATCGAGGAAGTCCTGGAGCCGTTGATTCGCGACGCCTTTAATCGAGGCTACCGTCCTTATCGCGATGGAGATTTTTCCGGAGCATTCGGAGTCTCGAACGGTAATGCTCGAGAAGTCGATTTTATTCATCGAGGCCGTGGCCGACGCGAATGGCGAGGTCCGCTCTTGGAAGTCTTTCTCGTTGACGCGAATGTTTGCTATCGACTTGGCCCTTACTTCGGACTGGAAGAAACCGCGTGTGTCGTCGTGAATGGATGCGAAGCCGCAACTCAGGTCTGTCGCTCCTGGCTTGATGGAGAATCGGCCGAATCCGTTCTTGCCACCACGGATTTCATGAATCGACGAGACCTCTCTGTGCTTGATCGCGAGGGCCGAGAATGATGTACACTTGCCCCGCCCATGGACGGCTCGGATTGGCGACCGCTGTCACCCGAGGACAAAACAGAGTACCCAAGGGGCGTCTTCTATGGACGTGGCAACGGATACATCCATGACCGTGATACCCGCGTCGGCGACGGAACCAGAAATGGCAGCGTGTTACGCAATGCGTTTAGAAAACGCCATGCACATCACCGCCAGCGTATTCATCAACGACAAAAAATCCGGCCGAAACGCGAACTTATTGAGCGTACGTTAGAAGATATCGCTCCTTGCAAGGCCGGCGGCGACGGAGTAGAAGGGGCGAACTGACGACCCGATGAAACAGCGTGACCCGTTCTCCGTGCCTCCGCGTCTCCGTGTTTCCATGAGATTTACCGAACAGTTTACGTAGCAGCCCGCTGCCGTGTTGCATACGTCCTCATGCCCACGCCCAAACCGACGACCGACGACGCAAACGATTCCGGCGGCGTTCTCGTCCCGGCTACATCGCCATCGCCCGGCGAGCCTTCCGGCTCCCAACTCCGTTCGCGCAGCTTCCTCGGCCTCCTCGTCACGCAGTTCCTCGGCGCGCTCAACGACAATATGTTCCGCTGGCTCGTCGTGCCGCTGGCGAAAGAGCGGCTCGGCGACGACAACGCTCAAGGCGCGGCATTGGCTCTCTCCGTCGGCCTGGCCTGCTTCGTCATCCCCTACCTGCTATTCGCCGCCCTGGCCGGCCATGTCGCCGACCGCTACAGCAAGCGCAAGATCATCGTCGCCTGCAAGACCGCCGAGATCGCGCTGATGCTCTGCGGCGTCGCGGCGATTGCCTTGGGCAACATGTTTCTGCTATTTGCCGTCCTCTTCGCTATGGGGACGCAAAGCGCCCTGTTCGGCCCGTCAAAGCTCGGCTCGCTGCCTGAAATGCTTCCGCCCCGCGACCTCTCCGCCGCCAACGGCCTGATGGGCCTCACCACCATTCTCGCCACCGTCATCGGCACCGGCGCAGGCAGCTTCCTGTTCGTCTTCACCGCCGATTCGACGCCGTTGCGCATCGCCGCCAGCGGTTCCGCCTTAGTCGGCGTGGCCGTCGTCGGCTATTTCGCCAGCCTCACGATCGCCGCCGCGCCCGCCGCCGCCCCCACGCGCGTCTTCCCCAAGAACTTCCTCCGCGCCGCGCTGGCCGACCTCGTACAACTCGCTCGTCATCCCGGATTATTCCGCGTCGCGCTGGGCACCGCCTTCTTTTGGGCGGTCGCCTCGCTCGCCCAACTCAACGTCGATGCCCTCGTCGTCGAGGAATTCGGCCGCTCGCAAACCCAAGTCGCCACCGCCCTGGCCGTACTCGCCATCGGCGTCGGTGCCGGCAGCGTTCTGGCGGGCTACTTGAGCGGCGGCAACGTCGAACTGGGCCTCGTTCCGCTCGGCGCGGCTGGCGTCGCGCTCTTCGCCATGCTCCTCAACTTCGTCAGCGGCGGCTATCTGCTCTGGCTGTTCCTGCTCGGCGCCAGCGGCGGCGCATTCAGCGTCCCGTTGGCCGCCTACATGCAAGACCGCAGCCCCAGCGAAACCCGCGGCACGATCCTCGCCGCCGGCAATTTTCTCGCCTTCGCCGGCATGTTGATCGTCTCCGCCGTCTTCTACGTCCTTCACGGTCCGCTACAACTCGACGCCACGACCATCTTCCTCGTCACCGGCGTCGCCACGCTTCCCGTGCTGCTCTACGTCCTGCTGTTGCTCCCTTGGGCGACCGCGCGGCTCGTCGTCTGGCTCCTCGCCCACACCGTCTACCGCGTCCGCATCGAAAATCGCGAAGCCGTCCCCCACCGCGGCGGCGCAATCGTCGTCGCCAATCACGTCACCTGGCTCGACGGCCTGTTCCTCATGATTAGCTCGTCGCGCTCGCTGCGTTTGGTCGTCGATTCCCGCCACCTCAGCAGCCGCCCGTTGCGCGTCTTCGGCCGCATCGCCGGCGTGATCCCCTGCCAGCCGCCGATCCAAAACGATGCTGCCGCCCGCGGCAAAGTGATCGAAGCCCTCCGCGCCGGCCAACTCGTCTGCATCTTCGCCGAAGGCAACATTACACGCACCGGCGAACTCCAACCATTCATGCACGACGCGGCAACGATTGCCCAAGAGGCCACAGTACCAGAGGCCACGGTCCCAATCGTGCCGGCCTATCTCGACGAGCTCTGGGGCAGCATCTTCAGCTACGAACGCGGCCGCGTCCTCTGGAAATGGCCCCGCCGCTGGCCCTACAAAGTCACGATCCGCTTCGGTCAACCGCTCCCCATGGGTGCCAATCAAGAAGAAATCCGCTCGGCCGTATCCATCCTCGCCCCTAAGAACGACGGCCCGATCACGGCGGACGATTTAACCACGGAGGACACGGAGGGCACGGAGAAATACACCGAGAAGAAAGAGTGAATAACGAAAAACGCGAACCAAATGGTTAATCGTCATCGATCCCGAATCGGTCCTTCCTTCACTTGCCGATCGAAACGACGAATTCCCTTCTCCCCTCTGTGTCCTCCGTGTCCTCTGTGGTTAAAAACCGCCGCCACCAACCCCGTTCAACTCGTCGAGCAACCGCTGCACGCGCCGTTCGAGCGTCTCCGTCAGTTCCCCAACCGCGTTCTTGCTCCCCTTTTCGCTCGGCACGGCGATCGGCTCGCCGATCGAAACCGTCACCGCTCGGCGGTTGCGGATCGTCGCGGAATACTTCCCCAGCACGTCCTCCTCCAGCTTGTCTAGCGTTTCGGCGAATCGTTCGACGCTCGACTCCTCCGTTAGGTAGTTGCCCGGATAGCTGAACAGTTGCACGACGAAGAACGCGTCGTCCAACACGTCCTTCAATTCGGCCCGCTGCGGATCGCCCTCGTCGAGCGGCTCCAACTTCTCCAGTGCAGTGCGTCGCACACCTTTGACGCGTTCCGGAATCGTTGTGCCCGCGGCCGCCGCAATGCCGCATCGCTGCTCGGCGCTAGCCATGACGTGCTCCGCCAAACCGTGCAGCCGCTCGACGATCGGCCCGCTTGCCGCCGCTCCCGTGAACTCCAACTCCTTGAGCACAAGCAGCGCCTCGGCCAGCGAATAAATCCGCTCCACCAGCGGCCGCTCGCGCCGCGGCCGCCAAAATACCTCGCGCTCCAGCCGATCCATCACCGTCAGCAGCTCCGGCATCGGGTCGTCGAGATACCGATACTTCAGCGCCACTGGCACGCACATCACCGGCCGTTCGCTCCGCCGCGCCGCGGAGAGCGCCATCGCCGCCGGGCCGTCGCGAAACGGCGTCACTTTGTCGTTGCAGTGGTAGACCTCGCCCTCGGGAAAGATCACCAGCGGATGCCGCTCGGTCTGCAAGATGTTCACGGCCTGCTTGAACGCCCGCAGATCGTTCCCCTCGCGGTCGACGCTAAACACGCCGTGCCATTGGAGCATCCGCTGACCGATGCGCGACTGGGCCTCGAACACGTGCCACGTCGACATGAAATAGAACGGCCGCCCAACCTGGTCGGCCAAATCGTACATCGTAAACGGATCGGCGTGCGTCGAATGATTCGGCGTAATCAGCACGCCGCAATCTTGTCGCAGCAACTCGGCAAGCCGCTCGCCATGCAGCAATTCGACCGCCATCAACCGCTGATCGCGAACCCGCTTCCACCGCCTAAAGAACCGCAACAACCGTACCAGCCGCGGCTTGAGCCGGGCATCCCAAGCACGCGGCGGCAGCGCCATGCGGTAAGGATTCATGGAACAGGGATCAGGGGACAGGGGGCAGGGAATAGGGGGCAGGAGCTACAGCCCCAGCACGTCGTTCATGCCATATAGTCCCGGTTTCTGCTTCGCCACGAACTTCGCCGCCGCCAGCGCCCCGTGGGCGTAACAATCGCGATTGCTGGCCCGCACGGTCACTTCCAGCGTTTCGCCCATCAATCCGAAGATGATTGTGTGCTCGCCGGGATTGTCGCCCGTCCGCACGGCGTGATAGCCAATTTCCTCGTGCGGCCGCCGGCCTACGCGCCCTTCGCGGCCGTGCGTCTCGGATGTGTGGCCCATCGCGCCGCCGACGATCTCGCCAAACTTCAGGGCCGTGCCGCTCGGTGCGTCTTCTTTGAAGCGATGGTGCCGCTCGATGATCTCCACGTCCGCACCGCTCGGATGGTCCTTCAGCGCCCGGCCGGCGACGTCGACCAACTTCATCGCGACGTTCACGGCCAGACTCATGCTCGGTGCCCAGACGACGGGTATTTTCGCCGCCGCTTCGCGAATCGCCTGCTGCTGCATCGCCGTAAGCCCGGTCGTCGCCATCACCAGCGGCAACCCCCGCTCGACGCACAAACGCACCGCCGCCTCGGCCCCAGCCGGCGTAGAAAAGTCGATAAGCGCCTCGGCCGCCACGTCCAGCGTCGCCGACAGCGGCACGCCCAACTCGGCCACACCAGCAATCGTCCCACCATCGCGGCCCAACAACGCATGCCCGGCGTATTCCAACGCCGCAACGATTTTCAAAGAAGCATCGGCCGAACCAAGCGCGATCAGGCGCTGTCCCATGCGGCCGGCAGCGCCGTTAATGGCGAGTCGAAGTGTGGTCATTCGTTAGCAAAATGAGTAATGGAAACACGGTGTCACAGAGAAGACCAAGACAAGCCTTTGAATTCCTCCGTGTCTCCGCGTCTCCGTGTTTCAAGAAAGATTCGCGAATAAGCAAAGTGTGCGTAGGGTGGGTCGAGCGATAGCGAGGTCCACCAGAATTCAGCACGAGGCGTATCGCACTGGTGGGCCTCGC
>JAJDEG010000770.1 GCA_029259895.1 Planctomycetota bacterium
AGCGCATTGATCCCACTCGTGAAGGCCGACACGGTCTCGGCGGACAACTCTTCCGCACCGGGCGACGAGCCGAGCGCCGGATGATTGGCCGAGAGAAGACAGCGCCCTTCGAGCGATTCGAGTTGGGCGCGACGTTGCCGAACGGAGCGCTTCTTGCCCCGAGCAAGTGGGCCGCGCAGCAAAGTTCGCAAATGTCGCCAAGGCGTTCGATCGCGAAACATGGCAAGAATCCTAGGTATTGGAGAGGCAAACGAAAGCGTCGCCGATTCAGCCGGCAAGGAACGGATAGGCCGCCGGAGGATCGCCGCACGACTACGTGCGTAAAGCACGCGGAAAACCCGTAGCGAAAAACGCCAAAAAAAGGCGATCGCCCAATGGTCGGTTGCGAGGACGGTCCGCTGAGGTCACGGTCCGCTAAGGTCATCATCGCGAGTTTTCGCCGCCGAACGACGCACGCGCGACCGCGCACGCGCACTCGATGGCTACCGGCGAAACGCAGTACTGGCCCCACCCGAATCGACGGGCGGCGAAAGGAAGAATTGGCTGATGAATGACGCAGCCGAAGCGCACGCCCACGATACTGTGCTGGCTACTATAATGAAGATCGTGGCGCGAGGCACGCGATTTCGCGCGAATTCAATGGGTGTTTTTTCGTCAACCGGAGTCTGCCGCAGACTGTAGGAGGCGAATCCTTTCGCCGAAAGTACTGTCAAGCGATTCTGTCGGCGAAAGGACTCGTCTCCTACCGTTTTGGGATAGGCACTGAAAAGGATCGACCGATTCGATGACAGAGCAGCCTTCCATGCCGTCGCCGTCCGGCGAAGTTACTGCGTTGCTCGCGCGGATTGAGGAAGGCGATGCCGGTGCTCGCGACGATTTGCTCGGCTTGGTCTACAGCGAGCTACGCGCGATCGCCGGCGGCTTGATGCGCCACGAGCGGCCCGAACACACGCTCCAACCGACGGCGCTCGTCCACGAAGCGGCGATGCGGCTGTTCGACGGCGGCGGCATCGGCGAAATGAAAGGCCGCGGCTATCTGTTCGCCGCGATGACGCGGGCGATGCGCCGAATCCTGGTCGACCATGCTCGCAGCCGGGCCGCGATTCGTCGCGGCGGCGACTACCAGCGCGTGCCGCTCGATTGGGTCGTCGACGCCGTCGAGCAATCGGGCCGCGTCGATCTCGTGGCCCTCGACGAGGCGATTGGCCGATTGGGCGGGCTGAATCAGCGGCAGAGCGAGGTCGTCACGATGCGGTTCTTCGGCGGCTTTGAAATGGTGGAAATCGCCGAGGCGCTCGGCGTGTCGTTGTCGACTGTCGAAAAGGATTGGCGGCTGGCGAGGGCATGGCTAAAGACGCAGTTGGCTGAATAATTTCAAGCGGGTCGGATTTTCGGTAAGGTTTTGCCGCGCCGATTGCGCAGGTATCATCGGAGAATCCCCGCCGCCGCCACTTTGTCCGCCACTACTCGCTGCAATCTCTCTCGAACCGTTTCATGGATCCACGCCGCTGGCAGCGCGTCGAGCAGGTCTTCTTCGCGGTGCTCGACCGCCCGGACGAAGAGCGCGCCGCCGCCGCGGCAAAGTTGTGTGGCGACGATCGCGACTTGCTCGGCGAAGTCGAGCGGCTGCTGGCCGCGGATCGGACGATGACGTCGGGCGGATTCTTGGACGCCGCGCCGCAGGCAGTCGCCGCCGTGAACGATGCGACGAGCGATGCGACGGGCGACGACCATCGACGAGGAACTCAGATCGGCCGCTATACCGTCGAGCGGCAGATCGGCGAAGGCGGCATGGGCAGCGTGTTGCTGGCCACGCGAGCCGAAGATTTTCGCCAGCGCGTGGCGATCAAGGTCATCCACCGCGGCCTGCATACCGAGCAGTTCGCCCGCCGCTTCCGCGACGAATTGCAAATCCTCGCGGCGCTGGCCGAGCATCCGAACATCGCGTCGCTATACGACGCCGGCACGTGCGACGACGGCCGCCCGTACTTCGTCATGGAGTACATCGCCGGCGAGCGGATCGATCGCTACTGCGACGCGCGAAAGCTAACCACGCGGCAGCGCGTCGAACTGTTTCGCCAGGTCTGCTCGGCCGTGCAATTTGCCCATCAGCACACAGTCGTGCATCGCGATCTCAAGCCGAGCAATATTCTCGTCGACGAACAGGGGACGCCGAAGCTGATCGACTTCGGCATCGCCAAGATCGTCGGCGACGGCATCGGCGACGGCGATGCCACGCAAGCGGTAACAGAGCATATTGCGCTAACGCCAGACTACGCCAGTCCCGAGCAGTTTCGCGGCGAGGCTGTGTCGACGGCCAGCGACGTCTACTCGCTCGGCGTCGTCCTATACCAATTGCTCACCGGGCGTCTCCCTTACAACGTCGCGACACGAACGCCGCTCGACGTGCAGCGGGCCGTGTGCGAGCAAGAACCGGAAGCCCCGAGTACGGCCGTGCTCCGCGACACGCGACCGCGATCGTCGGACGCGGCCCAAAGCGTTGCCGCTGCGACAACCTCGTCAGAGGCCCTGGATGCCGAGGCCATCGGCGCGGCCCGGAGAACGGTGCCCGGCCGACTGCGCCGGCAGTTGTCGGGTGATCTGGACAATATCATCCTCATGGCGCTGCGCAAGGAGCCGGAGCGCCGCTATGCGACGGTCGAGCAGTTGTCCGAAGACTTGCGGCGACATCTGGAGGGCTTGCCGGTTCGTGCCCGGCGCGACAGCGTCGCTTACCGCGCCAGGAAGTTCGTCGGCCGCAACCGGTTTGCCGTCGCGGCGGCGGTCGTACTCGTCGTCTCGCTCGCCGCCGGAGTCATCGGAGCCACGCGGGGCATGATCGTGGCTCGCGACGCTCAGCAGAAGTCGCAGCGCAGTTTGACGCAGGCGATCGAAGCCGTGCGACGGATGCTCAGTCGCGTCGGCAGCGAGCGACTCGCCCACATTCCACAGCTTGGCCCGACGCGGCGCGAAATTCTCGAAGATGCGTTGGAGTTTTGCGAAGCCTTCGTCGCCGATCACGCCGACGACCCTGCCGCGCGGCTCGAACTCGGCCGCGTCAGTTATTTGCTGGGGGTCATCAACCGCGACTTGGGGCAGCACGAAGCCTCGCGGGCAGCCTTCGATCGGGCGATCGACGTACTCGAAGAACTTGCGCAGGCCAATGAAGGCGAAGGAGTCGAAGCGTCGAGTGAAGCGCTCGAGGAGCTGGCCTTATCGTGTTACCACGCTTCGACGCAGCGCCGCGACGTGGGCCACTTCGACGAAGCCGAGCGATTGCTCCAGCGAGCGATCGAAATCCAGACGCCGCTGTTCCACGCCGATCCCGACGATCTCCAGCGATTACAGAATCTGGTCAACACGGCAAACAATCTTTCCGTCGTTCAGATCGATACGGACCGAATCGAGGCCGCGCAAGCGACGCTGGATCGCGTCATGAAATGGTTGCCGCCGCTCGAGACAAGCGACGAGCCGGGCGACCGCGAGACCGCCGCACACGGCCACAACAACGTGGGTTTCTTGATGCGCCGCCGCAAACGGTTCGCGGATGCCGAGCGCGAATACGAAGCCGCTCGCAAGCTACGCAAGGCGTTGGCCGACGAATTCCCCGAACAACCGTGGCACCGCAAGGAGCTGGCGTTCAGTTACAACAATCTCGGCGTGTTGCACGGCGAAATGGGCGACGATGAGAAGGCTGCCGAAGAGTTCGCCGCGGCCGTACTGCTTCAGCGACAGTTGGCGGGCGACTATCCCGCGCAGCCCGCTTATCGACAGGAACTCGCCCGCTCGTTGCTCAACCTCGGCGCAACGCTTCGCGACCAGGAATACTTGGACGATTCCGATGCAACGCTCGAAGAGGCTGCCGAGTTGCAGCGAGCACTGGTCGAATCGCACGACGATGTGCCCGCCTATCGCGAGGAACTCGCCCGGTCGCTGTGTGAGGTTGCCGTCAATGCGTCGCGGCAGCGCGAGTTCGAGCGGGCGAAAGCGGCGCTCGACGAGGCGTTCCAAGCCGACGCTCGAAACCCGCGAGTCCGCATCTTACTCGGCCGATCTTACGCCGCGTCGCGCAAGTGGGACGCTGCCGTCGGCGAATTTTCCGCGGCGCTCGCTGCTCGACCGGATGACCACGAAACGTTCGACCGACGCGGTGCCGCGCACCGCGAGCTTGGACAGCACCAAAAGGCTCTCGACGATTTTACGCGGGCGATCGCGCTATCGCCCCACGACGCGTCGTATTATCGCCACCGCGGTTCCGTGATGCGAGATATGGATCGGTTGTCGGAGGCAGTCGCCGACTACGACCGGGCGATCGAATTGCGCGCCGACTACGAAACGGCATACAACAGCCGCGGGCTAGCGCATGTGCAGTTACGCGAATTCGATGCCGCGATCGGCGACTTCTCCAGATCGCTGGAGATTCGGCCGAACGATGCGATTGTACTCGTCAATCGAGCGCGAACGTTTGCGACGCTGAGGCAGTGGAGCGATGCCGTCGACGACTTTTCCACGGCTCTCGAATACGACGAGGCCGACGTCGTCGTACTCAATGAGCTGGCGATCGCGCAGGTCGCGGCCGGCAATTTAGCCGGTTATCGCCGGACGTGCCGGACGTTGCTCGAAGCGGCAACCAAGCAGGAATCCGACGCGTCGCGCAGCGTGTGGTCGATCGTGTTGACCCCGCATGCCGACGTGAACTATTCCGACGCGATTGCTATCGCTCGGCGGTCGCTTTCCGTCGATGCAGCCCAGTCTGCCGGAGCAATCGGCCGCCGGCATGCGGTCATCGGCGCCGCGCTTTTTCGCGAGGGCGATCTCGATGAAGCCGCCACGCAATTGTCGCTGGCGCTTGCGGATTTTGAAAACGACGACCAGCGTCGCAACGATTCTCCTAACATGGCCGACGTGCTACGTTTGGCGGCCCTGGTCGCTCGCGGACAAGGAAAGCTCGCCGAGGCAAAAGACTTCGCCCGTCGAGCGACGGAGGCGGATGCCGTAAACCGGACGAACGCTCCGAACGCGAAAGACAACGACCCGCGCGACTGGTTCGTCCGCGCAGCAGGCGAGCGGCTGAGGGCGGAAGTCGAGGCGACTCTCCGCGACGTCGATGCGCCATAACCAGTTGCACGTTGCGCCGCGATTTCGTAGTTTTTGGAGTTGGAGATACCGTTGACCAGCCGAGAGATTCTCCGTTTGCCCGGCCCTGGCGACATTACGAATGAACCTCGCCGGAAGGAATGCAATCGCGGCTTTGCCTTGCCGAATCGCAAGAATACGAAAAACCGCGGCTCTGGGCGCATCGCCGTAAGTCGTTAAACTGAAACAACTAAGCCAGAGTGGCGGAATGGCAGACGCGCTGGATTCAAAATCCAGTGCCCGCAAGGGCGTGTGGGTTCGAGTCCCACCTCTGGTACTTCAGTGCATTGCGATGTACCGCGATGCGAAAACAACGCGAATAGCCCCGGCGATTTTCTTGGGGAGCTCGCCTCCCTTGGCGGCGAAATCGGTTTGAATCGACGACCGTGCCTGTCACGTCCGCGGGCACTTCCCCTCTAGCAGCGTCGGCCGCCACGACAGCAACGACAAGCGAATTCAACAACGATGTGCGTTGCCAATTCGTCGTGGAGTTCCTATCTGCGGCAGACATGCTCCAACGACAACGGCCCGGCGGTCACGGCGCGCCCACCACAAACAGGACATCATCCAGGCTCCGCGCTTCATTCAAAGCCTAGGCTCTGTCGGAAAAGTCAGATTCCCATTAGGCGGAAGTAACGTTCTATGAATGCCATTTTGATGAATCCGCCGAAATTCTTGGCGGTCTTTTCGAAGCGGGTCAGCACGCGGCGGCATTCTTTTAGCCAGCC
>JAJDEG010000078.1 GCA_029259895.1 Planctomycetota bacterium
GAACAGGTCCAGCGACGGATGAAACAGATCGACGAACGCGACCCCCGCTTCCTCGGCAGCGGCCGCCGTCGCCCTCGTCAAAGCGGCGAGCCGTACGTTGTGCGCCCGGCCGTCGGGCAAGTTGGGGCTGTGCATATCCTCGTGCGCGATCGGGCTGAAGAGCACGATCCGCGGGAAGTCATTGCCATTTGGCTTCGCACCGCGCGTCCGCTTTACGAATTCGAGCAACTGCTGTTTGTAGTCGCCTGGCCTGGTGTCGAACGACTCGTTGTACCCGAAGTACGCGAAAATGACCGTGGGCCGTACGTGCCGCAGATAGGCGGTCATTGACACCTGCCCGGCGCTGCGCGGATAGTGGTTCGGACGGTCGCCGCTGGCGCTCATGTTGCGGAAGCGGACCTGCTGGTCGACGAGTTGCGATTGCAGCAGCGTTTCGAGCCAACCGTCGTGCTGCATCCGATCCGCCAGGCCGCTGCCGAGAAGGGCAACCACGTCCCCTTTCTGAAATGCGAACGGCTGTGGGTCACGATAATCGGCCGGAACATCGGCCAGCGTGGGATCCGGCGGCGACTGCGCCGGCTGCCGCCCCCTCCTCGTGCTTCCCGTCGCCCGGCTCGCGCCACCAGCAACGGGCTTTCCCGGTTTTCCGTCGTAGGTGAGATAGCTCGGCTTGCCGCCGCCTTTGACGTCGATCTCGACGGCTTGCGGGGCCGCGACCCTCGTCGCGCGAAAGACCTCCTTGCGTTCCGTGTCGAGCAGCGTGAGCGTGAATCCATCGAGACGGCCCTCAAACCCGCTGCGGTTCCAGATGCCGATCTTTTCGATTTCTACCGCTTCTCCAAGATCGAGTTCCCACCACGGATTCTTTTCGCCCGCATTCGACGTGTGCGTTTGCCCTTGCCTGTTGTAGTCGGGATTCTTGTTGCCAT
Organism: Planctomycetota bacterium; assembly: GCA_029259895.1. Lineage (GTDB taxonomy): Bacteria > Planctomycetota > Planctomycetia > Pirellulales > PLA5 > PLA5. The sequence goes on from JAJDEG010000078.1 coordinate 930, forward strand.
CGATCCCTTTCGACGCGACACCTGCACCGTGGGTACTCGACTGAGTGGCCTTCCCTCCGGCCGCGACGTTCTTGCCGCCGCTGAATACTTCCACTTCCGCGAGCGTGAGAATGCGTTTGTCGCCCGGCAGCTCGATGCGCACGAAACGCGCTGGCTTGCCTGCGACCGACGGCGCGGCAGCAGAATCGGCCGGCTTGGCGTTGGCGTTGTCCCTTCTTCGCGAGGCTCTTCTCGTCGCCGGGGCATTCTGCTTTTGCGTGTTGTGGTTGGCCGGAATGGGACTCTCGAAACCGGCGTAAGCTTCCGGCTTGATCCCGCGCGCGTGGCCGCCATGGCCGAACGTGTTCGGCTCGAACGGCCCGACGAACGCCGTGTTCGCATCCGGTTTGATCGCATCCTCTAGCCCTACCGACCAGAAACAGCCGTTAACGAGCATCCGACGATAGCCGTCGTTTAGCAGATCTTCGGGCGTGCCGTAGAGCGACGTAAAAACTCGGCCCGACTTACCGGACTTCGACGTGTACGTCCGCGTCCATTCCGACGGCATCGGCGGCTTCGTTTCGTCGGCCGGCGAGTCGGCCGTCATGCCATTGAGCGGCTGCGCCATCGTGAGGGTTTCGCCGTCGGTCGGCTTGCCGACGTAGCCTCCCGCTTGCACCCAGACGTCCTTCACGCCGCGCAGGATCGGATGGCTCTGCTTGCCGTCGACGACCGTGATGCGCGTGCTCTGCCGATGATTGCGGCCGTAGTGTCCGACCCAGGTCTGTCCCAACACCTGATGCCCGAAGCCGAGTTCGTAGTCCTCGCCCTTGTAGTCGGACGAGTATTTCGCGAACGGCTCGGTGGCCTTCATCTTGAACGCATGCGTCGCCGTGCGCAGCCCGACCACCGGCCCGCCGCGCTTGAGATACTCATCGAAATGCCGCATCTGCTCGGGCGGAAAATTCTGGAACCGCAGAAACACCACCACCAGATCCGCCGTGTCCAGCGCTTCCAAACCCGGCATGTTCGAGTTGCCGGGGGCGATCTCGCCGGTCTCCTTGTCGACATTGAATAGCACCGTGCATTTGAAGCCGTGATGCTTCGCGAGAATCCGGGCGAGCGCCGGCAGCGTCTCCTCCGATCGATATTCGTGATCGCCTGCCAAGAAGACGATATGTTTGCCGTGCCCTGGGCCTTGTTCGCCCTCGAAAACGACCGGTGCCGCGTTGACGAAGCCCGAGGGAGCAAGCACCAAAATTGCGAATGTCGTCAGAACGGTAGCCGCCTGGGAGATCGGTCGAACCTTTCGGAAAATGTAATGTGTGATGGAGTCGCGTTGGCTTCGCCCAGAGAACTCGCTCATCGATCATGCCTTGCTTGCTAATAAAGTGGTGTGGTTCAAGCTGTCGTGGGATTGGAACGCGCGATCGTGTTGCCGTCCAGTCGCTCCGGGCGACGTTCGCGCCTCTTCACGCATTGACCGTTCATGCGTTCATGTCTTCAGTTATCCCCTTCTGCCGCGATTGCCTGGCGGGTTGAACTTCTTCTTCGGATCCATGCGATTGAGCAGTTTCTCGTCCGGGCCGCCGCCAAATTGTTTCCAGTAGAGTTCTTTCAGCGGATTCACCTTCGGGCCGACGGCATCCTCGTTCACGAGCAGTGCCTGCACTTCGTTCCACCACTGATCGTAAGCCGAGCGTAGTTCCGCCGCCACCTCGGGATAATCGGCCATGACGTTCTTCTTTTCTCCGAGGTCGTTCTCGAGGTCGTAGAGTTCCTGGTTGTTCACCAGCGTGAAGCGGCTGTTCTGGATCGCGCATTTCGCATACTTCGCCTCCGCAATCTTGCCTGCCGGCCAGCGGCCGACGTGGTGAACGAGCATTCGGTCTGAGGATTCGGCCTTCGGATTCTTGAGCAGCGGCAACAAACTGCGGCCTTCGACTTGTACTTTCACTTCGTCCGAGAGATTCGCGCCGGTGATTTCGGCGAGCGTGGGGAAGATGTCCATGTGCGCACTCAACGTGTCGCACTCGGCGCCCGCGGGAATGCCACCGGCAGGCCAGCGGATGAAACACGGCGCGCGGGTGCCACCTTGATAGGGCGTGCCCTTGCTGCCCCGCATTCCGGCGTTGAAAACCCTCACTCCCGCCGTGCCGCCGTTGTCGGTGGCCAGATAGATGACGAGCGTGTTGTCCTCGATACCCCACTGCTTGAGCTTCCCGAGCAGCTTGCCGAAGTTGCTATCGATGTTCTCGATCATGCCAAAAAACTTCGCCGTCTTCTCGCTCACGCCGGGCTTGCCAAGGTACTGTTGGTAGTATTCCTTTGGTACGACATGTGGACCGTGCGCGGCGTTCAGCGAGACGTACGCGAAGAAAGGCCGCTTCGCATCGCGCTGCGCCTCCATCCACTTGATCGCCTGTGCGAAAAACAGGTCGGTGCAGTAGCCGGTGGTCTTCTCCCACTTTCCATTGTGCCACAGCGCGGGGTTGATGTTGGTGTTGCCGGGAGCGTCGCCACACGAGCCGGGGTAGGTCTGCCCGATGCCGCCACCACCGTGGATATAGACTTCGTCGAAACCACGGCTCTCCGGGCGGTACGTCTCTTCGTCCCCCAGGTGCCATTTGCCGAAAATCCCCGTCGAGTAACCGGCGGTCTTGAGCATCTGTGCGAGCGTGAACGTGCGGAGGCTCAACCGTTCGCGTTCCAGGATCGTATGCGTGACGCCGTTCTTGAACTCGTGCCGTCCGCTCATCAGGGCTGCTCGCGTGGGAGCGCAGGTCGGGCTGACGTGAAACTGCGTGAACAGCAGACTCTCCTTCTTAAAGGCGTCCACCGCCGGACTGCGCATGATAGGATTTCCCAAGCACGCGTAGTCGCCGTAGCCCACGTCGTCGGGCATGACGAGGATGATGTTGGGTGACGCAGGCTCGCTTTCCGCGAACGCGCTGAGCGGGACGAGTATCAAGAAAACGATCGAGAAGAGTTTGGTTGTCATGTCGATGCAACACGATCGTGAATCGTGTTGATGCTTGGGTGGATTCGTCGGATTCCCGGTCTTCCGTCGTGAATGGTTTCGGCTTGCGATCGTGGCGTTGGAGCTTCTCATGGAGGTCGAGTCCCCAGGGGTTTCTGGCCGGCAGCCAGAGCTTCAAGGCGCACGACATGCGATGGGAGTCATGGTCGGCCGACTTCGTAAATGCGTCGGATCTCTCGATCGTCGAGGGCCTCACCGAATACGATCAGTTCGTCGATGCACCCGTTGAAGTTGCGAACGCTGGAACCGCGACGCTGCGTCGTTGGAAAACTCCAGTTGCCGACGGTTGCGTTGCCGATCTTTAGCACACCAACTGCGGCCTCATGCAACTGTATTCGCTTGGCCAGTTCTCCGTTCACGTAGTGCTTCACACATGCCTGGTCAGAATCGTAAACTGTTGCCAAATGTACCCACTGTCCCAGTCGAAACAGGTTGAATATCGAATCCGTTTTATAGCCATGCAACACAGTCTTAGTGTGTAGGATCCCAAGAACCAGACTTCCATCGCGACGAATCTGCCAGTGAGGACCGTTTTGGTCAAATCCATCGGTCAGCAAAAGCGAATTGAATTTTCGATCGAGTCCGTCGACGCGCAGCCATATCGAATTGGTGAGCGACTCGAAGTCTCCCGGCAACGTGATGCGCACGCGATCACCGGGGCGTTTGAACTGCAACGATGTCTTGTCCGGCCAGCGTCCCTCCGACCACTCACAGCCAACGATGGCGCCGTCAAGACGGGAACCGTTCGCGCCGTATCCGATCAGCAGTCGGTCTTCGGCGTCGGTTCGATCAAACGGAAAGTACGCGACCACTCGCGGATCATCCTGGAGCGAATCACGAAACGCCCGCCAGTCACGAAGCTGTTCTTGTCGCCGCGTGTCCGCCATTTGACTGAGCAACGTCGGCGTGACGAAGTCTGCGTCCCGGACCGCAATCGATTTCGA
>JAJDEG010000771.1 GCA_029259895.1 Planctomycetota bacterium
GCAAGGATCGTTCACCAACGGTCAAGCCTATCTTTACGTTCACAACGCCAACGGCGAAGTCAACGCGGTTGGCTATCCGGTCACGATCGGCAGCGGTGGCGGCGGCTCGCCGAACCAAGCCCCCGTCAACACGGTTCCCGGTAGCCAGACGGTCAGTGAAGACGCGGCGCTCATCTTTTCATCGGCCAACGGCAACCTGATCTCGGTGGCCGACGCCGATGCCGGATCGAGCAACGTCCGGGTCACGCTCACCGCCAGCAATGGCGCGGTCACGCTCAACTCCACGAGTGGACTCACTTTCACCGTCGGCGACGGCACGGGCGACGCCACGATGACGTTCGCCGGCACGCTCACGAACCTCAACACAGCCTTGGCCGGGCTGCGGTTCAACCCCACGACGAATTACTCCGGTTCTGCGAGCGTGCAGATCGTCACCAACGACCTGGGCAACACGGGCACGGGGGGCGCCAAGAGCGATACCGACACCGTGTCGATTACGGTCTCGGCCGTCAACGACGCGCCGGTGAACACGGTCCCTGGCGCTCAGAACGTCGCCGTCAACGGCCAGCTTACTTTTTCTTCGGCCAACGGCAATGCGATTACCGTCGCCGACGCCGATGCCGGCTCGAGCAGCGTCCGGGTCACACTCACGGCAACCAACGGCACGGTCACGCTGAACTCGACCAGCGGCCTGTCGTTCACCGCCGGCGACGGTACGAGCGACGCCACGATGACGTTCAGTGGCACGCTCACCAACCTCAACAGCGCCCTGGCCGGCCTACGCTTCAACCCCACGGCCAACTTCTCCGGCACCGCCAGCCTGCAGATCATCACCAACGATCTGGGCAACACGGGCACCGGCGGCGCGAAGAGCGATACCGATTCGATCAGCATCCAAGTGAGCCTCCCTTCCAACTTCGTGTTCGCCGGCAATACGCTGACCGTCAATGGCACGTCGGGAGCAAACTCCTTCGAATTCATTCACGGCAACGGTGGTCAACATACGGTGATTTATGGCAGTTCGTTGGTGCTGATCGACCCGAACGTCATTTCGGTCGTGCGTTTCGATGGCAAGGGGGGTAGCGATACGGCGATTGTGCGGGGCTCCAACGGAGCGGACACCGCCGTGCTTAACGTCGGCGGCGGTACGATGAGCGGCACGGGATGGTCCGTCGTCATGATCAGCATCGAAACGATCGACCTCTACGGCAGTGCGGGCGACATGGCGACGCTCAACGATTCTACCGGAAACGACACGGTCGTCGGCACGCCTACGCAGGTGACGCTGTCGGGATCTGGCTACTCCAACAAAGTCCGGTCGTTCGGCTCCGTTTACGTCGTTGCGACGACGGGAACAGACACCGCAACGCTTTCCGACAGCACGGGCAACGACACGGTCGTTGCCCATGCTAATTTGGCGTATATCTACGGCACCGGGTATCTCAATCACCTCACGCGATTCGACACGGTGACCTTCAATGCCACGACCGGCAACGACGTCGCGTACATGTACGATTCGTCGGGGAACGACACGTTCACCGGCCGGCACAATACGGCGTCGTTCGCGGGAAGCGGCTGGAGTAACACGGTCAACGGCTTCGACAACGTCTATGCCGACGCGAATCAAGGCGGGACCGACACCGCGAACATCCACGATACGAGCGGCAACGACACGTTCGTGTTCACGACCGATCACGCCTACATCGTGGGTGCGGTGGGGCAGTTCAACCTGACGGAGCATTTCGAGAACGTCTACGCTTACGCACAGAACGGCGGCTTCGATGTCGCCCATGTCTTCGATTCGGCGGGGAACGACACGTTCCGGGCCTACGAAACGTATGCCGAGATGTCCGGCTCCGGCAAATACGGACAGGCCAACGGTTGGGACTACGTATACGGCCGGGCCGAGAACGGCGGCAACGACACGGCGTATCTCTACGGCACTTCGGCGACTGACTCGTTCGTGATCCAGTCGACGCACTCTTATGTGTCCTGGTCGACCTATCTGAACTCGGCACGCGGGTTCGACAGCGTATACACGATCGCTTCGAGCGGCGGCAACGACGTGGCGCGATTCTTCGATTCGGCCGGCAACGACACGTTCACCGGCACGAGCTCGTATGCGCTGATGACGGGCACCGGCTTTTACAATCACGCGGCGGGGTTCAAGTCGGTGTACGTTCGCGCTCAGAACGGCGGCGTCGATTCGGCCACGCTCAATGGTTCGAGCGGCAACGATACGTTCGTCGCCCGGCAAAGCAGCGTCTACTTGCGCAACTCGGCTTACCACCATGAAGTATGGGGGTTCGACAATGTGTACGGCGTCGCCACGCAGGGCGGATACGACGAAGCGTACTTGTTCGACACGACGGGCAACGATGCGTTCGTGGGCCGTGAGGACTACAGCTATCTCTCGGGAAGCGGGTTGCTGCATCATGCGACGGGATTCGATTACGTATTCTCATCGTCGGCAAACGGCGGCAACGACACGGCGACGTTCTACGACAGCAGCGGCAACGACAACTTCACGGCCGGAACGGACTACGCCTACATGGTCGGCTCAGGTTTCACCAACAACACGAATGGCTATCGGACGGTGCGAGCGGAATGCACCACGGGCACCGACCAGGCATTTCTTTACGACGCGACGGGCAACGACCTACTCACGGCGAGCGGAAACACGGCCGTGCTTACCAGCACGGGACGGTCGATTACGGCCGTAAAATTTGATCGCGTGCGGGCCAACGGAACCGCGGGCGGAACGAATACCGTCACGCAGTCGGCGATCGACTACGTGCTCGAGACGATTGGAACCTGGAACTGATCGACTGCGGCCCACTCAGCAGCACGCCGTGATTGACGCGGCTGGTCGTGGGGCTGTTGGTGTGGCAACCGCGCTCAGGACAGCGGTTCCCGAACCCGCAATCGCCATCCACGACTACGCAATCGACGAAGTGCCGTGCAGGCGATCCTCGGCAAGTAGGTCTTTCATCGGTCCAAATTTGAACTCGCCGAGCAGCTTGCGCAGGCGACGCTCCGTCTTGTCCAGGTTCACGTAGTGACGAAAACGCGACGTCCATCGGGCCTGTTTGACGACCGGCTGGTCAGGATCGAACTCCCAGGGGTGGAGGTAAATGACTGTGGGCGTAGCGGCACGATTCAAGCGTCGAATGGCATGCCGCGTAAATGCGAACGGATAGAGGCGAAAGTATCCGCCACCGGCCACGGGAACATTCCTGCCTGCAATTCGATACGTGCTTGGTGGGATTTCCCAGAGATCGCCGAAAACGCGGTGCGTAACCCGCGGCGCTCCGGAAACTCCGTACCGATCGTGCCCATGACAAGGGAAGATGCTCGAATCGTACTTGAGGCCCAGCTTTCTCAGTATCTCCAGCGCCCACATCGACCGTTCGACGATCGAAAACGACGGCGCGCGATAGCCGATGACGTTAGCTGTGGGACAAGCGGCCGTGATCGCGTCGAGCGATCTCTGTACGTCGGCAGCGAATTCGCCGGGCGCCTGATCGAAGACGGCACGGTGCCAATGTCCGTGGGTTGCCAATTCATGCCCGCCGTTGGCGATCTCGCGAACCAAGCTGGGTTCGCGTTCGGCAACCCATCCGAGCACGAAAAACGTGGCGCGAACGTCGAAGTCCTCGAGCACCTTGAGTATCCGCCGGGTATTGTCCGCGACGCGGCTGGGAAACTCCTCCCACCGATCCGGCGAAATCACATCGGCGAAACCGTGCACGTGGAAGAAGTCTTCTACATCGAACGACAAAGCGTTGATCATCGTTAGGCCATTTTCGTCGGATGTCGTGTCGCCGATTCGCGCGACGATGGTTGCCTGGTGCATAAACGCAGGCTAGACTGTCTTGGACTCGATTTAGGGCTCTCCGTCGTTCTCGCCGTGCCGCATTTTGGGTCCCGCGCGCCCGTCAACACCTAACAGTATAGCACCTGCGAAAGTAGCTCGCTGCGATGTGCGGAATCTGCGGCTTCGTCGGAAGGCATCGACTGCTCGACGAGCAAACGCTGCTTGCCATGAATGCGCGCATCGAGCGCCGCGGTCCTGATGGAGCGGGGCACTTTTTCGCCGGCGACGTGGGTTTGGCGATGCGCCGCCTGGCGATTATCGACCTTGGCGGCGGACAGCAGCCGATCTTCAACGAAGACCGCTCGGTCTGCGTCGTGTTCAATGGCGAAATCTACAACTACCGGCAGCTACGCAAAGATTTGCTTGCCAAGGGCCATCGATTCGCCTCGGACTCGGACACTGAGGTGATCGTTCATCTCTACGAGGAACATGGCTCGGACCTTGTAAAGTATCTCGATGGGATGTTTGCGTTCGCACTGTGGGACACGCGCGAGCGCGTCTTGACGCTGGCCCGCGATCGGCTCGGGATCAAGCCCTTGTTCTACGCCCGAGCGGGCGAAGCTGTCTTATTTGGGTCGGAAATCAAGTCGCTCTTGGCGACGGAGGCGACGAGCCGCGCGCTCGATTTGCAGGCGATCGACGAATTCCTGGCCTACACCAACATTCCCGGCGAACGCACGATCTACGAGGGCATCCGCCAAGTGCTGCCGGGCCATTTGCTCCGCGTATCGGCGGACGGCACGATCGAATCTCAATGCTACTGGACGTTGCCGTGCGATCGGGCAGAGCAGCGAAGTGAGTCCGAGTGGATCGACGAATGCGAGGCCGGCCTTCGGAGGGCCGTGGAGGCGCACCTAGTCGCGGACGTGCCCGTTGGCGCGTTCTTGTCGGGCGGCGTCGACAGCGGACTGATGGTCGCGTTCATGGCCGACATCCTGGCCCGGCCAGTTGAAGCGTTTACCGTCGGCTTTGGCGACGCCGGTTCGTCGTTCATCGACGAACGGCGCTACGCTCGCGAGTTGGCCGCCCGCTATCGCCTGAACTACCACGAAATCGACGTCGCGCCGCACCTCGATGAGATCATCTGCGAAATCGTCGATGCGTTCGACCAGCCGTTCGCAGACGACTCCGTCGTGCCCTCGTACTATATCGCCCAGGCGACCGTGAAACACGTGAAGGTCGCGCTCACCGGGTTGGGCGGCGACGAACTCTTCGGCGGATATAAGCGACACTTAGGGTTGTTGATGGGAGAGCGATACCGTCGCACACCGGGTTGGATGCGCGAGCGCCTGATTCGGCCGATGGTCAACCTGATCCCGGAAGCCCGGAATTCGAGCGATTCGATCGACCATTTGAAGCGTTTCGTTCGCGCGTCCAACCTGCCAGCACCGCAGCGCTATCAAGATTCGATGAGCGCTTTGTCGCCCCTGAGGCGCCGCGACTTGTATGTCCCGAGCATCGGCGATGCCATCGATCAACAAGCGACCCAGGCCGCCATTTGCGACCACTTCGAGGCCGACATAGACCTCCCACTCCTCGAACGAGCGCTTCGCACCGATCTGCGAACCTATTTAGTGGACGACATTCTGACGCTAACGGACAGGCTCAGCATGTGGCATTCGCTCGAACTGCGAGTGCCCTATCTCGACCATCACTTCGTCGAACTCGTCGGCCGAGTTCCACCAACGTTGAAGATTCGCCGCGGCACGCAGAAGTATTTACTCAAACGGATCGCGGAGCGCTGGCTACCGAAAGAGATGATTTACCACAGGAAACAAGGATTCGAAGCGCCGATGGGCAGGTGGCTTCGCGGACCGCTACTCGGCTTTTTCGATGCCACGTTGAATCCTGAATCCGTAGAACGGACTGGCCTCTTTAACTACGCTGCCATCCGGCGACTCCGGGACGAGCACGTGTCGCGAAAGGCGAAGCACAGCAAAGTGTTGTTCTCGCTGATGATGTTTCAATTGTGGTTTGATCGCGCGTTTCGCGCACATTGACGAACTCCGCGACTTGCCAACGAACGAGCCCTGCTGCCATCCCGCTGCTCGTTATAGCTCGCCCTGTGCGAGCGCCAGACGAGTTCCCGTCGACGTTGCATGAATCAGCAACGTAGGCTTCGATACGCGCCACCGGACAGAACGTCGCCGCATCACCGCGTTCAGGCGTTGCGATCTCGTTTGTAATGCGTTCTTATCGCGGTCAACGCTGGTCGCTCGATGCCATAGGTTATCGCGCTCGCCACGACCATCGACAATGCAAACGGCAGCGTGCAGAGGACAAACGCGTTTGGCAGCACACTCGAAAGGCGAGGAATCAGAACCGCGCCGATGACTTCGTGGATCAGATACAGCGAATAGGAGACCGTGCCGATAAACACCATCGGTCGAGTGGCGATACTCGACAGCGCCCCACACACGAGCAGAATAAACATTCCAAAGAAACTGACGACGCAAATGACTGTTTCCGGTTCGCTGTCGATCCAGATTTGCGTCGCCAAACAGGCACCAACAAGTGCGAGGCGACCAAGGCTGCGTCCGTAGACGTAGAGCCTGCGAAAAGCGATACCAGCAATGAACAGCGGTCCGTAGTCTGGAATCAGCAACAGGTTCGCGACCTTGAAAATTGCCGTATCCGCTGTTACAAGTGCATTCATCGCGACCACCGCCAATAGCCAGACGAAGCCAATTGCCTCCACGTTTCGCGTCTGGCCAAGCACGAAAATGAGCAACATCATGGCATAGAATCGCAGTTCGACACTCAGCGTCCAGTAAACCACGTTTAAGTCTGGCACGCCGAGCCACGCCTGGAACATCGTCAGGTTCACGAGCGCGTTCTCCGCAGGAGGCGGCTGCATCAACGTCACTCCCAGGAGCGCAAACGTAACCACCACCGCCGTCCAGTATGCGGGATACAGGCGCGATGCCCGCGAAACGATGAAATCCGTCGCGCTCCGCGTTCGTTCCAATGTCAGCAGGATCACAAATCCACTAACGATGAAGAACAAATGCGGTCCCTTCGAGCCGACGGTGAACCGCCAGTCGATGAATCCAAGTGAATGCAATTGCGATGTAAAATGACCCACAACCACGGCCACTGCGGCAATTCCGCGCAGCGCATCCAATTCAAGCAGGCGGTCTCGCCGCGTTCCGCATGTTCGCGGCGCTTCACTGTCCGGGCTCTTCGCGCAGCTTTGTACGTATTGTTGAAGTGCGGTGGACAACTTAGCCAGCGGCAATGAAAGTGTTTGAGTCGCCTTTCGGGCGAATGCATTTGTCCGCATAATACCCTCGTGCGAATCACACGCGACGCTGGCAAGTGCGGACAGAAAAGTTCAAGGAGTTTCGTCGCGACGCCAACAACTAGCCGCTCCGCGGCGACCAAACAATCTGCTTCTGGCGCCTCACGAACCTCCATGTTGCATGGGCCGATGCGACGTTGAGCAAGAGAAAATAAGACGGAAATCGGGTCAGCCGTTGCACGCGACCGGCCCAATCGCATAGTCCGATGCAGCCCACAAAATATGCGGCTAACTGCAATCCCAGGATCGCTGCATATATGCCGCTCGTTTCGGCAAGAACGGCGCTCGAAACGAGCATTCCCATCATCGGTACGAACGCAGTGTAACGCAAGACCTTATGCGATACGATTTGAAAGGAGAGCATCCCGTATCGAAACGGGTTGAGCAGGCGACGCATGTCGAACAGCGCCCATAGGGCTCGCAAGATTACGCGAACTCGCATCCGGTATTCGCTTTTGGCGCCCTTAAGCGAATACTCCATTAGCGTTGCGGTCGGCTCGTATACTACTCGGTATCCCAATCCCGCGACACTAAGCGGGAGAACGAAGTCGGGCTGTTGGTCCGCTCGCATAGGCTCGTAGAGTTCGCGGCGAACGGCATCGACGCCGCCGTTCACGCCGATGCATCCCGCGAGCTCCGATTCCGACTTCCTAACGATGTTCTCGTAACGGATGTATGCTAAGCACCCATCACCGATGGGCGACCCATCGTCGTTGACGTAAATCAACTTGCCCGTTACGTACCCGACGCGAGGATCTCCGAACCGCGAAACGAGGCTGGCGACCGTCATTTCACCGTACATCGAGTTTGCGTCGGCGAACACGAGGACGTCGCCCCTAGCGTGCGCCGCCGCCAAGTTCAATGCGGCAGTCTTCCCGGCGCGCGGGTCCTGGCGAAGAAACCGAATCCGTTCGCCGTATGCCCCTACAATCGCGTCCGTCTTGTCCGTCGACCCGTCGGACACGACGATCACCTCTAGTTTGCCTTCAGGGTACTGCTGGCGCAACTTATTCTCGACGGTCGCGCCAATCACAGCCTCTTCGTTGTGCGCCGCAATGAGAACGCTCACGTAAGGCTCGCAAGGCGCGTTCGACGTAGGCCTGCCGATCAGGCGTGCGAGCATCGCAACTACGAAAGGATATCCGATGTAGACGTACGCCAGCAAGCCGAGGCTCGACCAGAGTATCAGTTGGAAAAGTGTCTCTTGCCCCATATCCTTCGATTCCGCCCGTCGCATTCGAATGGCGCGGCGCGAGATGTCAAACCAAAGCGTCACTCGCCGTATTCAGCGAACTACACGTTGAGTCGGCCTTAATGCGGCATCTCGAGAGTCGCAAAGATTGTAATTTCCACAAGTCTACATAGCTGTAGTCGTGCACAGGGTACTGGTAGCGACGATTAATCGCACATGCGCCGGCCAGTGAGCGAGAACAGCCGCAACGACACCCTATTTCACGTTGGGGCCGCAATACCGCACTTGCAGCGATGTCGCTTCGCATACGGGCGCACTCGCGCCAGCCTTAACAGCCTGTTGAAGCATTGAGTTTCGTAGCCCGAAGGTTGGGGTGCTAGCTGCGTAAACCACGGGTTTGACGCAGCTAGCCGTGCTGGCATTCGAAATACTTCAACACGCTGTTAACGTCCTCGCGTGGCCCCGTTCCGCAACAATGCACCGTGATTGAACGCTGTCGCAATTCGGTGCCCATTTTGGCCTGCTCGTGGTCCGATCGAGTAGCTTCCCCCAGCGTCGATAAAGCCTAGGCTCTGTCGGAAAAGTCAGATTCCCATTAGGCGGAAGTAACGTTCTATGAATGCCATTTTGATGAATCCGCCGAAATTCTTGGCGGTCTTTTCGAAGCGGGTCAGCACGCGGCGGCATTCTTTTAGCCAGCC
>JAJDEG010000772.1 GCA_029259895.1 Planctomycetota bacterium
CGATCGATGAGGGGAATCTATAACCACAGATCGAGAACGCCGACGGCGAGTAGGCCAAGGCTTACGACCGCGTTTACATTGAAGAACGCGCGGTTGACGCGGGAGAGATCGTCGGGACGGACCAGCGCGTGTTCGTAGACGAGCAGCGCGGCGACGGCGACGACGCCCGTGACGTAGATCGCGCCGAGGGAGACTTGCGTGGCGGCGACCGGCAAGACGGCGAGCAGCGCGACCATCGCCACGTGGCAGGCCGCGGCGAGGCGGAGCGCACCGGGAACGCCGAGGCGCACCGGGATGCTGTTCAGCCCGGTCGAGCGGTCGAAGTCGACATCCTGGCAGGCGTAGATGATGTCGAAGCCAGCGACCCAAAACAAGACGGCGCCGCCGAGGACGACGGCAGGGAGGAGGTCGGCCGGTTCGGCGAGGAGAACTTCACCGCGGATGGCGATCCAGGCCGAGACCGGCGCGAGCATCAGCGACAGCCCGAGCCAGAAATGCGACAGCGATGTGAACCGCTTCGTGTAGCTGTACAAGGCGAGGATGGCCAGCACGGGCAGGGCCAGATAGAGCGGGAGGCGATTGGGCAGGAACAGCAGCGTGGCGGCGACAAACGCGACCGAGCACGCGGCGGCGAAGGCGGCGACGCTCGTTGTGGAGAGCAGGCCGGCGGGCAAGTGGCGACCGGCCGTGCGGGGATTACCAGCATCGATACGGCGGTCGGCAAGGCGGTTGATCGCCATCGCGGCGCTGCGCGCGGCGATCATGCAAACGAGGATGCCGAGAAGATCTTGCCAGCGCCAGGGGCGCGTCGGCGTGCCACGAGCGTCGGCGGCCCAGGCCATCGCGGCGGCGAGCAAGGCGAATGGAAGCGCGAACAGCGTGTGGCTGAAGCGGATCATCTCGAGCATCAAACGCAATCGCCGCCACACGATGTTAGGCTCCGATGAGATGCGCGGTTAGCGGTCAGATTGCACAGGGGCGCGGAGGTTCGTTAACGCAGGTGCAGGGGCCCCCGTAGCAATTCGTTAACAAACCGGGCCTTCGGGCGGCGAGAATCGACTGCGCGGACTACGCAGATTTCCTGATCGCAGCTTGCCAAAGCTTCGGCGACGGGGGCGGCGCGATGTCGACGGTTTTCTTGACGACGTGCTTTCTCGACGATGTGCTTTCTTGACGACGCACGAGGCTACTGGTCCTCGGCCGGTGCCCATTCGACGTCGTAGTCGCGTTCGAGTTGTTCGTACCAATCTTCGGCGTTGCGGACCATGTCGTATGCGGACACGATGGCGTAGCCTTGTTGGTCTGGAACGTCGCCCGACTGCATGATGAACGACAGCCCTCGCCGGACTTCCGAATAGGGTGACCTGAGAAACCGTTCCTGCAGCGTATCGATCTTCGCATCCGGCGCGTCGAACACCTGCACGGCGTATACGATCGAACCGGAATCGTTCATGGCCGCGCCGGCTTTTTTGTCGGCGAGGCGAAACACTTCGCGATAGAAACGGTCTCCGCCGACTTCGACCTCTTCAAGCTTGGTGCGAATTGGATACTGTCGAACGACGGGAATCGGGCCGAAGCCGGTGCCCTTGAGTCGATCTTCGTACCACGTGAATTCGCTCGTTTCCTTGACGTCCTTGCTGTCGGCAAATCGCTTCTTGAGCGTGTCCTTATTGCCGTTGATTTCTTGGGCGAGGCGTTCGGCTTGTTGGCGGGCGAAGTCTCGGGCCGACTTGCCGGTGTCGTTGGCGATTTTCCACGCCCTGCGAACGCGGTCCTCGATGTCGTCGAATGCGGGGACATTTTGCTCGCGGTCGGCGGTTTTCCAAAACACGTATTGGTTGCGGTAGAACGCCTCGGACGAGCCTTGTATTTGATCTTCCGCGCGGAAGGGGCTCATCTTCGTCTTCGTTTGGAATGTGCTGTTGTGCAGAGGCGTGCCAGGTTCGACAAGTCGCAGCGTCTCGATATCGGTTTGCGGGTCTTTCTCCATGCCCCAGCGTCGGTTGACGAACGTCTGGCCGAGGTACTTGTCGAGGAACAATTCCTCGCGAGACATGACTGCGGTTTGGTGATACGTCAGGCCGGCATCGGGACTGGCGAGCTTGGCCAAGTCGAACGCGGGAGGCGGCGTCGCCGGCTCTTTGGATTCGTCGTCCTCGTCTTCCTTCGCCACGTTCGACAGCGACCAGCGGCGATACTCGGTGTCGTAGAAGCGTTGCATTTTTTGATAGGCAACTTCGAGGGCCTTTTGCATGTCGTCTCGCGCCCGCTCTTCAGCGAGACGCTTGACGATCGATTCGCGATTGCGGTGGAGGATTTCGTCGTCGGTGAAGCGCGGTTCGGTTGCCTTGGGCGCTCGTTTGGCGAATCTGCCGACGGCGGTTTCGTAGGGCGTTGGGTCCGGTTCGGGCGCTTTGACGACCGGTTTGTCGTCGTCCTTAGATTCGTCCGCATCCATTTTCTTGAGAATGTCGTCGTAGCTGCTCATGCGCTCGTCGAATTCGAGATTCAAGCGCATGGTCTCCTTGTATTTCTCGAAATCCTTGCGGATTTCCTCGTCGGTGAGCTTGGCCTTGGCGGCCTCGAAGAATTTGACGTAGTCGGCCTTGAGATATTCGAGCTTGACGCCGGCGGGTTCCTTGAAGCCCGGCTCGGGCGACGACGGCGATTGCACGTCGTCTTTGTGTTCTTCGTAGAACGCACGGAGCTGGCTATCGGAAGGCTCGGGAATGCGCGGGTCGGAGATGTATCGATCGACGGGAAACGGATAGACTTGCATCGTCACGCGACGATTGAGACGGCAGAAGTAGTCCCAGCGCTGCGCGGGTGTGGCGAGACTGTCGTAATTCGCGTCGGGCGACCCGTATACGAGTTTCGCCTGTTCGGCGAGCATCTCGCGTCGATACGCTTCGATGATCTGGGGATAGCTGACGGGGCGTTCGCCGTCGGAGATTTCGCGGAGGACCGTGTTCAACTGCGAATCGGTGACGGAATCTTGCGACAAGGCCTTGATGCGAGTCTCGACCTGGGCGTCGGACACAACGATTCCGAGCTTGTTGGCCTCTTCGACGAGAAGTGCGGTGCGGATGATGTCCTTTTCGTTGCGTGTGTTGTACTCGTGGTACGGACGAAGTTGCTCCTCCCCGCGGTTGCGGGCTTCCATGAACATCACGCCGCGAATGAAATTGTTAAGCGATATACGGTTGTAGACGAGTTGGTTGAGTTCTTTCTGCGTGAACTTTCCGCCGGTCCAGGTGGCGATGATGCGGTCTTCTTGCGGACCGCCGCCGCTGCCGCCGCTGTCGAGAAACTGTTCGGCCGTGCCGAGGACGACGAACGAGACCATCGCGACGATGATCAGGCCGGCCATGAGGCCCTTTTGATGCTTGCGAAAGACGGAAAACGGACTGGACATGATGGTCTACCTTAGCGCAAAACCGAGCGGTGCGGCTGACGAACCAGACTTGACAACCGCGGCTCGGGGGTATTATTCATGGCACGCCTGCCGTCGGGGCAGGCCGGCGAAGCGTCGCATTTGGCGCGGCGGCGGATTCGTGCCTGGCGAGGCAACTGGTACAATCCGCGCGACCAGCGCAAGTTGTGCTGAATTTTAGGACGAATCGACGTAAATGCAATCCCAACTAGGATTTCTGGCCGATTCCGCAGCGGCGGTCTAGGCCGGTCGTAGCACGTAGCGAATCTCGGCTTAGGAAATCAACGCATTGGCGCAGATACACGATAAGCAGCGGGAAGAACTGAGGCTTGAGTTAGATATGGCGGCTGGACTTGCCGGAACTTCCCTGAGATTTCACGTCCGTTCTTCGATCCCTGACCCCCTGTGACCCAAATGGCCAAACGAGAAGCTACGAACAACGGGAAATCTCTGGTGATTGTCGAATCTCCGGCCAAGGCCCGGACGATCGGCAAGTTCCTGGGGTCGCGGTTCATGGTCGAGGCAAGCATTGGGCACGTGCGGGATTTGCCGCGAGGCGCTAAGGAAGTTCCGGCCAAATACAAGAAAGAAGAATGGGCCCACCTCGGCGTCAACGTCAACGATAATTTCGATCCCATATATATTGTCCCGCCGGACAAATCGAAGCAGGTTAAGAAGCTCAAGGACATGCTCGACGGGGCGGCCGACCTCTACCTCGCGACGGACGAAGACCGCGAAGGGGAAGCGATCAGTTGGCACCTGTGCGAGCTGCTCAAGCCGAAGGTGCCAGTTTATCGACTCGTCTTTCACGAGATCACGAAGGAAGCGATCGACGAAGCACTTGCGAATCCGCGTGCAATCGATGAGGACCTGGTCCAGGCGCAAGAAGCCCGGCGGATTATCGACCGGCTGTACGGCTACGAAGTGTCGCCGCTGCTGTGGCGAAAAGTACGGCCGAAGCTTTCCGCTGGCCGGGTGCAGAGCGTGGCCGTGCGGTTGATCGTGGAGCGCGAGAAGCGGCGGATCGCCTTCGTCGAAGCGACCTATTGGGACATCGAGGCCAAGTTCGCCACGCAGGCCGGCGAAGAGCTCGTCGCCAAGCTGGTGTCGGTCGCCGAGCAAGGGCTGCCCTCCGGCAAGGACTTCGATCCCGATACAGGCGAGATCAAGAATCCGGCGCTGCTGCTGCTCGATGGCGCGGCCACGGAAGCACTCGTCGCTCGCTTGAAGGACGGCTCGGCCAAAGTCGTTTCTGTCGAAGAGAAGCCGTACACGTCGCGGCCGTATCCGCCGTTCACGACCAGCACGCTGCAACAGGAGGCCAATCGCAAGCTCGGCTTTACCGCGCGGCGGACGATGCAGGTGGCGCAGAACCTGTACGAGAACGGTCACATCACCTACATGCGTACCGACTCGACCAATTTGGCGTCGGTGGCCATCGATGCGGCCCGCGACTTGGTTTCGTCGCAGTACGGCAAGGACTACTTGCCCGATTCGCCGCGCGTCTATAAGTCGAAAGTCAAGAACGCTCAAGAGGCTCACGAAGCGATTCGCCCGGCGGGACATCCGTTCGCATTTCCCGACGAGCTGCGCGGGAAATTGCCGGATGATGGTTTCCGGCTTTACGATTTGATTTGGAAACGCACGATCGCCAGCCAGATGACCGACGCCCGCGGCCGTCGGATGACGATCGCCGTCAACATCGACGACGCTCGTTTTCAGGCCACCGGCAGCACGATCGACTTCCCCGGCTATCTGCGGGCCTACGTCGAGGGGAGCGACGATCCGCAGGCCGATCTGGCCAACCGCGAGAACATCCTGCCGGCCGTGGCCAACGGCGATGCGCTCGGTTGCCGCGAGCTAATTCCGAAAAGCCATACGACGCAGCCGCCGGCGCGGTTTACGGAAGCCTCGCTGACTAAGGCGCTCGAAGAGAAGGGCATCGGTCGGCCGAGTACGTATGCGTCGATCATCGATACGATCTTGGCCCGCAATTACGTGTTCAAGAAGGGCGGCGCGCTCGTGCCCACTTGGGTGGCGTTCTCGGTGTCGCAGTTGCTCGAGTCGCATTTGCCGGCGCTGGTGAACTACGAGTTCACCGCTCAGATGGAAGACGATCTCGACTCCATCAGTCGCGGCGAATCGAAGCACGTCGACTACCTGCGGCGGTTCTACTTCGGCAACGGCTCGCCCGGCCTCAAGCAGCAGTTGTCGAACAAGATCGAAGAGATCGACGCCCGCACGGTGTGCAGCATTCCGCTCGGCAAGCCGGAGACCGGCGAGTATACCGAAGCGATCGTAATTCGCGTCGGCAAGTACGGCCCTTACATCGAGCAGGGCGAACGCCGCGCGAGCATTTCCGAAGAAACGCCGCCCGACGAACTCACGCTCGCCGGGGCATTGGAGCTTCTCGATCAGGCGGCGCAGGCCGAAGAACCGCTCGGCGTCTGCCCAGAGACGCAGAAGCCGGTGTTCGTCCGCATTGGCCGCTTCGGACCTTACGTGCAGCGCGGCACGCCCGACGACGAGGAAAAGCCGAAGAACGCCTCGCTATTGCCGGGCATGAAGCCGGAGGATGTCGACCTGGCGATGGCGCTGCGGCTGCTGACGCTGCCGCGCACGCTCGGCGACAACCCGGCGAACAACGAACCGGTTGTGGCACACAACGGCCGCTTCGGACCGTACATTAAGTGCGGCGACGAAACGCGCTCGCTGCCGCAGGGCGTTTCGCTGCTCGAAGTCACGCTTAGCGACGCGCTGGCCCTGTTGGCGCAGCCGAAAACGCGCGGCCGCGGAGCAGCCGCCAAGCGCGAACCGCTGCGAACCTTCGAGGCGTCGCCGGTGACGGAGAAGATTGTGCAGTTGCTCGAAGGCCGCTATGGCCCCTACCTGCACGACGGCGAGACGAACGCTTCGCTCCCCAAGGGCATGCAGCCAGAGGAAGTCACATTCCAGCAAGCACTCGATCTGTTGGCGGAACGCGCCGCCCGCGGCCCATCGAAGAAACGCCCGGCACGCAAGGCAAAAACAGCGGCGGCCAAGAAGCCCAAGACGGCGAAGAAAAAGGCCCCGACGAAAAAGGCTGCGGCCAAGAAGCCCGCCAAGAAGAAGGCCGCCAAGAAGGGCACAAAGAAGGCGGCCGCAGTGACCGAAAACGCCGAGCCCGACGTGGCGGAAGTGGAGTCGTAACCCCGCTAGACCGACCGCGTAATTCCGCCATCGACCCGAATATTCTGCCCCGTGATGTAGCCCGCGCCGTCGGACGCCAAGAACGCGATCACATTCGCGATCTCGCTGGCTTTGCCGTATCGCTGCATTGGGATGCGGTCGCGAAACTCCTGCTTCTCGGGCAGGCTGTCGACAAAGCCGGGCAAGACGTTGTTCATGCGGATGTTCTCCGCCGCGTATCGGTCCGCAAAGAGCTTTGCATACGCGGCAAGACCGGCGCGGAATACGCCCGACGTCGGGAAGACGGGATCCGGCTCAAACGCCGCGAACGTCGAAATGTTGATGATCGCGCCGGACTTCTGCGCTTGCATCGTCGGCGTTACGAGTCGCGTCGAGCGAACGACGTTCAGAAAGTAGACCTCCAGGCCCGTGTGCCAATCGTCGTCCGAAAGTTCCAGCAGCGGCGCTCTCGGCCCGTGTCCCGCGCTGTTCACGAGCACGTCGATGCGTCCCCAGGCTTGAACCGTTCGATCGACCAATCGGCTCAGGTCATCGTTCGACTGATTGGACCCGGTCGCGCCGATGCCGCCAAGTTGTTTGGCGAGCGCCTCTCCTTTGCCAGAGGAGGAAAGGATGGCGACGCGAAATCCGTCCTCGGCAAGCTTCCGCGCCGCAGCGGCGCCCATACCGCTGCCGCCCGCAGTGACAATCGCCACCTTTTCCTTAGCCATCATTCCCTCGCTCGGTTCGGTATCTGCCGACGGCATACCCGTCCGGCGAATTAAGCTTCGGTCGCAACGGTCGTTCCTTCCGATCGGTAAAGTGTCGGTTCGTGCGACAGTATCGCAGTTCTCCAAAACTCTTGCCAACCGCCAATACGTCTGCGATATTCCGGGTTTCCCCGGTTTCTCGCGAAGAGTGATCCTCGGCGAAAATGCTCGCCACGGTCGCGATTCGCACTAGGCGCAAACCCCATTTCGCCATGATGCAAATCTGGCCGGCGATCGATCTTCGTGCTGGGCGGTGCGTCCGTCTGCGACAGGGCGATTACCGCCAAGAGACCGTCTTCGGCGACGATCCCACCGCCATCGCCCGCCGCTGGGTCGAAGCGGGAGCCACCTGCCTGCATCTGGTCGATCTCGACGGTGCCAAAGACGGTGCCAAAGACGGCCCCAGTGACGGCATCGCCCCGGCCGCAACGACTCAGTCGACCGTCGACTTTGCCAACTCGACGCCTAACCGAAAGGCCGTCGCCGCCATCGTCCGCGCCGCCGGCGTCCCCTGCCAACTCGGCGGCGGCATTCGCGACGAAGCTGCCATCGTCGCCCTGTTCGAGCTCGGCCTCTCTCGTTTGGTCATCGGCACGCTCGCTCTCAAGCAGCCCGACTGGTTCCGCGACATGTGC
The DNA here is from genome assembly GCA_029259895.1 of Planctomycetota bacterium. Classification (GTDB taxonomy): domain Bacteria; phylum Planctomycetota; class Planctomycetia; order Pirellulales; family PLA5; genus PLA5. The sequence continues at coordinate 8,007 of JAJDEG010000772.1, forward strand.
CGCAAGTATCCCGGCAAGCTGGTGCTCGGCCTCGACGCCCGCGACGGCCGCGTCGCTACCGACGGCTGGCTGGAAACGAGCGACGTACAGGCCACCGACCTCGCCGCACAGTTCGCCGCCGAACCGCTCGCCGCCATCGTGTACACCGACATCGCCAAAGACGGCATGATGCAAGGCCCCAATTTGCCGGCCATGCAGGCCATGCAGCAAGCCGTCGACATTCCCGTCATTGCCTCGGGCGGAGTGTCGAACGTCGCCGACGTCGCCGCGCTTGCCGCCGCCGGACTGCCCGGCTGCATCATCGGCCGCGCACTGTACGAAGGAACGGTGACAATCGAGGCGGCGCACGCCGCGGCAAAGAAAAGCGAGCCAAAGGCGTGTGGCTTGGATAAACCAGACGCCTGAAGCCGCAAGATAGGAGAACGTGAACGAGAGTCGGCAATCTGGAAAGCTCAACGCGAGGTAAGAGAAGGCAGTTCAAACGCCGCCGCAATGATCGACGCTCCTGTCGCCTAAATACCTCCCCCGAATCCAATCCCAACCTCTAACCCCCAATACACATGCCCAACATTGCAGATATCCGTAACATTGCCCTCTGCGGACATGGCTCGGCCGGCAAGACCTCGCTGGCCGACAGGTTTCTCTCCATCACGGGCGCGATCCCCAATCCCGTCAGCGTCGACGCCGGCAACAGCATCTGCGACTTCGACGAAGAGGAAAAGCACCACAAGTTCTCCGTCGAAGCCAGCGTCATCCACTTCGACCACGCCGGCAAGCGCTTCAACGTCATCGACACACCCGGCTATCCCGACTTCATCGGTCAGGCGGTCGGCGCGCTCCGCGCCGTAGACACCGCCGCCATCGTCATCAACGCCCACGCTGGCATCGCCGTCAACACCCGCCGCACCTTCGCCGAAGCAGGCAAGGCCGGCATCGGCCGCGTCATCGTCATCAACCGCATGGACTCCGAAAACGTCGACTATCCCAAACTGCTCGAATCCATCAGAGAGCTGTGGGGCAACGCCTGCATTCCGCTCAACGTCCCCATCGGCCACGGCCCCGACTTCAAAGGCGTCGTCAGCACGCTTCACCCGCCCGCCGACACCGCCGGCGCACTCATCGACGTCGCCGCCGCCAGCACCGAGCTGATCGAGTCCATCGTCGAAATGGACGAAGAAGTCACCGAACGCTACTTCGAAGGCAAGCTCCCCACCGACGAAGAAATCCAACGCCTGATGATCGAAGCCGTCCACGCCGACCACCTGATCCCAATCCTCTGCTGCTCCGCCAAGACCGACGCCGGCGTCACCGAACTGCTCGACGCGCTGGCCCTCGGCGCCCTCCCGCCCGGCGGCAACGAACGCGAAGCGTCCCACGAAGGCAAGACCCACAAGATCGACGCCGATCCCAACGGCCCGCTCGTCGCCCAAGTCTTCAAGTCCCGCATCGATCCCTTCGTCCAAAAGATCAGCTACATCCGCGTCTACAACGGCACGCTCAGTAAAGACTCCACCGTTCAATCCCTCGGGCACAAGAAGGGCGTCAAGATCGGCGCGCTCTTCACCGTCCAAGGCTCGGAGCTAAAGCCCATCGATTCCGCTGGCCCCGGCGACATCGTCGCCACCACCAAGAACGAAGAATTGCACACCGGCGAGCACCTCGGCGAATTCGAGCTACCCACGATCGCGTTCCCCGCGCCAATGGTCGGCCTCGCCGTCGTTCCCAAGGCCCGCGGCGACGAAGCCAAGCTCTCCACCGCGCTGCACAAGATCGTCGAGGAAGATCCCACCATCCATCTCGACCGCGACCAGCAAACCAAAGAACTCGTCATGACCGGCATGAGCGAGCTGCACCTACAGCTTGTCCAAGAACGTCTCAAACGCCGCGACAAGGTCGAGGTCGACACCAAAGAACCCAAAATCCCTTACCGCGAAACCATCCAGCAGCAAGGCGAAGGCAGCTACCGACACAAAAAGCAGTCCGGCGGCCGCGGCCAATTCGGCGAAGTCCACATCCGCATGTACCCGTTCCCCGGCGGCACCAGTCCCGACGATTTCTGCACCAAAGACCGCTTCCCCAGTCACAAGAACCACCACTACGACCCCAAGCACAATTTCCTCTGGGTAGACTCCGTCGTCGGCGGCTCCATCCCCGGCAACTTCCTCCCCGCCATTGAAAAAGGCTTCAAGGAACGCCTCGCTCGCGGCGTCATCGCCGGCTATCAGGTCCAAGACGTCTGCGTCGAAGTCCACTTCGGCAAGCACCACCCGGTCGACAGCAGCGAGCAAGCCTTCAAGACGGCCGGCAGCATGGCCTTCCGCAACGTCTTCCAAGAAGCCAAGCCAGGCCTACTCGAACCGATCGTCACCATCCACATCACAATCCCCGGCGACAAAGTCGGCGACATCACCTCGGACCTATCCACCCGCCGCGGCCGCGTCCTCGGCATGGACTCCGCCGGCGGCGAACTACAAACCATCACCGCCGAAATCCCCCTCTCCGAAGTCACCACCTACGCCAGAGTCCTATCGAGCATGACCGGCGGCCAAGGCGCCTACAACATGGAATTCAACCGCTACGACGTAGTCCCCGGAAACGTCCAAAAAGAAATCCTCGAAAAAGCAAAGATGCAAGAAGAGGAAGAAGAGGAATAGCGACAATCGCAACACTATCGCGCGAGTCAGGCCACCGCGATTCAAGATAATTCTGCCGATGCATTCAGAATGCCACTATCCGCCCGCTAGTTGGTCGGCGATTAAACTAGTGGCGTCTACATGAGAGGTGCGAGGCAGAAAACGTCGAACTCGCGTGGCTAACGACCGAGAGTAACGCAATGTCGAACATGCGTAGATATGTGGCTGTATTTGGGCTGGCGCTTCTTGCGGGTGAAACTGTACGTGCGGATCGCGCGTACTTTCAGCGATCAACCACCGTCTTCCCATTGACGCTTGGCGAAGCAGCGCGGGATGCCTCGATACTTCCTGATATAGGGCTCGTTGTTGGTGGAATTGTAGTAGCTAATACGGATAGTAACATGAACATTGTCCGCTTCGATTCTCGCGGGAGCCGATTGTGGACGCGCGAATTCACATCGGATTCGCCGGAATTCGTAACATCGGTTTGGGCCGACGCAACAGGTCGTGTTTACCTCGGCGGCATTACCGCAGGAAGACTTGGCGATTTTTCCTTCGGTGAATGGGACTTTGTTTCAGCACGCCTTGATGCAGATGGGTCCGTAGATTGGTTGAGGCAATACGGAACAAGAAGGGCTGACATCTTTTATTCGCTATGCGTCGCCGCTAATGGAAACCTCTATTATGCCGGCTACACGCAAGGCGAAATCGGTACACCAAATCCGCAGCAACGGTTCGATGCGGTAACGATGCGTCAGAATCCTGAAAGCGGAGTTTTCCAATGGACGAGGATTCTTGGTGATCCAACCACGAGCGAGATTGCCCACGACGTCGCGTGTGGCGCAATTGGACAAGTCTCGATAACGGGAATAGCCGGCACGGGTTCCTCGCCTGGCAGTTTGTTCGTCGCTCGATATGGACAGACCGGCAACTTAATGTGGTATCAGCAGTTGGATGGCTACTCGAGCACAGGTGAGAGCCTCACTCTCGATGACGACGATAATGTTTATGTGACGGGCCGATCTTATGATGGCGTTAATGCTTCCGAACAGATGGTCGTGGCAAGATTCGACGGCACCGGAGTGCTAAATTGGAGCACGACGTATGGAGATGACGCCGTTATTGACTATGGTCAGAAGATTGTTGTCGATATCGACGGGAGCGTATTTGTCGCAGGGCGTACGTTGGGTAGCCTAGGCAACGAGAATCAAGGCGACTACGACGCATTCCTTTCTAAACACTCTACTGATGGCACATTGTTGTGGGTACAAACATTCGGCGATGCGTCATCGAACTCGATTCGTGACCTATACCTCGATCAATTGGGCGAGGTGTATGTAGCCTGGACGCATCAAGGAGGCGTCTCGGTGACGCGGTTCTCAGCGGTTGTGCCAGAACCCTCTTCAAGTTTGCAACTCCTAGTGGCGTTGCTCGTTTCGGCGCTCTTGGCAGTCGTTTCGCGATGTCAAATGCGATCGCTCGTTGTGCCGCCTTTTCCAGACCGGAGCATCTCGAATCGACAGTCAAATCTCCCGGCGGAGTGACGCTGTCTAAAACGTCTAACTTCTCGCACCACCACAGTCCAACCATTCTCACGCGCTGCCACTTGCTCCGGGTGCCACTGCTGGCTTGTCCAGCAGTGCGGAGTCGGCGAACGATTATCCAACGAGTGCGAAGCTTTCGACGAACCACGAATAACGCGGCGAAATCGCGCTGTCGAAAACGTCTGACACCACGGACGTCCCACACGTCCACAATTCAATCATTCTCACGGGCTGCCACTGGCTCGGCCAGTGCGACACGGCCAACGTGCCTTCCATTCTCAATTGACCGCGTTCCAATTCACCGACCTCCCGCGATGCGCCCAGGCCATCGCGTCATGCCGCCGTCTTCCGACCGCGGCACCCCGTCCGACCGTCATCTGTCCCGCGCCCGCACGCGACTTGTTGAACAAACTCCTGGGAGGCCCCAGCACTTGCGCTCAATAATTCCTCCATTCGCCCCCAATTCCGTTAAGCAGGAGGGCTGTGCCCGTCGTCGATTCCAGTTTCGTTTTACCTCCAATCGGCGGGCTGACTCGGCCAACCCCCTCGCATAAACGGCCGTCTACGTATCGAGCGCTGCCACCGGCTCAGCCAGTGCCCAGCCGCTCCCCCGTTCTCCATCGCGAAAAAATTCTCCCCAAAACCTCAGACTGCCCAAACCCCCGGCCAAACTCGCTCTCGCTCCAAAATAAACGCGAGTAATGCTCACAAATTCCCTCTTCCGGACTATTCGCATCGCTCTGGTCGCACCGCGGTCTCCCCACCACGCAAGTTGTGCGGCGGTCACCAAGTTGTGCAGCGATCGCAAGTTGTGCAGCGGTCTCCCGACCGCCGCACCCACCCCGACCGAAGGTCTCAACCAACCCAAACTCGAAACCATCGCAAACCCTCAACCAACGCAAACCCACAACCAACACCACCGCCGAATCAAAATCAGCGCAGCCATTCCCTCGATACCACCGCATTCTACCAGACGCCCCCCGCCCGCCAAAGCAAAAATCGGCCACCCTCCCCGTGGGTAGGTCGCGGCGGCGTGGGACTGTCGAATACGTCTGACTCCAATGACGTCTCGCACGACCCCAATTCAACCATTCTCATAGGGCGCCACTGGCGCGGCCAGCGCGCCGGCGTAAACCTTCTCGCCGTTCTCGCGCGCCTCCTCCCGCGTGGATTTCATCGCGCGAACGGCCAAGCAGAATGAGCTGCGCCCACCTGTCGCCCCATCGCCGTCGCACGTCGCATGGTCGTCGCCCCCGTTTCCCGTCCGACGCGAAGTCGACTTGCCGCTCGTGCG
>JAJDEG010000773.1 GCA_029259895.1 Planctomycetota bacterium
TCGCCGGTCTTGGCCATTTCCGCGGCGACTTCGCAATCGTGACGACGGTGGCGAAACTCGACGCCGCAGTGGCCGATCTGGCGGGCGACGTGCTCGTCGCAATTGAGGCCAGAGACGAGTTTGAGGACGTCAGCCATCGACGCGCCGGTCGGTACGTCCTCGGGTTGAAAGGGATGCCAGACGCCGTCGACTTGGAAGCGGATTTCGGTGCGGGCGGGGAGCAGGTCGACGGCGACGGTGTCGGCGCGGTGGGCGAGGGCCTCGCCGAGGAGCCGGCGGACCGGAGCGAAGCCGACCATCTGGCGAGCACGCATGAGGTTTGCGCGTTGTTCGCGCTCGCTGTCGACGCCGCCGGGGATGATGGTGATGGGGGGGCCGGCGTCGCGCTCGTCGGCCTTTTCGACTTGGATCTTAACGCCGGCGGGGCTCAGGATACCGGCGAGGAGCGATTTGGCGTGGCGGCGCGTGAGGACTTTTTCATCGTCCATGACCATTGGATTTCGCTTGGCGATGTAAGCGAATAGTGGGCCGGCGTAGGCCAGGAGCAAGACGGGAAAGCCAATCCAAAACGACGGCAGAATCCAGAGCAGGATCATCGCGGCGAAGAAGGGGAAGGCGACGAACGCGTTCCAGGTGGTGTAGTTGAGGCGGCGCTGGTGGACGTCGCGGTTGACCCAATCGCTGGTGCGGACCCAGAGGAGGAACAGCAGCCAGGCGAGGGCGATCTTCCAGACGGCGAGGTAGAAGCCGGGGCCGCGAGCGCGGGCGGCTTCGTCCATGATCGGCCAGACGGCGGAGTCTTCGGCCGAGGCGATGGCGGCGAGGGCGTTCCAGCATATTGCCGCGGCGATGATGGGGGCGATGCGTATTGCTAGGCTTAGCGGAAGCAGGGATAGCGGTTTCGCGTAAATATTACGCCCGACGGAGAGAATGCGTTGGTACTTATTAACGAAGAGGGCGCGGAGGTTTCGCAGAGGGGCGCGGAGAAGCGGGCCGGGTGGCGCCGGCGACGCCGACGCTGGGATAGCGGTGGGCGTGTTGGGCGCTGGTTTGGCGTCCTCGGCGTTCGTGCGGGCCATCTTCAATATGTGCATGCGAGCGCGAGGTTGCGGGTTGATTGTGTTTGGCGAGCGGCGCGGTGTTGGGCCGAGCGTGCGACGGCCTCATGTTGCTTGCGTTCCGAACTTGCGTTCCGCGCCGTCGGGGGAGTGGCTTGGGGCTTATTTAGCTAGGTTCGTTGAAAATCAGTGGGTAATCAAGATGCTGGGCCGATAGAATTCGGCTATTGAGCAGGGATGACCGAGGTATTTGTTCCATCGGCAGTATTCAATTGGCTGATACCCAGTCGGCGACGTGGGGCGTTAGCGAATAGAATGATCCGGGAAACGGTGCTATGAATTGGCGGTGATGGGACGGCCGCGATGGGACGGCCGAGAAGGGGCGGTGGCGTGGAATGGTGGCGATGATTTTGCTTTTGGATAACTACGATAGTTTCGTTCACAACCTTGCCCGGCATTTTCGGCGGTTGGGGCAGGAGACGGTCGTGGTGCGTAACGATGCCGTGGATTGGCGTGGGGTGCGGGCGATGGGGGCGGCGGCGGTGGTGCTTTCGCCGGGGCCTTGTACGCCGGTGGAGGCTGGGTGTTCGGTGGATGTGGTGCGGGAGCTTGGCGGCGACGTGCCGATGCTGGGCGTTTGTTTGGGACATCAGTCTATTGCGGCGGCTTTTGGGGCGGTGCTTGGCGATGTGATCGTGCGGGCGGGCGAGCCGATGCATGGGCGGACGAGCGAGATCTTTCACAATGGCGCGGGGTTGTTCGCGGGCGTGCCGTCGCCGCTGGCGGTTTGTAGGTATCATTCCTTGGTGGTCGACGAGGCGACGCTGGGTGATGAGTTGGAAGTTACGGCGCGGACGGCGGACGGTGTGGTGATGGGGATCGCCCATCGGCGGCTGCCGGTGGTGGGCGTGCAGTTTCATCCCGAGGCCGTGCTGACGGAGCATGGGTATTTGCTGTTGGCGAATTTCTTGCGGATGGCTGGGTTGGACGTTGGAGAGCGATTGCCGGACGGGGAGATCGTTGGCGTGGCGGCGGAACGTGATGTGGAGTGGCCTTTGCCGGGCGGGGGCTGATAGCGGAGTGGGTAGTGGACGGTGGGCTGGGGCTTGGCGGGCTGGGGCTTGGGGGGCGATTCTCGTTTTTCTTGAGGGCGGGGCGGCGTGATACTGGAAGGCGTTGTTACGACTCGGAACTTGGATGGCTCGGCGAATATTTCGCCGATGGGGCCGGTCGTTGATGAGGGGATGCGACGGATCGTGCTGCGGCCGTTTCGTACGTCGACGACTTATGCAAACTTGCGGCGGGTTGGCGCGGGCGTGTTGCATGTGACGGATGACGTTTTGCTAATGGCGCAGGCGGCGGTGGGGACTCCGGATCCTTTGCCGCGGTTGGTGACGGTGGGCGAGATGTTGGCGGCGGCGGAATGCGGCGACTTGCGCGCGTTGTCGGATGATGTGCGGGACGCGCTCGTGCTGGCGGATGATGTGCGGGACGCGCTCGTGCTGGCGGATGCTTGCCGGTGGTATGCGTTTCGCGTGGTCGAGGTCGATGAGCGCGCGGAGCGTGTGAGCATCGTCGCGGATGTTGTGCGGTCGGGGCGGGTGAGGGATTTTTTTGGGTTCAATCGGGGCAAGCATGCGGTGATCGAGGCCGCGATTCTGGCGACGCGGGTGGCGATCTTGCCGCGAGCGGAGATCGACGCGCAATGGGCACCGCTGCGGAGTTGGGTCGAGAAGACCGGCGGGCCGCAGGAGCGGGCGGCGTTTGAGTACTTGGAGAGTTGGGTGGCGGACCGGCGCGAAACACGAGGCGACGCGCCGGGGTAATACTAGCGCCGTTTGCACGGCTTGGGGCTTCATTCAGTGTCTAGTAGGAGCATCGATGAGTTCTTCTTCCGCGCTGGGATTTTTGATGCTGATGACGTTTCCGCTGTTGGGCGGGAACGATTTGTTGGACTTGGTGGCGACGGATGCCTATTGGAAGAGCAAGCACGTCGAGATGAGCGTCGACGCGATGCTGAACGAGCTGCGCGTCGAGGAGCCGCCGGATATTTCGGCGTTGATCGAGCAACTTGGGGCCGATCAGTTTCGCCAGAGGGAGGCGGCGATGAAGGCGATTCGCGCCGTTGGGCCGGGCGCGATCGAGCAACTTCAAAAGGCGGCCGACGGACCGGACGCGGAGATCGCGGACCGGGCGGCAACGCTTATCAAACAACTTGGCGGCGGCGAGTTGGCGACGGCCGAGCGGCGGCTGATGGCGATTCGGACGTTGGGCGAATTCAAGCAGCGCGAGGCGCTGCCGCATTTGAAGAAATTTCGCTCCAGCCGCGAGCCGTTCGTGGCGGAGTATGCCGAGGCGGCGATGGCGGCGATCGAGGGGAAGCCATTCGAGCGGCCGCGGGCGACACTTAAGCAGCGCGACGAGGATTTGCATTTACTGCCGAAGGAGTGCGCGTTCGTACTTCAGGCTGGTGCGGAGGAGCGAATACCGGTCGCTTGGGATCAGATCTTGCGGCTGGTGGCGCAGATCCCGAATGGCCAGGAACGTAACGCGACGGCGGCGAAGTATGAAAAGGCGTTTCGCACGTTGTTGGAACGGTCGGGGAACGTGCGCGTCGATCTGGTCACCGTGGGCTTGGTGGGGCAATTTTTTTCGGGCGAAGGGTTCGCGACTGTTGTGTTTCGCGGCAAGTATCACGCCGCAGGATTTGTCGAGGAAGCGAAGAAGCTCGGTTTGACGCACGTAAAGATCGACGGCTTCGACGTCGTGCAACATCCGAACCATCGGGAAGTATCGGTGATCCTGGCGTCTGACGAACGGATGATTCTGGTGGCGTCGGAGTCGGGCGGCAACGCGGCGCTCGATACGATGATCGCCGCCGTGCGTCGCGGTCACGGCACGCTCGGTGAGAACAAGAAACTTGTGGCGTTGGTCGACGGCCTCGATCGGACGAAGGCGATTTGGGGAGCGATCATGCCCGACGCCGAGTATCTGGGAATGCTCGGCATCGAGGGGTTGGAGTCGATGACGCTGCAAGTTTCGCAGCAGAAACAAAGTCTGTCGGCGACGTGCACATTGAATGCGGCGGACGTCGTCGCTTTGAAGAAGGAGATGGAGGAGCTTAGGAACGGGCTGAAGTACGCCACGGCGCTGCTCGAAGCCGAGGCGCTAGCTGGCCCGCAGTACAGACCGCTGGCCGATCTGTTCAAGTCGATCGAGATTGCCGAGGACGGCAAGGTATTTACGATTACCGCGAAGCTCGACAACGCCGCGGGGCTGTTGATGTTGCCGGTCGTCGAGGGACGGCGGGCGTTGGAATGACGGAGAGAGGGTAGGTGTTTAGGGCGTAGGCTGTAGGCAGATCCTGTTCACATCGATCTCCTGCCGCCTGAACCTTACAGTCAGCAGCGTCATACCTACAGCCTTTCCTCATGCTCGCTCGGTTGGCGATGCGAAGGCTGACGTGGCTGCGGTAGCGGTGGCCAGGTCGATGACTGGCGTCGGTGCGTTCTTGATGGCGGGCAGCTTGAGCGTGAAGGCGGTTCCTTTGCCGACGGAACTTTCTACGCGGATCTTGCCGTGGTGGGCTTCGATCACGTTGCGACACATAGAGAGGCCGAGGCCGGTGCCGCCTTTGCCGCTGGCGTCGGGGCCGGACTTGGTGGTGAAGAACGAATCGAAGATGTGGGGCAGCTTATCGGGCGGGATGCCGCTGCCGTTGTCGCGGACGAGGAGGTCGACGGTGCCGGATTCGGCGTCGTGGGAGAGACGCAACGTGATGCGTCCGCCGTTGGGCATCGCCTGACGGGCGTTGATCATGAGGTTCATGAGGACTTGCTGAATCTGATTGCCATTGGCCATGGCGGGCGGGGTCGGCTGGACGTAGCAGTCGACCTTCACGCGGTACTTGGTGAGTTCGCGTTCGAGCAGGAGCATGGTGTCGTCGATGACACGGGCGAGGTCGGTTGGCTCGTAGCCGGGGGCGCGATTGCGGGCGAAGCCGAGGACGCCGTTGGTGATTTTTGCGGCCCGGTTGCCGGCGGCGAGGATTTTCTCGAAGGCCTTGTTGCGGGCGGCTTGGTCGCGCTGGCGGAGGCCGAGCTTGGCGTAATTGACGATTGTCATTAGCACGTTGTTGAATTCGTGCGTGACGGTGCTGGCCAATTCGCCGAGGGCGGTGAGCTTTTGAGCCTGACGGATCTGCTCTTGAAGCTGGGCGATTTCGGCTTCGAGCTGTTCGACGGTCGGTGCTGGCATGGTGCTGTCGTTTCGCTTAGTGGCGTCGCGGTGGTCGAAAGGTCGTCGCTGTGGCGGCAAAGTCGGCGTTGCCGTTGCAGCTTCGCGCGTTGGTCGTTGCGGCGTTTGCTTTACCGGCAAACTCTTCGCAGGCGGGTTCAGGTTCGCTCGCTTGCGGCATCGCGTTCAGTGTCGCTTACTTGCCTGTTGGACGCGACTTAACTTCTTATTTGATTGCAGGTTACGTCCTGAAGACCTATCGACGAACTCGGCTAGGGAACTGAACCGCGACGCGATACAATTTCGCAACGCGGCCGCTGGCGGTGATAGAGATTCCGGCAGTTGGCTGGGTGGGCCCTCGTTCGTGAGCGACGCGTTGGCCGGCGAACCGCGGGTGCTGAGTAAGGCGAACCTTGGCTGGAAGGAGCCGCTATGCATACGGTTGAACTGTTGGACGAAGCGATTGGATTGGCCCGGTCGCTGGGTTATGAGGTGCGGCTAGAGGCGGTCGACGGGCATGCGGGGAGCTGCGTGGTGGCGGGGCGAAAGCTGCTGTTCGTGGACGTGGCGGCGAGTCCGGCGGAGCGGCTCGATACGGTGTTGGACGTGCTCGGCGAGGATGCGGGAGTGGACGGTTGCGAGGTGAGTTCCACGCTGCAGCGGCTGGTGCAGGGGATGGCCGAGCGTCGCCGGGCCGCTTGACGCGCCGCTTGACGGGGCTTGCGTTATCGCGCTTTCTGGGCGGTATGACCGATGTCATCTATTCGCCGCAGCTTATTTCCATCGCCGTTGTCGAGAAGAGAGACGGTGAGAGGAGTGGCCACGGAGACGGCGCGCAGTATCTGATTCGGCAGCGGCCGTCGGGTGCGCCGCTGGCGGGAATGTGGGAGTTTCCCGGCGGTAAGACATTACCTGGCGAATCGGCTGAAGCAGCGGCGGTTCGGGAATGCCGCGAAGAGTCGGGGCTAGTCGTTCGCGTGATGGAGGAGTTGGCGGTGGTGGACCATGCTTATGCGCATGGGATGCTGCGGCTGACATTCTTTCGCTGCGCGTGCGACGACGCCGATGCGCCGCCGGCGGGAGGATTTGGCTGGGTCGATGGAGCGGTGCTTGGAGATTACGAGTTTCCGCCGGCGAACGCGGCGGTCTTGCGGATGATTGCTGAGAATGCACGTCGGTAGAGCGGCGGCACACTGAACCGTGCGGGCTTAGGATGTGTCAAACGGATATGTCAAACGATGTATTCCTTACGGAATCTGATGGCAGGAATCGCGTGTGCCGATGGTCGACAACTCGAATGCTCCGCCGGATGAGTCCGCCGACCGCTATTGGAAGCTTCGCCCTGCTGGGCCGACGCCCGACGTCGAAATGTGCCGCTGCGCATCGGTCGGGGCGTTGTCGCTTCGGGATTCGTTCGGCAAGAACCCGCTGTTCTGCTTGGTGTGCAACGCCGAAATTGCGCCCGAGCGGATCGGTTTCGACGCCCAACTTGCGGAGGACATCGCGTTTTGGCTCAACATTCGTCACGCGCTAAAGATGTTGTGGCTGGACTCCGGCGAGTACGAGCAGTGGGCGGCGAGGCGGCTGGGCGACCCTAATGGCTCCGTCAACGTCAAGGGCCGAAGGATATCGAAGCGACTGAACCAAAAGGTGCGCACGTACTACTGGTGGTTTAGCGACTTCAGCGTCGATGGATACGAGCCGCCGAATCGATGCCCGCTATGCGGTGGCGACGTCGTCCAAACCGCAAGGGAATGCGTTGTCGTGTGCGACGCATGTTCCATCGCCATGCAGCAATAACGTGGCCGGTGTGACGGTTGGTACACGCGTCGACGTTGCTGCATGGCGGTTGCCGATTACCGCTTCACGCGGCGTGCGGAATGGTGGCCGGTTGTGCCGTCGTTGCTGCACGCTGTTCGGGTGAGAAGACTTCGAGTTCGTCGCGAAGGACGATCATGTCGGAGGGGGCTTCGATACCGAGGCGAACTTTGTCGCCGGAGACGCGGATGACGGTCACGACAATTTCGTTGCCGAGCTTGATCCGCTGCTTTTCGCGACGCGAGAGAATCAACATGGGAGTGCCTCCGTGCGGGTTCGCTCGGTGAGCGGGACGCGTTGCTCGTTGTCGCCATTCGCCGCGACGGGCGACATGCTCCGCGGGGCCGCCGCCGGGCACGACTTACCGGCGAGGCTGCGTTTGCGGCGGAGCACGGTTTTCCCCGTGCATGCCTGGCGACAACTTGCTTTGCGTCCTTGCGTGCGAACGAACCGATATATGAATGAATGTATCGTTAATGAAATAATGTACACTTGTCGGGAGTTGCGTCAAGTTCGACCGGGGCGTTTTTTTTGGTCGGCGAAAGGCCAGCCCCGACGGCTTATTTTGGTGATTCTCGACTGCACATCTCAATCACCCCGTCGGGCCGGACTTCGGCCGATGCTCGGTTACGCGGCCACCGGTTCGGCGAGCGATTCCATGCTCGGGCGCTCTGGCAGCGGAACGGTTTGGTATCGCTCGCCGGTCGCGCCGTAGAAATACAGCACGTTGCGGTCGGACGCCCAAATGGCGGTCAGCTTCACCTGCCGAGGTCCGTGCAGGCAAAAGTAGATGCCACAGGGTTGTTCGTTGCGATATAGCGTTCGCCGGGTTAGTTGGAAGCAGCCGATCTCCAATTGTTCGTGGTAACAAAGGGTCTCGTTTACGTAATCGCTCAGGTCATCCAAACTCCAAATCCGTCTTGGTTTGGGCGGCATGGCGAGGTTTTTCTCCTATGAATACCGCATTGGCGTTTTGGGCAGCACGCGGGCCACGCGGCAAGTGGACAAAATGGGAAATATGACGACACAGGAAACTATCGGCAGTTTCGGCGGTTTACTTCGACCGTAGCGGGCAGTAAATATGCGTCAATGTTTCGCTTGAATTGGCTCAAGTTTTGGCTTCGCGTTTCG
>JAJDEG010000774.1 GCA_029259895.1 Planctomycetota bacterium
AACGCCGCCACCGAACTCGAAATCCTCGCCTGCGAGCGACTGCTGGCCAACCTCCGCGCTCAGAGCGGCGGCGGCCGCATGGAGCAAGTCCTCTGGTCGGCCAGCGGCAGCGAAGCGATCCAGAAAGCACTTTGGGCGTGCCTCGCTTGCCGGCCCAGCCGCAACATCCTGCTCGCCACGCGCAGCGGCTTTCACGGCAAAAAAGGCCTCGCCGGTGCGATCACCGGCGGCGAAACCGACACCGACCGCGACCCCCGCGTCCATTTCGTCAGCTTCCCGACGTCAGAATGCCAAAACGTCGCCCGCCGCCGCGAGCCGATCGACCTCGCCCCTTATCGCGCGGAGTTAGAACATCTCCACCGTGAATTCGGCGACCGCATCAACTGCCTTTGCACCGAGCCGTACCTCGGCGGCGGCGGCTCGTTCCATCCGCAAAGAGAGTACCTGCAACTCCTCGCCAACTTTTGTAAACAGCACGACATCGTCTTCATTCTCGACGAGATCCAATCCAACTTCGGCCGCACCGGCCCCATGTACGCCTTCACCCACTACGGCGTCGAGCCGGACATCGTCTGTCTCGGCAAGGGCCTCGGCAACGGCATCCCGGTGAGCGCCGCCGTCGGCCGCGCCGACATCTTCGCCGCCCTCAACTACGGTCAGGCGTCCGATACCTGGAGCGCCAACCCGCTCGCCGCGGCCGCCGTACTCGCCACGCTCGACGAATTCGAGTCGACCGACGTCCTCGCCCGCGCGGCCGAGCTAGCCACTGTCCTCGAGCGCGGTCTGCTCCGCCTCGCCGAAACCGCCGCGGTTGCCCACGTCCGCGGCGAAGGCACCGTCTGGGGCGTCGAATGCGCCGCCATCGGCAGCCACTCGGCCGAAGAAGTCGCGGCAGCCTGCGTCGAGGCCTGCTACCTCGGCGACGACCAAGGCCGCGCCATCCACCTCCTCGGCCCGCTCGCCAGCAAAGTCCTCCGCATCAGCCCGCCACTAGTCCTACCGCCCAACGAAGCCGAAGCCCACCTAGACGCCATGTACGGCCTATTCGCCGGCGTCGCCCAAAGCCTCGGCGGCTAGGAATGGCCGGCAGGCCACCCTCAAGCCTCACACCTCAACCCTCGCCCCTCTACAAACAACAGCGGCCTCCACAAGGGAGGCCGCTGGAAACTAACATCAAGTTTTACTGGGGCGCTTCCGTCGCACTCGACATTCGGTGTCGATCCGTTACTGCTTAGTGGCCACACCCGCAGCTTACGGCCGGGGCGCCGCAGCAGCAGGGATCGCAGCACGGATTGCAGCACGAATGGAGCGCGTCACGCAGGCCGGCAAACAAATCGCGAATCGGCGTGGGGCGGCAGCAGCAATCGTTGCACGGATCGCAGCACACCGGCTTGCAGCACTTCACTTTGCAGCAGCGCTTCGGCTTGCAGCAAGGTGCCGGCTCACAACATGCCGGTTCGCAACACTTCGGCTTGCAACAGCGGTTGAACAAGTCGCGCAGCCGCTTGCCGCACTTCGGAGCACAAGGGTCGCAGCAGCTCGCGGCAGCGCCGCAACCGCAATCGACCGGACCGGCATCGCCGGCGTACGCCTCGCAAGCATCGCCGTGTGTGCGAGCATTGCTAAACAACTTTGCCTCGGCGGAATTGGCGGCCAACGTCAACATTGCGGCCACCGCAAAGGCGGGTAGTAGGAACCTGCGGACCATGGGGAGAACTCCTTCCTGGTTATGCACCAACCTGCGATCGACCACAACGTCGGTCGTGTATGCCTGATGTTCGTTATCGTCGACCCGCACTCGCCAGATTAGCCATCCGGCCCGGCTTGTTGATTTTTTGCAACTTGCCGGGCCGGTTTGTGACGGTTGCACCGAATACACGGACCTTGACGAAGAATGCGTCGGCACCGCGATTCGCCGTCCCGCAACGGCACCGGCCAAAGTGCGAAATGGCCAAGCTTTGCGCGATCGCGCCGCCGTGCGAAAATCGCCCAACGTTCAAAGCCTTCCCATTCCCGCGAGAGAAACCCACGTGGACGTTAAGAACCTGGCCGATGTCCCCGCATTCACGACCAAAGACGGTTCCGAGATCCGCGAGTTGCTCGCCCATCGCAACTCAGCGATCCGCAACCAAAGCCTGGCCGAAGCCCGCCTCGCCCCCGGCGCGTCGACCGCACCGCACTATCACCGCCGCACGGAAGAGATCTACTACATAACCCACGGCCACGGCGAAATGCAGATCGGCGACGAACATCGCGCCGTTAAACCCGGCGACGCGATCGCCATCGAGCCAGGGGCGGTTCATACGATCGCTAATACGGGCGAGGAAGAACTCCGCCTGCTCTGCTGCTGCGCTCCGGCTTACGAACACGACGACACGGTATTAGTCGACGATATCTCGTAAGTCGACGTGCCGTAGCGATGTCGCTTCAGATCCGCAGAAAAACGCCGCGGCGATACATCCACAAACTAATCAGCCAAAAGATCGCCAACACGACCCCGCCTTCGACGATCGGCGCGTACGGCTGGCCGAATATTTCAAACAGCGGCCACTGCAACCAGTATTGTGCTATGTAGTCGAGATGCGTCTTCAAACTGCCGGCAACGAAATCGAACCACAGGTGTACCATTACGTACATGGCGATCGAGTTCATCCCAACCACCACGAGCGGAAACGCCCAGCGACGCCAACCGGCCCAGTCGATCACCGCGTAAGACACGGCCAGCGCAATCGCCGCCCAGCCGCTGCTGTGGATCGCCCACGACGGCGTCCAAATTCGCTTCACCATTGGGCAGACGCCCAGCCAGTCGAGCGCCATTCCAAGCACAACGCCCACCGCACCGACCGCGATCAGCATCGCCACCTTCTCTCGCGCGGCGCGGTCCGAACGCAGCAACCCGCCGGCCAGCAAACCGAAGATCATCGTCGCAAGCGACGGCACGAAGCTCAGCGTCAGATATCCGCCGCCGTTGAACGCGAACGGCCGCTCGCGTGGAAACAAGTTCAAGAACCACTCGTCGGCGTAGGCCGCGTAGTTGCTGTTCTTGTTCCAGTGCGAGGCAAAGCCCTCATAATGCTCCGGCCAGTGCATCGGGACGCCGACCGCCGGGTAGTCGAACTGCGGTCCCGGCTCCGGATAAACGGCGAACGCCATCCAATACCCCAGGAGAATCAAACCGGCCGCCGCCCATTGCCACCGCGGCCGCGCAAATCCCAGCACGAACAAGAACGGATACCCCAGGCCGATCTGTGTCAGCACGTCCTCGAACGTGAAGTTCGTCATGCCGCGTCCGACGGACCGCAAGAAGATTCCCAGCGCCGCCAGCGCGAAACTCCGCCACAGTGCGTGGACGAACATGCGCCGAAAACCCTGTCCGCGAGCCAAACGGCTGGCCAGCGAAAACGGCAGCGCCACCCCGACCATGAACATGAACGACGGTTGGATCATGTCCCACAACGTGCAGCCCGCCCACGGCAGATGTTCGAGCTGATGCACGACGGTTTGCAGCGCGGGACTGCCGGCGTAGCCGTCGAGCTTCTTGAGCGTCGACGGCACGTGCATGATCTCGCTGGCCATCAGCAGCATCGTCGCGCCGCGAAAAGCGTC
The DNA here is from genome assembly GCA_029259895.1 of Planctomycetota bacterium. Lineage (GTDB taxonomy): Bacteria > Planctomycetota > Planctomycetia > Pirellulales > PLA5 > PLA5. The sequence goes on from JAJDEG010000774.1 coordinate 3,607, forward strand.
GAGCGAAACCAGTCGCCGCGGCCGCGATGGCCCGTCCGCCGCGTTCGATCGTGAAGTGTCTTCGGTCACGGCGCCGCCTTTTCGTCCGTCTTCTTACTCCCCTTGCCCGTATTGCTCACGCCCATTTGGTCGCGTGTGAACGCCAGAACATCCGCCGCCTCTTCAATCCGCTTCGACGTCGGCTTGCCAGCCCCGTGGCCCGCGCGGGTGTCGATGCGGATCATCGTCGGCCGCTCGCCCGCCTGCGCGGCTTGCAGCGCGGCCGCGAATTTGAAGCTGTGCGCCGGCACGACGCGGTCGTCGTGATCGGCGGTGGTGATCAGCGTGGCCGGATACTTCGTGCCGGGCTTGAGGTTTTGCAGCGGCGAATACTCGATGAGCGTCTTAAACTGCTCGGCGTCGGCGGCCGAGCCGTATTCCGGCACCCACGCCCAGCCGATGGTGAACTTGTGGAAACGGAGCATGTCCATTACGCCGACCGCCGGCAGGGCGACCGCGTACAAATCCGGCCGCTGCGTCATGCACGCGCCGACCAGCAGCCCACCGTTGCTGCCGCCTTGAATCGCCAGCCGGTCGCTGGCCGTATACTTTTTGGCGATCAGCCACTCGGCGGCCGCTTGAAAATCGTCGAACACGTTCTGCTTGCGATCGAGCATGCCGGCCTCGTGCCAGGCGCGGCCATACTCGCCGCCGCCGCGCAAATTCGCCACGGCCCAAATGCCGCCCTGCTCCATCCAAACCAAGCTCGTCACCGAGAACGCCGGCGTGATCGGAATGTTGAAGCCGCCGTATGCGTAAAGAATCGTCGGGTTGCGGCCGTCCTTCTTCAAACCCTTCTTAT
>JAJDEG010000775.1 GCA_029259895.1 Planctomycetota bacterium
ACGTGTTTCGCAATCGTGAGGCGGTGTTTTGTCTGAATGAGCCGCCGCGCGAGAACGAAAGCCCGTTCGATCTGATGCTGGCTTGTGAGGGCGACGAATTCGCGGTGATGGGCATGCACTTCAAGCTTGGGTTGTACGAACATCAGTCGGCCGGCGCGATCGGCGGGTTGATCGACCTGTTGTCGGACCATCCACAAGTGCTTGGAGAGGACGAGGGTGCCGCCGCCGGGGACATTGCGAAGATCACGATTTCGATCTACGAGCCGGCGTTTGGAATCATCGGCGACCCGGCGAAACGCGATCCGCGAACGCGGCAGAGCGCGGATCACTCGATGGTGTATATCATCGGCCGGCTGCTGGCGAAGGCGTTGCGGACGAAGCGCGTCGGCTGGCGGGAGTTGATGTTGATGCCGGAGGATTACGATGATGCGGCGCTGGCCGATCCGCTCACGCGCGCGTTGATGTCGCGGATCGACTTTCGGCATGGCGGCGCGGAGTACGACGCGAAGTATCCGGACGGCATTCCCACGAGTTTGGAGATCGAACACGCGAAACTGGGCCGGCTGAGCAGCGGCTTGGTGATGTATCCGGCGGGGCATGCCCGCGATACGCGACACGATCTCGACGGGTTGCTGGCCCACAAGTTTCGCGCTTTGGCGTCGCTGGGTGTGGCGGATGCCGAAGCGCTGTGGCGACGTGTGGACGGGCTAAGCGAGCGGTCGGTGGCGGAAATCGCTGGGCTGTATGGCTTCGAGCTGCTTGGGTCGCCGATAGCGTGACCGGTGCCGGCGCGGTAAGGTGGGCTGATGAGCTGTTCGGTGCCTCAATACGGGTGGGGCGCCACCTGACGCTGAATTGCAAATAGAAAGGCCGACGTTATGCCCGACGAAGCTGGGAAATCGAAATTGATTATCGACGAGGACTGGAAGAGCCAGGTCGAGGCGGAAAAGGCGGCTGCTGCGCAAAAGCGGGAGGAAAAGCCTGCTGTCGCGGGTGTGCCGGCGAGCGAATCCGCCGATGGTAGCGCCGCACCAAACGCCGCACCCGAGGCTGGAGCGGAGGCGTTGCCGCCGCCGTCACTGTCGTCGCTCGTCATCACGCTGGCCACGCAGGCGATGGCGGCGATGGGGCTGATGGCTGGTCCGGACGGTAAACCGCTGCCGGTCGAGCTCGATCACGCCAAGTACCTCGTCGACACGATCGCCATGCTGGAGACAAAGACGGTCGGCAATCGGTCGCCAGAAGAATCGGCGCTGTTCGAGGACGCGCTGCACCAACTGCGGATGACGTTCGTGTCGGTTGGCAAGGGCGATTAAGCGGTTGGCGAAAAGAATCGATTGCCGCGCGGAGCGCGGGATGCGGATAGCGGCGAACGCTGGCGGTTTCCGTCGCACGGATTGCCATCGCCTGTGGCCGACCGCAATTGTTGCATCGCGGACGGGCCAATCGTAAACTGGCCGTCAAAGGGAGGTCGCCATGCTCCGCGTTGGTCTGGTCGCCGTTGCGTCGCTTGTTTTCTGTCACGTCGTGCGCGCCGACGAGCAATCGACGCTCGAACCGGTCACGCTAGAAAACGTGCGCGATCCGGGGCCAAACCGGCTCGACGAACCGATCGCCCAACGGCATTCGCTCGGTCGCGCGGTGAATTTCTTGGATTCGGCGGCGCTCTCGTGGCAGAAGCAGCGCAAGTGCTTCACGTGCCACACGAACTTCGCCTATCTGTATGCCAGGCCGCTGGTTTCCTCCGACGCGGCGGCCGCAAAGGAAGTGCGGCGGTATGCCGAAGAGCTAGTGACGGATCGCTGGAAAGAAAAGGGGCCGCGTTGGGATGCGGAGGTCGTGGCGTCGGCGGCGGCTTTGGCATTCAACGATGCGGCGACGACCGGCAAGCTGCACGATACGACGCGCCAAGCGCTGGACCGCATGTGGACGATTCAGCGGGCCGATGGCGGATGGACGTGGCTGAAATGCGATTGGCCGCCGATGGAATCGGACGACGAATACGGGGCTTGTCTTGCGGCGCTGGCGGTGGCCGTGGCGCCTGAGAGTTATCGACAAGGTGACGCTGCGAAGGCTGGAATGGAGAAGCTGCGCGGCTATTTTTTGAATCACCCACCACCGACGTTGCACCACGAAGCGATGTTATTGTGGGCGTCGTCCTACGGCGAATCGATGCTGACCGACGAACAACAGCGCAACAGCGTCGAGAAACTGCGGTCACTACAGCGTGCGGACGGCGGCTGGTCGGTGGCGTCGCTGGGGAATTGGAAGCGCGAGGATGGTTCGCCGCAGTCGACGGACAGCGATGGGTACGGGACGGGATTCGTTGTGTACGTGCTGGGCCGTGCGGGCGTGAGCGCCGAGGATGCAGCGATTCGCCGAGGAATCGATTGGCTGAAATTGAATCAACGCGAAAGCGGCCGCTGGATTACGCGGTCGCTTTGGAAAGATGGGCAACATTTCTTGTCGCACGCGGGCACGGCTTTCGCGGTCATGGCCTTGAAATCGAACGAAGTGCCGGCGAAGTGAAACGGTCCGGCATTAGCCGGCGCGTTGACCGCGGCGTATTGGCACGACGTCGGTGGCCAAGCCGGCGGCCTCGAGGCTCTTGATGACGACGTAGGTCGCGTCGAACTCCCACCAGCGATGCCAGTTCGATGCGCTTGTCGGATCGATGTGATGATTGTTGTGCCAGCCTTCGCCGTTGGCCAAAAGGGCGACCAGCCAATTGTTGCGGCTTTCGTCGCCGGTCCGATAGCTCTGATAACCGAAAACGTGCGACAGCGAATTCACGGACCACGTGATGTGCCACACGACGACCGTCCGCAACACGACGCCCCAGACGAGCCAACTCGATGCCAGCTGCAATGCCTCGGCGTGCGATCCGGCAATGAACCAGCTTACGAGGAAACCGGCTGCAAAAAACAGGGCGGCGTGGGCCAGGTAAATCCACATCACCGTCATTCCACTTTGCAGCCACCGATAGAACGGCTGCTTGAGCAAATCGCGGGCGTAGCGATCGTAAACGTTGAGGCTGCTAACGTTGCCGTTCTCGCGGAGCAACCATCCCATGTGGCTCCACCAGAAGCTCGCCAGCGGACTGTGCGGATCGGGGCGCTCGTCGGAGTCCTTGTGATGCAGCCGATGCGTCGACACCCAGGTTGCGGGCGCGTCTTCCATACAGCATACCGCCAAGAACACGAATGACCGCTCGACCCACGCCGGGCACTTGAACGCGCCGTGGGCCAGCAGCCGATGGTATCCGACGTTGATGCCGGCCCCAAACACTGGCACGCCGATGAGAAATAGGGCCAAGCCAGACCAGCTAAACAGCCACGGCACGAGCGCCAGCAATGCGAAGAGGTGCAACGCCAGGATCGGCAATGCATATCGCCACCGAATTAGCGGCAGGACGCCAGCGGGGCGATCGAGAAACGTGCGCGCGGCTTCCATGCGGCACGCCGGCGCACTCTCGTCAGCGATCCTTCGCTTCATGACTATCTCCCAAACGGTGGTATCCCAGCCGCGTGATCTGAGTCGATTTCCGAGCGGACCGCAACGTCAAAATGCGTTAACAGCCGTGACGATAACGAAATTGTGAACGCCGGCCCTGCTACCCATACGATGTGGCGAAGCCGGAGGTTCGGCACACTTTTTTTGGAAAAACATTACGCATTGCGGCACGGTCATCCGCCGGTGATCGTACACGGTCCTGCGCGTATTCGCACTAGCTCGGCGATTCGCAACTATTGCGGAGAGTTCGGGCGATTTGCGACCGCGGCGGAATATTCCGCGAGATGCTGCTGGAGAATTGCACGCACGCGCGCTATGGCCTGCGGGTGTCGATGAACATTCTCGTGCGTCGCGGCGACGTACGTGACGCTATCGATCCTCGCATGCTGGGTACTCTCGACGGACACGACGCCGTCGCCGGGGCGGACTGCCGCCAGAAAGCCGCCGGTTCCGACGACGGAATCCGCATGCACATATTCGGCCAACGGCAATCCGTGCATCACTCGCAGGAGATGGCTCGTCGACTCGAGCATATCGATGCTTGTAGGAAGGCGACGTTCGACCTCCGACGAGAAGACGCCAGGATTGCTCGCGATTAGTCGCGCGTGTAGTTCAGTACGCCGAGCGTCCGGTCGCACGAGCGCCGACGCAAGGCGACCGACGGGGCGTCTGGACCAAGGCGACCCTCCGTGCGGCACGGCCAGAAAGATGACGCGACGCACGTTAGGTTGCGGCTCGAAGAAGAACGCCTCGGCAAGCTGACGACGCACGGCTTCGTCGGCGACGATATCGTCGAGTGGCCGCGCGGCAATCGCACGCCAAAGAACGTCGCGGCTTCCGGTTACCTGTAGCTTTGAAACGAGACCTCCCATGCTGTGCCCAACGAGCACGATCGATCGCAACGCCTCGTCCTGCGCGTGTGGGTCGACCGTCTGTATGGATTCGTAGAGACCGCGACGCAACTGAGCGGCGGAGTGCAGAAACGGACTGCCGGTGGCGTACCGAAACGCCCAGACTTGAAAGTGATCGTCGAAGCCCGGAACGGCACGTAGGTCGTTGACCATGTCGATCCACGTCGTCGGGCTTGAGGCCAGGCCATGCACGAATACGACGGGGATCTTTCCGCGCTGGTATGGCTCGAGGAAATACAATCCCTCCTGGCCGCTCGCCGAATCTGGATTCAGAAACAAGGTAATGGGATTCTGCGCCGGCGCTTCGCGAATCGCGCGATAGGCAAGCGATGCCGAAACGTCCGCGGCCAGCGCGACGCGGCGCCCGCCCAACTCGACCTCTGTCGTGGAATGCGGATTGTAGAACTCGAGCGTCGCCTCGGCGGCGGCCGGGTCGGACGTCGTATTTGCGCCAGAGTGCGGTCGGAGCACCGCCGTTGCGGCGAACGACAGTCGCGGCGGCAAGAAGTGTTCTTCGGCGAATTCTCCTCGATGTTGGACGCGATCGACGACGATGGGGATGCCCAGCCCCGAGCGGCGGTGAACTCGCGATAACGTGGGCGTTTCGTACGACTCTACGACGTGCAGGCGCTGGAAGTCGCTAGGATTCCAAGCGAAGCCATGAAGGGCAACGGGGATTTGAAGCGGCTGTCCGCTTGCCGTGATGACGACGCCATCTCCCGCCACTCGACGGTCGTTGGCGGATGCCGCGGCCAGCATTCCCTTCACGCTCAATCGGTGAATTTCCCAAGCGAGACGTCGTGTTTCGCTTTCATAAGGGGCCTGGATGGGCTCGTCGACGAGGCAACGTCCGCTTATCGACGCCGAACGGTAGTAGAGTCCGCCGCAATTTGCGTCTCCGGCACGCTGCGCCGCGACGGCTTGGGCGAGAAGTTGTGCGCCGCAATCGCATGCGACGATCTGGGATTGTCGCTCGGTCAGTTCGCGAACGGCACTGGGCGACGGCGGTAACGGCTCGGACCAATGTCCTTTCGACCCGCTCCAGCGGCACCCAGCGGCACCGGTCAGGCTGGCGATCGCGACCGCACATGCCGCATAGAAGAACGCGATTGACTGGCACCGACGACGCATAGACTTTGTCGACCGTCGCGGCCTTCGAGTATTGGCGAGTAGGCGAAAGCCGCGCCGTCCGATACGGCGGGTTGGATCGCTTCGGTGAACTCCCTTGACGCAGTGTTCTTATGGCATCGACCCAGCGGGATGCAACGCAACACTTTGCCATCACCAGTTCGGGTGCGAGCGGTCGCGGGGAGTTGCCCGTGGTTGGGAAGAATGCTGACC
>JAJDEG010000776.1 GCA_029259895.1 Planctomycetota bacterium
GGGCTGCGCGGACATGTTCGCCACCTGGAACACGCCGGAAGATGTGTTCCAATCGCTCAAACGCCTGACCGCCGGCCAGCCGTGCGACATCACCGGCATACGCGACTATCGCCATCTCGACGCCGCCGGCGGAATTCAATGACCCTTTCCCGCCAACGGTGCCGACGAAGCGCCGCAGCGGCGACTGTTCGCCGACGGCCGTTTCTACCACAAAGACGGCAAATCGCGACTGCTGTTCGATCCGCCCCGACCGCTGCCCGAGATGACGACCGAGCAGTTGCCGTTCGTGTTGCTCACCGGACGCGGATCGGCATCGCAATGGCATACGCAGACGCGAACATCGCACTCCGACGTGCTACGGAAACTTTATCCGGCCGCGATCTACGTCGAGATCAATCCGTCCGACGCCCGCGAACTACAGATTCATCCCGGGGAACAGGTCAACGTCGTTTCGCAGCGCGGCTGCATTCAAGCGAAAGCCGTGATCTCGCACACCATCGCGCCGGGCCAAGTCTTCGTTGCGATGCACTACGACACGGCCAATCAACTGACGTTCCCCGCGTTCGACCCATACTCAAGCCAACCGGCCTACAAGGCGTGCGCCGTTCGAGTCGAAAAACTACGTTGAGCGATGCGCGTGGCCGACGACGTCACATCCAACTGCACGCCATTCTTGCGCGGCCATCATTTTCTTAGCCCCACGCCGACAACGTCCCTAACGAGGATGGCGTGACGCCTCGGCTCACACCATAATCTACTTTCGCCCACGATTTCACCTACCCACTTCAATCCAACCGCCGGTGCCACACGCTACGGGACACGACGACTCAAGAGGTCCTCACTCGCACGTCGAGATTCCATATCATGAAGTCATTTGCCTCCATCTTTCCGCGAATTGTTACGCCAGCGCTCGTTGCCTGGGCGGCGGTCGCGTTCGTTAATCGCTCCGACTCCGCCGATTCGCCGCCAGGCACGTCGGAGTCCGACTTCGCTGAGTATGCGATCTACGAAGCGTCCGCGCCGCTTCCGGCGGCGACGAAACCGATCGATACGTCGCTGCCTCTAAGACTGAGCGTCGGAGATCGAATCGCGTTGATCGGCAATACGTTGTTCGAGCGATCGCATGCGTTCGGTCACTTCGAGGCGATGTTGCAGCAGGCGTTTCCCGAGCATCGACTCGTCGTGCGGCACCTGGCCTGGTCGGCGGACGAGATCGATCGACAGCCGCGGCCGGCGAATTTCGCCAGCACGGATCAGCATTTGGTACACGAGAAGGCGGACGTCATTTTCGCCGCCTTCGGATTCAATGAGTCGTTCGCGGGGGACGCGGGACTGAAAGAGTTTCGCCGCGGTTTGTCGGACTATCTCGCCGGGCTGAAGGCGAAGGCGTTCAATGGCAAGAGCGGGGCCAGGATCGTGCTCGTTTCGCCGATCGCCAACGAGAACGTCTCGGCGGTAGCGGCGGCGGATTTGAATAACGAGCGGATTCAGATGTATCTCGAGGTGATGCGCGACGTCGCCCGCGAGCAGCGAGTCGGCTTCGTCAACGTGTTCGACGATACGGCGAAGGCGATGCTCAGCCTCGGCAGCGATCTGACCATGAACGGCGTTCACTTAAATGAAGCCGGCGACCGGTTGTTTTCCGAGTCGCTCTTCCGCGGTACGTTCGACCGCAAACCGCCCGAGATCAACCAGCCGCTGCGGCAGGCCGTGACCGACAAGAACCGGCAGTTCTTCCGTCGCTTCCGACCGCTCAACACGTTTTACTACACGGGCGGTCGGAACAAGCAATACGGCTACCTCGACTTTCTGCCGGCGATGCGAAACTTCGATTTGATGGTCGCGAACCGCGATCGCCTCATCTGGGACATCGCTCAGGGAAAGACCACGACGCTGCAGCCCGACGACTCGAACGTACCGCCGCTGCCCAAGGCGAAGGAGGCGCGCGGGGCGAACGAGTGGCTGTCGGCGGCGGACGAACTGAAGGCGTTTCAGATCGATCCACGTTTTGAGGTCAATCTTTTCGCGGGCGAGGAGCAATTCGCCGACATCGCCAACCCGATTCAGATGCGCTGGGACGCTCGCGGACGATTGTGGGTCAGTTGCTCGACGACCTATCCACACGTCTATCCGGGAAACGAGCCGAACGACAAGCTCGTGATTCTGGAAGACGTCGACGGGGATGGGCGAGCGGACAAGTCGACCGTCTTCGCCGACGACCTGCACATCCCGCTGTCGTTCGAGTTCGGCGACGGCGGCGTTTACGTCTCGGAACAGCCCAACCTCACCTTCCTCAAAGACACCGATGGCGACGACAAGGCCGACATCCATCGCGTCGTGCTGTCCGGTTTCGGAACGGAGGACTCGCACCATTCGCTGCACGATTTCGCGTGGACCCCCGACGGCGACTTGATCTTCCGCGAGTCGATCTTTCACCACTCACAGGTCGAGACTCCGTACGGCCCGGTGCGGCAACAGAACAGCGGGTGGTTTCGTTTCCAGCCGCGGACGCAGCGGTTGATCAGCTTCGGCACGTACGGAAGCACGAACCCGTGGGGCGTGACGTTCGACGACTGGGGGCAACACGTCGCGAGCCACCCGGTCTTCGCGGCCGCATTTCATTCGCTGGATCCGCCATACCCGCAGCAGCATCCGACGCCGAAGGGCTTGCGGGCCTACTCGGGCACGTGCGGCCAAGAGTTCGTCGATTTCGCCACATTCCCCGACGAGTTGCGCGGCAGCTTCCTCAAGGTCCGTTACAAACCGACCAACCGCGTAGAGATACACAAATGGAAGGAAGGCCCTTTCGGCTATGACGAGGAGTACGTAGGCGATTTGCTTTTCTCGACGAATCTCAGCTTCATCCCGGTCGACCTTCAATTCGGCCCGCGCGGCGATCTTTTTGTCTGCGACTGGTACAACCCGGTCAAAGGACACGCACAGTATTCGTTGAGAGACGAGCGTCGCGATCGGCATTCGGGACGCATCTGGCGGATCACGACGAAGGGCCGACCGCTGCAGGATCCGCCGAAGATCGCTGGAGCATCGATCGACGAGCTGCTCGATCTGCTCAAGCGACCCGAATATCGCGTCCGCTACTGGGCCAAGCAGGAACTCCGCGAACGCAATGCGACCGACGTGCAAGCGGCGCTCGATCGCTGGGTGGTGCGGCTCGATCCGACTGATGCTCGCTTCCGGCATCATCAGCTTGAAGCAGTTTGGACGTACCGTTGGATCGGTGCCGCGAAGCCAGCCCTGTTGCGCGAATTGCTGGCCTGCGATAACCATCGTGCCCGCGCGGCGGCCACGCAGCAACTGCGCTACTGGCATTCGCATCTCGACGACGCAATCCAACTCCTCAACCGTTCCGCGAACGACGCCAACGGCATCGTCCGTATGGAAGCCGCGATTGCGGCCAGCTACATCGGTACGAAGCCCGCCTTCGAGGCGATGCTCGACGTGCTCAAGCATCCGCGCGGCGGACATCTCGAATACGCGATCACCTGCGCGCTCGGCGCGCACACGCTGCGGCCTCATTGGGAGGACGACTCGCGCTACGACATCGCCAAACTGCTCGAGCAAGCGTCCAAGGATCGCGTCATCAGGGAGCCAACGCCCACCGCGTCCGAAGCCGCGTTCGACAGCCAGCCGAATCTGAAACGAATTGCCGTGTCGTGCATTCCTGAACGAATGCTGTTTACGGTCAAGGATTTCTTCGCGACGCCAGGCCAGCCGGTGAAGCTTGTATTCACCAATCCCGACGCCACCGACCACAATTTGGTGATCGTGAAACCGGACTCGCTCGCAGAAGTCGGCATGGCCGCGAACGAGATGGCGAAGGATCCGCGCAACGCGGCTTCCGATTTCGTCCCGCCGTCGAAGCGGCACCTGATTCTGCATGCCTCGGCGATGATTGGTCCGACGCGAGCGACCTCGATTCAAGTCCTTCGCTTCACCGCCCCGAAGAAGCCGGGCGTATATCCGTATCTCTGCACATTCCCCGGCCACTGGGTCGTGATGAACGGTGTGATGATCGTTGCCGACGACGAGGCGAGTGCTGCTGCCTTGCTAGCTGCGAGTCAGCCGAGAGTCGTCAATGAATGGACGATGGCCGACTTCACCGACTTCGCGAAGCTCGCTCGCAGTCACGACGACGCCACGCTCGCTCGCGGCATGACGGCGTTCGTCAAAGCCCGCTGCAATCAGTGTCACGTCGTCGCTGGCCACGGCGTCAATCTCGGCCCGGACCTGGCCGAGTCGATCAAGAAACTGCAGGGCGAAGAACTGCTTCGCCAGATCCTCGAACCGTCGAGCAAGATCCACGAGAAGTTTCAGAATATCCAGTTCGTGACGAGCGAGGGCCAAGTTATCACGGGCGTCGTCGTCAAAGAAGATCGCCGGAGGATTCACGTCGCCACGAACTTATTGACGCCCAACACGCTTACAACGATCGCCAAGAAGGAGATCGACGAGAGGACCCCGTCCAAGGTCTCTCCCATGCCAACCGGCTTGCTAAACGTACTGACGAAAGATGAGATTCTGGACCTACACGCCTTCGTTGCCGCGGGAGGATTCAAACTGCCTTCCCATTTGCAGCATCTTCACCATTCCGACAAGTGAGCCGCCGGTTCTTTCCTCAGTAAGTCGATTTCATGAAATCTCGACGAGCGCTCATCGCGTTCGTCTTCGTCCTGCCAATACTTAACTGCGCCTCGACCCTCGCTGGCAGGAATGCCGCCAGCGCCACGCGTCACCGCGCCCGCGGATGAGCCTTTTCATAGGCCGCTCGCAGCGTTGCCGTGCTGACGTGCGTGTAGATCTGCGTCGTGATCAGGCTCTTGTGGCCCAAGAGTTCCTGGACACTGCGGATGTCGGCGCCGCGGTCGAGCAAGTGCGTGGCGAAGCTGTGGCGCAGCGTATGGGGCGTGGTGCGGCGATCGAGACCGGCGGCGGCCAAGTGTTTCTCCAACATCCGTGCCACGCTGCGCGTGGTAAGCTTACGGCCCAGTCGACTTACGAACAGCGGCGCCGCATCGTTCTCTTTGATCGATTTCGCCAACACCCGCACGCGAAGCCACGTTTTCAGCGCTCGCGCGGCGTAGGAACCGACCGGCGCGAGCCGCTCGCGTTTGCCTTTGCCGCGAACGCGTAACAAACCCTCGGCTAGATCGACGTCGCCGTCGACCAGTCCGACCAACTCGCCGACGCGGAGACCGGCCGAGTACATGACCTCCAGAATCGCTCGGTCGCGGACGTTTGCGGCGTCGTTGCCCGCCGGTGCCGAGAAGAGCCGACCGATCTCGTCGGTGGACAGAAAATGCGGCAGCTTTCGCGCTTTGCGCGGGTTGCGTAGCGCCTTGGCGGGATTGCCGTCCGAC
>JAJDEG010000777.1 GCA_029259895.1 Planctomycetota bacterium
GGCGACAAGACAGTCCCCTATCTCGGCCACGACCGCGAGGCCAATCCGTTCATGGGCTGGCGCTCGATTCGGCTGTCGTTCGAGCACCCCGAATTGTTCTCGACGCAAATCCGCGCGATCCTGCGCGCCGCGGCCGACGAAAAATCGGGCGGCCGCACCGTGCGAATACTCTTTCCAATGATCACGACGCTGGAAGAAATGCGCCGCGTGCGAACGATGGTCGACCGAGCGCGACGACAAGTCGAGTCGCGCCGCATTCGTGTCGGGCCAGTGCCCGTCGGCCTAATGCTCGAAGTGCCGGCCGCCGCAATCTCTATTCGTTCGCTGTTGCCGATCGTCGATTTCGTCTCCATCGGGTCGAACGATCTCGTGCAATACCTGATGGCGGCGGACCGCGACAATCCAAAAGTGAGTCATCTCTGCCAGCCGCTCGCGCCGGCCGTGATCCGCGTCCTCACCGACGTCATCGCCGCCTGCAACGCGGCACACAAGCCCGTCACACTATGCGGCGAAATGGCCGGCTCGCCCAAGGGCTTCTTGCTTCTCTTCGGTATGGGGCTGCGAAGTTTCTCGATGAGCCCAGCGTTCATTCCATCGATGAAAGAACTGCTCGTCCACCTCAGTGTGCCGGCCGCCGAAGCAATTCACCGCCGCGTCCTAGGCTACAAGATGATCTCGCAAGTATCGCGATATCTCGGCGAGCAGGTGCGCAAGATCGCGCCAAACCTCTCAATGCTGGATACGGTCTGAGATTCCGCTGTAGGAGGCGAATCCCTTCGCCGACTGAATCGCGTCAAGGATTTGCCCCGCGCGTGAATCACTAACGATCGGCCGTTCGCACCCATCGGTCGTAACCCGTCGGGCTACCCCAGCAACATCCCCGCATAACCGACGACGCGGCTCTTGTCGCCGGTCGTGTCCGCTGTCGTCGCGTAACCCGTCCGCTCTGCCTTGCCCAAGCGGTTCCAGCGTTTGAGCGTCTCCATCACGATCACGGCCGGCCGCACGCCGCACATGCTGATCCGCTTTTCCATGATCGTATCGAATGCGCCGTGCGGATCGAGCGTTTCCAGCGCTGCCAAGGCTTGTTCGTCGAGTTGCCGGTTCTCGTCATCCGTGGCGAAATGATTCATGTCGCTCGAAATCACCAGCAGCGTGTCGTCCTTTCGATCGGCCAGCACGCCGGCGAGTCCCTCGGCAAACTTTTCGAGCCGCTCGTACGTGCCGCCGCCAATCGCGATGCCCACGACCTTCGCGCCCGGCGCGAGGCGAGCGATCAACGGCAGCTCGACCTCGACGGCGTGTTCCATGTGATGCGCCGCGCCGTCGAGCTCCAAGCCGTCGATTGCTTCGGCAAGTTGCTTCGCCAACTCCGGATCGCTCGGCACATTGCCCGTCGGCAAAGCCCATTCTTCGTTCGGCGCGACGGCCCATTCCACACCCAGCGGCGTGTGCTTCGGGCACAACACGATCACCGTCGACGGTATCTTCACGCGCCGCAGCGCATCCGCCGCCACTTTGCCGGAATATTGCAAACCCGCGTGCGGCAACATCACGGCCGGCCAAGCCTCGGCCGCTGGCGCGTCGCCTTCGAGCAATTTATCGAGCGCCGCGTTGAGTTCGTCCTTGTCCGCCGGATAAAACCGCCCGGCTTGATTTGCGGCGCGCACCGTCGGACCGGGTTGCGGTTCGACTGTGCGGACGACCGCCAATGGCTTGCCCGACGAACACACGCCCAGCGAGAATACGCCGGCCGCTTCGGGCGTCGTGATCTTGGCGGCCTTGGCGGCGTCTTCCAGAAGTTGTTCGGCCGTTTTTTCGGGATCGTACAGCCATGCGTTGTTCTGACCTTCCGCCACCAGCAGAGCGCGGCGGGCTGGATCGAAACCGCGAAGATCGGCCGCAGCCACCGTGCCGTGCATCGACGGGTCGAACAAGATCGCAATCGCCAGATTCAGCGCTTGTGGACCGTGCATCGTCTTCGCACGTTGCTTCAGCGCCGCCGCCGCGCCTTGGCAGAGCATAAACAGCGAAGAATGCATCGGCATCAGCGGCCGCATCGACATCTTGCTGACTTCCATCGTCTCTTGCGTGCCCGGCTCGTTGATGAACAGAGCCAACCCCGCGACGTTGCCGTCCGGACAGCCGTTGAGTACGTAGCTCGCAGAAGCGCCGCGATAGAGCAGAAAAATATTGTCGGCACAAGCTTTCGCGATGCGATCGAGAATCTCGCCCGGATACGGCACACCGGGCGTCAGCGCACCTTCCTTCGCCGCACCGGCTTCGATCGGTCCGCCAAACTCGACGCCCTCGAATGTCCACAACTGCGTTTCGTCCTCCACCCACAGCGACGGCGGCAGGCCGGCCTTCATGCACACCTGTTGCAAGAACTGCTCCGGCGTGAACTTGCTTTCCGTCGCCACGCCAGGCAGCAGCAGCCCGCGATTGCCGCCGCGCGCAACTTGCACGCCGTGCTTGCCGATCTCGACGGCAGCGGCCCGATCGTGCCCCTTGGCCTCGATTAGCTTCGGCCCATGCAGCAGCCATACTTCGAGGTCGAGATACGGCAGTTCGAGCGGCGAAATGCGCGGGAACCGC
>JAJDEG010000778.1 GCA_029259895.1 Planctomycetota bacterium
CGAAGATCGCACGGTCCCGATCAGGACGAACGAAGCATCCGTCGCCGGTGCGATTGACGCTCGAAGCGCTCGACGAGCGGTTGGTACTCTCCGGAACGCCGCAACTGATCGACATCAACGCCGGCGCGGCATCGATGCCAAGTGATTTCGTTCAGATCGGCGCGATCGCTTACTTCGCGGCCGACGACGGCGTAAACGGACGCGAATTGTGGCGAACCGACGGCACGCCGCAAGGTACGGCGCTCGTCAAAGACATCTTCGCGGGTACTAGCCCGTCGGACCCGCAGAACCTGGTCGACGTTAACGGAACGCTGTTCTTCACGGCCGACGACGGCGTCAACGGCGTCGAACTGTGGAAAAGCGACGGAACGGACGCCGGCACGACGCTCGTTCACAACATCGGGACCGACAGCGCCCCCTCGTCGCCGCTGAATCTTACCAACGTCAACGGCACGCTATTCTTTTCGGCCGACGATAGCACGAATGGCCGCGAGTTGTGGAAGTCGGACGGCACGTCGAGCGGGACTGTGTTGGTGAAGGATATCTTTCCCGGCGCGTACCAGGGAATCTACCCGTATTCGTCGGTGCCCGTGCAACTTACGAACGTCAACGGCACGCTGTTTTTTACGGCCGGCGACGGCGACGACGGCCGGGAACTTTGGAAGAGCGACGGCACGGCCGCGGGGACCGTCTTGGTCAAGGACATTTTTCCCGGCGAGTACGAATACATTTACCAGGGAACCTCCTACGGTTTTTACCCGAACAACGGTTCACCGGACAATCTAACGGCCTCCGGCGGGACGCTCTACTTCACCGCCGTTGACGAGGCCAATGGCCGCGAGCTTTGGAAGTCCGACGGCACGTCGGACGGCACCGTCCGGCTGACGAACATCCGCGACGGTGCGGCCGATGCCTTCACCACCACCGACGATCTCGTCGACGTCAACGGCACGTTGTTCTTCACCGCCACCGACGATACGAACGGCCGCGAACTGTGGAAGACCGACGGCACGGCTGCCGGCACGGTCCTTATCAAGGACATCTCGCCCGGCACCGCCAGCGGCGTCGTTGGCAGCGAACTACTCCACGTCGACGGCGTGGTCTACTTCTCGGCGACCGACGGCGTGAACGGGGCGGAGCTGTGGAGAAGCGACGGCACGAGCGCTGGCACGGTGATGGTCGCTAACCTAGACGGCACCAGCGCGGATTCCGCGCCGACGCTGCTCACGAACATCGACGGCACGGTCTACTTCACCGCAAGCGACGCCGCGGCCGGCAGCGAGCTTTGGCAAAGCGACGGCACTTCGGCCGGCACGATGCGCGTGGCCGACATCGTCGGCGGCACCAGCGGCTCCGCGCCGCAGCATCTGTTCAACCTCGACGGCACGCTGCTGTTCTCGGCCGACAACCTCACCGCCGGCCGCGAACTTTGGACGCTCGACACGGCCGCCGTCGCTGGTCTGGCCACCGCGCGGCTGACGATTTACGTCGATAGCCAGCGGGTCACCATTCCCGCCAACATCGGCGTCGACGGCGCTGGTAGCTCGCTCGCCCAAGTCCATACGATCGCCGCCGGCACGCTCCGCGTCGAACCGATCGGCACCGAGCCGCTCGAACTGGTCACGCTCGGCGATTTCTTCGCCACGTGGCGGACGAGCGCCGGCGTGGCCGGCAACAACGCCTCGGCCACATTCAGCGCGACGCAACTGATGGGCAGCGTCGCCGACACGACCAAGACCGTCAAGATGTTCGTCAACGGTCACGTCATGACCGAATTCGAGGATTACGTCATTGCCGACGGCGACGAGATCGTCCTCGTCTTTGGCGAGAACGCCGTCGTTTCGCTGAACACGAACTTCGGCCCGATCGTGATGGAGCTGTTTGAGGCGGACACGCCGATCACGGTCGCCAACTTCCTCGATTACATCAACGACGGCGACTACATCGACTCGTTCTTCCATCGGGCGGCGGAAACAGGCGGCCGCGAGTTCGTCATCCAGGGTGGCGGTTTCCGCACGTCGAGCACCACGTTCACCAGCACCGCGCAGTTCACCAGCGTCCCGACCGAGGGAACGATCCTCAACGAGCCGGGCATCTCCAATCTCCGCGGCACGGTCGCGATGGCCAAACTCGGCGGAAATCCAAACAGCGCCACCAGCCAGTTCTTCGTCAATCTCGACAACAACTCGGACCTCGACACGGTGGCCTTCGGCTCGTTTACCGTGTTCGCCCAAGTACTCGACATGACTACGGCCGATGCGATCGCGACCCTGCCGCGCAATACATCGAACCCGTCGCCGCACAACGAATTCCCGCTCAGCACGAGCAACCAACTCGTCGTCATCCAGTCGATCGAAGGCCTCGGCGAAATCAGCGGCATTAAGTACGTCGACGCCAACGTCAACGGCCAACGCGACGCCGGTGAAGCCGCCGTCGTGGGCGCGACCGTCTACCTCGACGCCAACAACAACGGCGTCCTCGACGCTGGCGAAATCTCGACAGCCACCGACGCCAGTGGGCGATACCTCTTCCAGATCGAGCCGGGCAACTACCGCGTTCGCTCCGTCGTCTCGCCTGGGCACTTTGAAACCGAGCCTACCACCAGCGTCGGCTATTCGGTAAACGTCACGATTGGTATCGAGTCCGGCGACCGAGATTTCGGTGAGATTCCACTTACGGCTCCGACGAGCGTCGATCTTATCGCCGCGTCGGACACGGGCGTTGCATCGGACGATAATCTAACGAGCTTGAACAACGCCTCGGCGACGGCCAAGCTGCAATTCGTCGTCGACGGCGTTACCAGCGGCGCGGAAGTTCGAATCTACAGCGACGGCGTGCTAATCGGCTCGGCGACGGCCACCGGCGCTTCAGTAACCGTGGCGACCAACGGCACGTCGTCGCTCTCTGACGGTGCGCGGAGCATCACCGCCCGCCAAGCTCTGTTTGGCGGCGAAAGTGATCCGTCGGCGGCACTGACCGTGACCGTCGACGCCACGCCGCCGGCCGCGATCGCCAGCGCCGCGCCGGCCATCGCCCAAGTCGGTCAGGCCTACACCTTCAACGCCGACAGCCCCGACGAAGGTCAAACGGGCATCGTCTATTCGATCGTCGATGCTCCGGCCGGGATGACGATCGATGGGGCCACCGGCGAAGTGACCTGGACGCCCGTGCTCAATCAGGCCGTGCCACAGGCATTCTCGATTCGCGTGGGCGACGCCGCCGGCAATGCGGCGACGCAAGACATCGCCATGACCGTGCTCGGTGTGATTCCGGCGTTCCCAGATGCGTATGCCACGGATGAAGATACGCCGCTGGTCATCGACGCGGGCGCCGGCGTACTCGCCAACGACGGCGACGAAAACTCGGGCACGCTCACGGCCACCGTCGTGACCGCCCCGACCAATGGCACGTTGACCCTTAACGCCGACGGTTCGTTCACGTACACGCCGGGCGCGAACTTCAACGGCACGGACACGTTCACGTACAAGACCACCGACGCCACGGACGAATCGAACGTTGCACAAGTAACGATCACCGTCGCGGCGGTCAACGACCCAGTCGCGACGACTGCCGATGCGTATACGGTCAACGAGGACGCCGTACTCACCGTCGACGCGACCAGCGGAGTGCTGGCCAACGACGTCGATCCCGACGGCGACACCCTCACCGCGGCGCTGGGCACGTCGACCGCGAACGGCACGCTTACGCTCAACGCCGACGGCTCGTTCGTCTACACGCCCAACGCCAATTTCAACGGCAGCGACTCGTTCACCTACACGGTGAGCGACGGCACGACCACGTCCGATCCCGTGACGGTGACGCTAACCGTCACGGCGGTCAACGACGCGCCCGTCGGAGTCGCCGACGCCTATTCCGTCAACGAAGACGCCGTTCTCAATATCGCCGCCGCGGCAGGCGTGTTGATTAACGACACCGATGTCGACGGCACGACGCTCACGGCCAGCATCGTTGCGAACCCGACCAACGGCACGCTCACACTAAGCGCAGATGGATCGTTCACCTACACGCCGACGGCCAACTTTTCCGGCACCGACACATTCACCTATCGCGCCAGCGACGGCAGCGCACAGTCCGCCGCCACGACGGTCACCATCACCGTCAACAGCC
>JAJDEG010000779.1 GCA_029259895.1 Planctomycetota bacterium
GAATGCGTCACCGTCGCGGCCCTGTATCAACTCGCTCGCCGCGGCGACATTCCAGCCGGTGACGTCGCCAAGGCCATCAACGAGTTGGGCGTCAATCCAGAAAAAATCGATCCATACTTCGCCTAACGTCGCGCAACGAAAACCAAGCACATTACGAACCGCGCCCATCACGCGCGAACCACAAGCGAAACCAATATGGCCGTCGAATTCAAACTCCCAAACCTAGGCGAAGGCGTCGACTCCGGCGAAGTGCTTGCCCTGCTCGTCAAAGAGGGCGACACGATCTCCAAGGATCAAAACGTCGTCGAACTGGAAACCGACAAGGCGACCGTCGAAGTCCCTTGCCCGCACGCCGGCAAGGTAACCAAGATTCACGTCAAGGAAGGCGACAGCGTCCCCATCGGCGGGCTGCTGCTGTCGATCGAAGCCACCGCAACCGAACCGGCCGCCAAACCAGCCGCCGCACCCAAGCCAGACGCCACGCCTGCTCGAAATACCGAGCACGCCAATACCGCCGAGCTGCCACAGCAGCCCGCTCCGGCCCCACGTCCGGCAGCTGCGCCCGTATCGGCACCGGCAACTCCAGCAACCATAACCGCCAGCCCTGCAAAGCACTCTCCATCGCCGCAAACGGCCGCTCAGTCCACAGGCAGCGACAACGGCGACGCGCTCGTCCCGGCGGCCGGTCCGGCCATCCGTCGCTTCGCTCGCGAGTTGGGCGTCGATCTCGGCCGCGTTCACGGCACCGGATCGAACGGCCGCATTCTCCGCGAGGACGTCGTCAACGCCGTCCGCCAGGCAAACAACGCCGGCCCCGCCGTCGCCACCGCGACCACTATCCCGGCCGTGCGGACGCCAGCCAACAAGCCCGCGCCGGCCAGTCTGCCCGGCGAGGCAGGTACCGACGCATACGGCCCCACGCGAACCGAGCGCGCCTCGAAAATCCGCCGCACGATCGCCGATCGCATGATGCAATCGTGGACCACGATCCCGCAACTCACCAACTTCGACGACGCCGACGTCACCGAACTCGAACGCCAACGCTCGGCCAGCAAGGAAGACTACGCCGCCAGCGGCATCAAGCTCACCATGCTGCCGTTCATCATCAAAGCCATCGCCATGTCGCTGCGGCGGCATCCCGTGCTCAACTGCTCGTTCGATATGGAAGCCGGTCAGGTCGTCTACAAGGACTACGTCAACATCGGCGTGGCGGTCGACACGGACCGCGGACTGGTCGTGCCCGTGCTCCGCGGCGTCGATCGCATGACGATCCCCGACGTCGCCCGCGGCCTCGCCCAGTTGGCCGACATGGCGCGCAACAATAGCTTTTCGCTCGACGATCTCCGCGGCGGCACCTTCACGATCAGCAACCTCGGCGCGATCGGCGGCAGCTACTCCACCCCCATCATCAATCCCGGCGAAGTAGCAATCCTCCTCGCCGGCCGCTCGCGCAAGATGCCCGTGGCGATCGACGACGATATCGACATCCGCCTGATGCTCCCGCTCAGTTTGTCGTACGATCATCGCATCGTCGACGGAGCCGCCGCGGCGCGATTCCTCAACGACGTGATCGGATATCTCGAGTCGCCAACGCGATTGCTCCTCGCGCCATAGCAACGTGCTCGGCAAAACGAGTCCACTCGGCAACCGACCCGCCCCGCGCGAATCGTCGTCCATTGGATAAGCCTCTCCAAGTGGGACCGGGGTCTTCTCTTCTCCGTGCCTCCGTGTTTCACCAACACGCAACGCCAGCGATGCGACTGCGGTAATGCCATGACCAACACCCTCTTCCTGCCCGAACTGCGCGAGATGCTCGCCGAGAGCGACGCCGCCTCGCTGGCGGAGTTTTGCAAAACGCTCCACCCGGCCCGCACTGCCGAGTTCATGGAAGGCCTCACGCCCGCCGAAACCTGGGCCGTTCTCGAGCACACCGACGAACCGACGCGCGTCGATCTGTACCACTATTTCGATCCGGCCAAACAGGTCGAAATGATCGAGACCCTCGATCGCGCCGCGATGGCCACGCTCATCGGCGCCCTCGCCCCCGATGAGCGCGTCGACATCCTCAAGGAAGTCCAGCCGGCCGTCGTCGACGAGCTTCTTCCCTTGCTCCCCGCCGTCGAACGCCGCGATATCCAACGCCTCACCGCCTATCCCGAAGGCACCGCCGGCTCGGTCATGACGACCAGCTTCGCCCGCCTCAGCGAAAAGCGCACCGCCCGCCAAGCCATCGACGACCTCGCCCGCCAGGCCTCCCAGCTCGAAACAATCTACTACCTGTACGTCGTCGACGAGGAAGACCACCTCCGCGGCGTCGTGTCGGCCCGTCAGTTGGTCTCCGCGATGGTTAAGCCAGACACGCCCGTCGGCGAACTGATGGAGCGGTCCGTCATTTCCGTGCATGCCGCGGACGACCAGGAAGACGTCGCCGACGTCGTCGCCAAGTACGACTTGCTCGCCGTCCCCGTCGTCGACCAGGAACGCCGCCTCGTCGGCATCATCACCCACGACGACGTCATCGACGTCATGCGCGAAGAAGCCATCGAAGACGTCCACATGCTCGCCGGTATCTCGCCGCTGCAAGACAGCTACCTCGACACCTCGCTATTCACGCTCGCCTGGAAGCGAGGAATGTGGCTCACTGTGCTGTTCGTCGCCGGCTTGCTCACCGCCCTTGCCCTGC
The DNA here is from genome assembly GCA_029259895.1 of Planctomycetota bacterium. Lineage (GTDB taxonomy): Bacteria > Planctomycetota > Planctomycetia > Pirellulales > PLA5 > PLA5. Next base: position 2,684 of record JAJDEG010000779.1, read on the forward strand.
AAACCTACGACGACGCCCGCGTCACGTGGCCCTGGCTGGCCATCTTCATTCCGCTCATCGTCTCCACAGGCGGCAACTCCGGCAGCCAATCCGCCACGCTCATCATCACTGCGCTCACCGCCGGCCACGTTACCGGCCGCGATTGGGTTCGCGTCGCCGTCCGCGAAATACTCTCCGGCGTCATGCTCGGCGGGCTGCTAGCCCTGATCGGATACGGCGTGGCAACGATCCTGCTCCATCAAGAGGCCAGCCACGGAGTGAACTTGCCGAGCCCAACGGCCGCCGCCGCCGTCGTGCC
>JAJDEG010000780.1 GCA_029259895.1 Planctomycetota bacterium
GCCTGCCCCTCACCGATACATCTGCCCCGGCGGACCCACCGCCTCGAACGCATTCACAACATGCTGGATCGCAGGCTCGCTCGCGTCCGCCGGCCAAACGATGCTCACCACATCAAACCGCGAGCGATGCTCGAGCAGCCCACGATACTTTAGAAACGCCAGCGCCGCCTGCGTCACCCGTCGTTGCTTCTCCGGCGTTACGGCGTCCATCGGCTGTCCGGCGTCGGTATCGGTCCGCGTCTTCACCTCGACGAACACTACGGTCCGATCGTCGACCGCCACGAGGTCTAGTTCGCCCAACCGAGAACGAACGCCGTGGGCAACAATCTTGTAGCCCAGCCGCTTGAGATAGCGCGCCGCGGCCTTCTCGCCCCGCGCGCCAAGCCGGTCGAGCGCACGAAACGGCTCCGCCCTCTCCACGCCCAGCCAAGTTCGACATCGGTCGAACCAAGTGCGCAGCATCGTGGCTCCTCTGTCGCGTGATCAAGCCGCTCGCGCCACTTCGCAAACGTCTTACTCGGTAGCCGCAGCTTCCGGCTCTTTCGCCGGCTTGTTCGCCGCTTTCTCCGCCTTTTTGGCCGCCTTCGCCGCCTTTTCCACGGCAGCCGCCTTGGCGGCCCGATCGGTGCGGCGTTCGGTCAAACGCACGGCCTTGCCGACGCGACCCCGCAGATAATACAGCTTCGCCCGCCGCACGACGCCGCTCCGTTTGACCTCAACTTTGGCAATCTTCGGCGACTGCAGCGGAAACTTTCGCTCCACGCCTTCGCCGGCCACGATCCGCCGCACGATGAACATCTCGCGCGTGCCGGAGCCGCTCTTGGCGATCACCACGCCGTTAAAAATCTGAATGCGCTCTTTCACGCCTTCCAAAATCTTACAGTGCACGTCGACCGTGTCGCCAACGTCGAACTGCGGCGCATCTTCACGGATGTGCGGCTGCTCGACCAGATTCAAGATTTGCTGACTCATAACTAAGCGTCCCTTATCGAAAGTGTGTTTCCTAAATGCGGCATGAAAAATGAAGGATGCAAAATGTCATTCAGCCATGAGCCACATTTTTCATTCTTCATTCTTCATTTCGCCTCTCTCTCGCGCTTCCGTCCTCAATCGCCCCTGTTCCGCTCGCCAGGCGGCGATCTGCTCGTGATTCCCGCTCATCAACACGTCCGGCACGACGTGCCCTCGATACTCCCGCGGCCGAGTGTATTGGGCCCATTCCAAATGCCGCTGCTCTCCGGAAAACGAATCCTGCTTCGAGCTTTCTTCATCGCCCAACACGCCCGGTACGTGCCGTATCACTGCGTCGACGATCACCATCGCGGCTACTTCGCCGCCGTTGAGCACATAGTCGCCAACCGAAATCGCGTCGGGCTGCAATATCTCGCTCACCCTCTCGTCGAACCCTTCGTACCGACCGCACAACAAAATTAGCCGCTCCTCGCCGCTCAACTCCTCGACAATGCTCTGATCCAACCGCCGACCTTGCGGCGTCAACTGAATCAATCGTCCCGGCGGTTCGGCCAACGGTCGAATCGCCTCGACGCACTCCACGACCGGCTCGACCATCATCACCATGCCCGGCCCACCGCCGAACGGCCTGTCGTCGACTTTGTTATGTTTTCCTTTCGCCCAATCGCGGATGTCGTGCAACTGCACGTCGACCAATCGCTTCTCGATCGCTTTCGCCAACAGGCTATGGCTCAAGTAGCCGGCAAACATCTGCGGAAAAAGCGTCAGTACGTCGAATCTCATCAAAACAACAACCCGTAGGACGGACGCACAATCCGTCCCGCACAGCCTTAACGAGACGAACGAAAATACCGTCCCACCAAGCGGTCGCCTAACCTTCCGTTGCCGCCTCAGCCGGAGCATCGGCCGCCGCTTCCGCCGCTGGCTCTGCCGCAGCTTCAGTCGCTTCTGCCGGTGCCTCCGCGGCAGCTTCCACAACCGGTTCCGGCTTCTTTGGCAACTCGACCGGCGTCGGCGCCGGCGGAACTTCTTTCTTCTCCGCCATCTTCGCCAATGCCGTTTCTTGCTGGCTCACAAACTTACCGTTCGTGCCATATTTCTTGATCAGCACGGCCACCTTGTCGCTGGGCTGCGCGCCCACGCTGAGCCAATAGTCGACCCGCTCCCGCTTGAACACCGCCCGCGCGTCCTTGTCGCCCACCAGCGGGTCGTACGTCCCCAGTTCCTCCAAAACTCTACCGTCGCGCGGGGAGCGAATGTCCATCGCGCAAATCCGGAAATACGGCCGATGCTTGCGGCCCATCTTCTTCATGCGAATACGAACTGACATCTAGTTACCTTTCTGGTTACGTCGTTGTTTGCGCCGCTCTTGTTCGAGCCGCCTACGTTTGTTTTGTTTCTCTCCGGCCGATAACCGCTTACCGGTTCCGACTTTCGACTTCGTCAACATGCCGGCCGGATCCGCCAGTGCCCCCTGCTGAATCTGCTTCACCATCTGCATCCGTTCCCGCATTCCCTTGCCGGCCATCTGCTTCATCATCGAAGCCATGCCGTCGAACTGCTTGACCAAGTCGTTGATCTCGTTCGGCTGCACGCCCGCACCCGAGGCGATCCGCCGCCGCCGACTCTGATCGATCACCCGCGTCGGATTGCGTCGCTCTTCCGGCGTCATCGAATCGATGATCGACACCAACCGCGAGAAATCCTTCTCTGCGTCGCCGCCGGACATCATGTCCTTGAGCGCGCCCATCCCCGGAATCAGGCCCATCACCTTTTGTAGCGGACCGAGTCGCCGGACTTGTAAGAGTTGCTTGCGAAAGTCGTCCAGCGTGAACTCGCCAGCCTTCATCCGCTCTTCTTGGCGGGCCATCTCGTCCTGATCGAGCTTGTCTTGCGCTTGCTCGACCAGGGTGAGGATATCGCCCATGCCCAGAATTCGCTGGGCCATCCGGTCCGGGTGAAACTCCTCGAGCGCGTCCGTATGCTCGCCCGTGCCGATGAACTTGATCGGCACGCCGGTCACTGCCTTGACCGACAGCGCCGCGCCACCGCGGGCGTCGCCGTCGAGCTTCGTCATGATCACGCCGTCCAGCTCCAACGCTTCGTTGAATGCTTTGGCGCTATTGACGGCATCCTGCCCCGTCATGCCGTCGACGACCAGATACACTTGCTCCGGCTGGCACCGCTCGTCCACCCGCCGAAGCTGCGTCATCAACTCGTCGTCGATGTGCAGCCGGCCGGCCGTGTCGAGTATCACCACGTTCGCGCCGATTTCGCGGGCCTTCTTCTGCGCGTCGCGGCAAACCTTCACCGGGTCTTGCGTGTCGCGGTCCGAATAAACCGGCACGCCGATCTGCTCGCCCAACACGCGCAACTGGTCGATCGCCGCCGGACGCTGCAAGTCGGCCGCCACCAACAGCGGCGTCCGTCCCTTGCGCTTGATCATCAACGCCAGCTTGCCGCAGGTCGTCGTCTTGCCAGACCCCTGCAAGCCGCACATCATCACCGTCGTCACGTCGCCGCGAATGTGCAGCGAGTGATCGACCGGACCCATCAACTGGGTCAATTCCTGCCCGACGATGCCGACCAGTTGCTGCGTCGGGTCGAGCGCGCTGAGCACTTTTTCTCCGACCGCCTGCTCGGTCACCTTCGCCATAAAGTCGCGGACGACCGAGAAGCTAACGTCTGCATTGAGCAGGGCCTCTTCGACCAGCTTCAGCCCCTCGCGCATGTTCGCTTCGGTCAGCTTGCCACGACCGCGCACGGCGCGGATGGCGGACTGCAAGCTGTCTTGGAGCGACTCGAACATGGACGGATTTCCTCATTTGTGCGAAGCCTTGTAGTCTAACGATTACAGCCCCATTTTGACAATCCGCGAACCACAAATTGCATCGTCGAAGCTCAAAATCGGCCGCCACGGCTCGCCTTGCCCAGCAGGGCATTGCGGCTAGGGCCACATGGTGACGCGGTCTCCAGAACTCGGTTTGAAACGCGGTGTCTCGTCAAGCACGGCCTCCCGGCAAGGTTGCCGGCAAGTCTTCCGGCTTAACGTTGTGGCATCGTCTCCCGACCATGCCACCGCCCATCAGCATTAGATCGACCGCAAAACCCGCTCCCAAGCGGTTTCACAGCAACCGAATCACGAACAAGAACCTAGACACGTCGCCCGTATCAGTCCTTGAAAACAGGTAGTTTACGAGGCCTAGGCGAGAACATCTCGGGCCAGCGGCCCCCAGTTTGTTAACGATTCGCTGGGGGGGGCAGGGGTTGTGTTCACTAACCCGCGCTGCCTTACGTCATCCGGTCAGCCAATGAAAAAATTCGGCAAACCGACCGGAATTCAAAAAAAGGACCGGACGCGCTACAGCGGCGACCGTGCACTTACGCATCCAAACGCCCACGGAGCCAGCGCGATTTCGGCGGAAAATCCACCCGCTCATCCTCACTTCTACTAGATCAGTGGCCCACTTTCGACGGCCAAAATCGACCGATTTCCTTAACGCGACCTGTGCCAGCAGGTTGGGTCGAATGGAAAGACAACGAACGCAACTACCGCTCCGATCTCGACATCGCCTCTCGACATTGCCCACGCTCGAAACGAAATCGAGAATCCTCCACAAACCCATCAAAGCTGATTGACCCTTCGACACGATCCCCCTTATATTAGAGGTCTAACCTAGGGCGATTCCGCGCATGCGGCACCTTTGTTGTGGCGCGGGCTGCCTGCGCCGAGTTGTCGCCGCTGTTGTGGTACGGGTCTCCCGACCCTGCCACCGAGACTCGCCCAAGACGCCTCCCCGCTCACCGTTACCGCACCGCCAACGGAGAACCCTGCCATGCTCGTCATCCCCGGTCGCTCAGGACGTGACACGTGCGATCCCATGCTTGGCATGACCCGTCGCGATCTGCTCCGCGTTGGCGGTTCGGCGATGCTTGGCTTCGGCTTGGCCGATCTCGTTCGCCGCGACCGCTTCGTGCGAGCGAACCCCGCGTCCGACGCCTTTACGGGTAGCGGACCCGGCTGGGGCAAGGCCAAGAGCGTTATCATGGTCTACCTCCAAGGCGGACCGAGCCATCTCGACCTCTGGGACCCCAAGGACGACGTCCCCGACAACGTGAAGAGCGTCTTCAAGCGCATCCAGAGCAAAGTCCCCGGCATGGACCTCACTGAGGTTCTCCCCAAGCTCGCCGAAGTCACCGACAAGCTGTCGCTCATCCGCTCCATGAGCTACACGCCCAACGGCCTCTTCAATCACACGGCCGCCATTTATCAGCTCCACACCGGCTACACGGCCGACAAGGTCAGCCCCAGCGGCCAGCTCGAACCGCCTTCGCCCAAGGACTTCCCCACGTTCGGCTCGCAGATCGTCCGCCTCAAGCCGCCCACCGAGCCGATGCTCCCGTTCGTGATGATGCCCCGCCCGCTCCAAGAGAGCAACGTCGTTAACAAGGCCGGCACCGCCGGTTTCCTTGGCCGGGCCTACGATCCGTACTATCTGTTCCCGCCGGGCGGCGACATGGACATGGACAAGATGAACCGCATCAGCACCGACGACCTAAACCTCCGCGTTCCGGCCAAACGCCTTGAGCGCCGCGCCAAGCTCCGCGAGTTGGTCAATTCCACGATGCCTGAAATTGACAAGGCCGTTCAAAAGCACGACCTCGACGAATACTACGACACGGCACTCAGCCTGATCGTCTCCGGCCGCGCCCGCGACGCCTTCGACCTCAAGAAAGAAAGCGACGCCACGCGCGACCGCTACGGCCGCAACACGTTCGGCCAAAGCCTGCTGCTCGCCCGCCGCTTGGTCGAGGCCGGCACGCGCGTCGTCGAAGTCATCTGGCCCAAGGTCGCCAACAGCGACAACCACAGTTGGGACCAGCACTCCGACTTGCCCAAACGGATGAAAACCCAATCCGGTCCCATGTTCGACGCCGGACTCTCTGGTTTGATCGCCGACCTCGACGACCGCGGTCTGCTCGACGAAACGCTCGTCGTCGCGCTGGGCGAATTCGGCCGCAGCCCGCAGCGCGGGGTGAGCACCTCCGGCAACGGCAACAGCGCCGACGGCCGCGACCACTGGCCCTATTGCTACACCGCCGCCGTCGCCGGTGCCGGCATCAAGCGCGGCAGCATCTACGGCGAGTCCGACAAGACCGCCAGCGCCCCGCTGAAAGACCCGGTCCATCCGGTCCAGTTGCTCGCCACGATCTACCACGCGGTGGGCATCAACCCAGCCACGCTCGTGTACAACCACCTCAATCAGCCCCGCGAGTTGGTCCAAGCGGAAGCGGTGCCGGCGCTGTTTGGTTAGCGACGAATCGAACGACGTACCTCGCGACGACCGTATTTCGCGAATAATATCGCCTTAGGCCGCTTGCCGTGTGGCCTCGCGCGCTAAGTGAACCAACATCATTCTTCGTGTAGAATGGCGCACTAACGAGCGACCGTCCGCTGCGCTCTTACTCCAGTGCGCGTTGGTGCTCAAGTCGTCGACCCGACCCACAACCCCCAGGAGAACCACCATGATTCGCCGGACCTCGTTCACCATCCTGCTCGCTCTCTCCGCCTTCGCCTTCGCCCAACGGACGGCCCAGGCCCAGGAACTGCCCAAGCCCGGCCCCGAGCACGCCAAGCTAAAGAAGATGGAAGGCAACTGGGACTGCGTCTTTGAAATGCAGGGCCAAAAGTCCAAGGCCACCGCCAGCTACAAATCGATCTGCGGCGGCATGTGGATGGCCAACGACTTCAAAGGCGAAGTCTTCGGCATCCCATTCACCGGCCACGGCCTCGACGGCTACGACCAGCATGAAAAGAAGTACGTCGGCATTTGGGTCCAGTCGGTGGAAAGTGCCCCGATGCACTACGAAGGAAACCACGACGACAAAGGCGTCCTCGTCATGACCGGCACGTCCCCCGGCGCCGACGGCAAGCCGCAAAAATACAAAAACACCACCGCCTGGAAAGACGACGACCACTTCACGTTCAAAATGTTCATGATCGGCGAAGACGACGAAGAACAACTCGCCTTCACGATCGAGTATTCGCGGAAGAAGTAAGCGATCGACGTTAGCGCGGGACGACGTAGCGCGGGACGACGTTAGCGCGGGCCATTGCCGCGGCGAAATGCCACGCCGCGGCGCGCCCGCAGCAACGCGATGCCGACCCCCAGCAGGCACATCGCCAGCGTGCTCGGCTCGGGCACGGCGGTGAGCGTTAGCGCGTTGCCGGCGAGGGCTACGTTGAACCGGGCGTCGACCGGTGCGCCGACGAACGTGAAGCTGGCCGCCGAAAAGTCCAGCGATCCTTCGCCGATCAGAAAGGCGAATTCGTCGCCGGGCATTGGCTCGAAGTCGCCGAGAAACTCGAATTGCACGGTGCCGGCGAGCACCACGTCGCCCATCGCGTGTAGCACGTCGTATTCGGTCTCCGCCTCGTGGCCGGCGATTTCGATCTGCAATACGCCGCCGGCCGTCTGCGTGAAGGGGCCGGTCGTCAGCTTGCCCGGCGAATTGCCGGGGGCGACGGTGCCGTCGTTTTCGACCGGGGCATCGATTTCGCCGTCGCCGCCGAGGTTGCCGCCTTGGTCGACGTTGATCAGGGCGGCGGTGAGTTCGGTGTTCACTTTGACGCGGCCGCCGTCCCTGACGTTGAGCTGCCCGCCGATATCGACGGGCGCGACGAGATCGAACGTGCCATCGCCCAGATTGGCGTCGCCGCCGATCGTCAGAACGACCGCCGTGTTCAACACGACGATCGGCGCGGCGTCGTTGTCGTCGACCGTAACATCACCGCCGACCGTTTCGAGACTTGGGAATTGGACGGCGGTTGCCGTGTCGTTGTTGACGATCGAAACATCACCGCTGGCGGTTTCGAGACTTGGGAACTCGACGGCGGTTACCGTGTCGTTGTCGATGATTGAAACATCACCGCCGGCCGTTTCGAGACTTGGGAATTCGACGGTGGTTACCGTGTTGTTGTTGACGATCGAAACATCACCGCTGGCGGTTTCAAAACTTGGGAATTCGACGGCGGTTACGGTGTCGTTGTCGACGATTGAAACATCACCGCCGACGGTTTCGAGACTTGGGAATTCGACGGCAGTTACCGTGTCGTTATCGACGA
>JAJDEG010000079.1 GCA_029259895.1 Planctomycetota bacterium
CTCGACGGGCGATCCGAATCTCGCGTCCGGCAGTGCCGATTACGCGATGTACCCATTCCGCGTCACGGTGCTGGCGAAGGGGACGTCGACGAACCCCGGGACCGGCACGACGGCCACGCACCAGGTGCGCGCCGTCGTTCAGCTCGTGCCGCGTAAACTTTCCGACCCGCCAACGAATTGGAGCGATATCCTGCCGCATACCGTATTTCAGAAGCGGAACGACCGCTTTGAAATCTACATGCCCGTACAGATTCGCGGCAGCACGCGGATCCAAGGCGAGCTAAAGATCAACGACAGCTATACCGAATGGCTCACTGTCGCGAGTACCTACTTCAACGATCTGAAGACGCTGTTCAATCAGGGCACCGATCATCGTCCGTTCACGGGGCCGATCTTCTGGAACACATCGCGGCAGGATGGAAACGAGAACTCGTGGCTCGTCTCGAGACTGGCGTTGGCCGTCAGCAACATGGCGGACAAGACGATTGCCGATTGGCTCGGTACATCGCCCAACGCGACCTATCAACTTTATCCTGGCGGGGCGACGTACAATGTCAGAACGATTGCGAACGACGTCGCGGCGGGAACGACGCTCGATGCCGATCCGCTGACGAATCCGCTGGGAATCATCTTTCAAAGCGGCGACGTCCGCTTGGGGAGCAACGTGTCGATTCGCGGCTCGCTCGCCAGCGAGGGAAGCGGCGGGCTGACGATCAACGGCACGAATGTCGCAATCAATCCGGTCGATCTACCGCCACTCGACGGCACGACAACGCCCGTTCGATTGCCGACGGTGATCGCCAAACACTTCCGACAACCGGCCAACGCGCGGTCGGCCATCCGGGGCCTGATGAGCATCGACGACGATTTCGATCTCGGTGCGGACACGCAGGATGCGACGATGACGCTCGACGGCAAGCTCGTCGCACGCAAGATTTACATCCGAGAACGGACGGAGTGGGCTGCGCGCAGTTGGAATTCGATTTTCAATATTTTCAACCTGATTCCGCTCATTAAACCACTCTTTCCCGGTTGGGCGGAAGCGAACTATAACACCAAGTCGATACCGAGGGTCATTTTGCGACCCGACGCGACGACCGTTCTGTACCACTGGATCACCCGCGGCGTGCCGCTGTATGCGATTCCCGCATCGGACTCGGGCCTGCGGTGGGACATCGTCAGTTGGAAAGACAATCCCTAGGGCGTGCTTTGGCGACTATCGACGCCCGCCGACAATCCTCGCAACACATTCGACACGGAGAATGCCATGCATCGCTCTCTCAATCCTCGTTGGACCGTTTTGATCGTGCTAAACGTGCTGTTCGGCTGCGTGCTATGCTTTTATCAACCGGGGCAAGCCGCGCCGACGGAGCCGTTCGCCAACTCGACTGGCCAACGCGCCGAGATGATCTCGTTGCTCAAGGAGATCAACGGGCAACTGAAGGAGCAGAACGCGCTGTTGGCGTCGGGAAAACTTCAGGTCGTCGCCACGCCGGGCCAGAGTAAGGCGGGCGGCGGGTAATTAGGAATTCGCATGAACATCCTTCCCGATTTCGCGTCCGGCGATTTCGTAGGGTGGGTCGAACGGAGTGAGCCCCACCACGCGGCACGGCGTAATCTGGTGGGCCTTACTTCGTTCGACCCACCCTACAGGAAGTCGCCCTACCGGAAGTCACGTTACCGGAAGCTGCCGCGTCGCGTGGTGGGCCTCACTCCGTTCGACCCACCCAACGTGAATTGCGTCATGAGCCACGGGTCTTGTTTCGGGCTGATTCCTTAGCCACTACGGCGGATCGTAAAAAGGCCCCTTGTGAAACGGGTGGCAGCGGCAGATTCTCTTCGTGCCGCGCCATGCGCCGACGATAGGACCGTACTTGCGGACCGCGCCGATGAAATAGTTGCTGCACGTCGGGCGGAAGCGGCACTGCCGGCCGACGATCGGGCTGAGCGTCCATTGATAGATGCGGACCGGTACGATCAGCAGTTCCTCGGCGATGCGGCCTATTATTTGACCAACGCGATCGAAGAATGCACGCATATTGGAATCCGCATTGGCGGGGCGCGGCGTTGGGGCTAGCGGCGTTTGGGCTAGCGCCGTTCGGCGATCAGCGGTCTAGTTTTCGCGCCGCTCGGCGGGCGAGATCAACCAGCGAACGCCGCAGCGCGGCCAGCCCTTCATTCCAGGCGTGTCGCGGGATGAGCACCAAGTCGACGTGTTGCGGCAGGTTCGCTCGCTCTAGGCGAAAGGCTTCGCGCAACAGCCGCCGGCAGCGATTGCGAACCACGGCCCCGCCAACCTTTCGCGAAACCGACAGCCCGACGCGCGGATGGTTCAACTCGTTGCGGCAAGCGTATACGACGAGCCGTCCATCGGCCACCGAACAACGCCGGTTGTAGACGCGGGCGAAGTCGACCGGGCTGCGCAGATGATGTTCGGCGAGGAAACGTTGGTCGGAAGTTGGTGAGTCGGCCATGCACGGATCCTCCTGTTGGCCGTATTACCACACCAGTTCGTCGCGCGGCCGGTCGGGACCAAGCGACGCGAGTTTGCGGATCGCCTCGATGGCCGCGTCGTCGAGCTTTTCTTCGAGATTCTCCGGCAGCACGATTTGGATTTCCGCGAACAAGTCGCCGGGCGTTTTTCCTTTGGGCGCGATGCCGCGACCCTTTAGCCGCAGCCGCTTGCCGCTCGATGTGCCGGGCGGAATGGTGAGCGTCACGGTGCCGTCGGGCGTGGGGACATCGACCTTTGCGCCCAGCGCCGCCTCGTTGAGCGTGACCGGAACTTTGACTTCCAAGTTGTTGCCGCGGCGCGTGTAGCAGGGATGCGCTGCGACGTGAATCGTCACGATGATGTCGCCCGCCTGACCGCGGCGCGGGGCTACGCCACCTTGACCGCGAAGGCGAATCTTCCTGCCGTCTTCGATGCCCTCGGGCACCTTGGCGCGAATCGTTTCCTGTTTGCCGTTTTCGCGGAGGACGGAGAACTCGATTTCGCCGCCTTTGATGGCCGTGGCGAAGGGTACCGTGACTTCGTGCTGCAGGTCGGCCCCTCGGCGGGGACCGCCGCGCGGCGTCGAAGCGCCGGCCGCGCCGCCACCGCCGGCGAACTTGCGAAAGATATCGGCGAAACCACCACCGCCGCCACCACCACCCTCGCCGGAACCGCCGAACTGTTCGCCGAAGATGTTGCTGAAGTCGAATTCCTGCGCGCCGGGTCCGCCGCCCGACGTGCGCCATTGATAGGGACCGCCCTGGGGACCGCCCTGGCCGGCTTGCTCGAAGCCGCTGCCGTAGCGGTCGTACATCTCGCGCTTCTTGGTGTCGTTGAGCACCTCGAAGGCGCGCTGCACCTTTTGGAAATTATCCTTGGCCGAGGCGTCGTCGGGATTGACGTCGGGGTGGTATTTGCGCGCGAGTTGGCGATATGCCTTTTGAATGTCGGCCTGCGAGGCCGAGCGCGGCACATCGAGGATGCTGTAGTAGTCGTCGTCCATGGGCGATGCCGAATGGGACGATTGCTAGCCGGAGGAGGCCGCGACCGTCGTTTGCCGCGGACGCGATGGAAACGCATCCCATCCAAAACGATACCGCGCCGGCCGAAGAAAGCCAACGTGGCAAGCACGGTGTGCCGCTGACTCAGCCAGTGCGGGCGAGGAAATAACGTTCTCGGCACTGGCAGAGCCAGTGGCACTCAACCTGGCAGCCAGGGCACCCAACGTGGCAGCTACCGCGTGCTACGACGCTTCGATGGCCGTGATCTTGACTTCCGTCATCCATTGGCGGTGACCGGTCTTGCGGCGCGAATTCTTGCGGCGGCGGAACTTTTGGACGACGAGTTTCTTCTCCGGACATTTGCGGAGGACTTCCGCCCGCACGACCGCACCGGCGACGGTGGGCTGTCCAACCTTGGTATTCGGTCCGTCGCAGACGGCCAGGACGCGGTCGAAGGTCAGCGTCGTTCCGGCCGCGTCGTCGCGGAGGTCGATCTTCAGCACGTCGCCCTGGGTAACCTGGTACTGGCGTCCGTCTTGGTCGATGATGGCGTACATCGTCTGGTCTTTCCAAAAATCGGCGGTTTGGCGCGGCACCGTTTGGCACATCGCGGCCGGATGGCTTTCCGCCCTTCAAGGGGGTGTTTCGGCAAGTTAAGAGATCGAGTTTATCACGTCTCTTTTGTGCCGTCGAGACGGTACGGGACGTAAAACGTTGGTGGCCCGTCGGTCGCCGGCAAGGATTTGTGACGTTCGTCGTGTGGCGGCGGCACCGTTCGTTATTTTGGAAACGGGCGAGGGCTGTCGAATTCAGGAGGGGGGTGGCCGATTTTTTGGTGGAGATGGGATCGGGCAAGTGGTATCGTGGCCAATCAGGACGCCATTTTGAGTTTCGCCGCCGATGAATGGGGCGGTGATTGGAATTGGCCAATTGGACGCCGCGTATTCGGACGTCGGCCTGCCCAGTGATGCTGACACCGCGGTATCAGTGAAAGGGTTTGTTAACACAACCCCTTGTGCCCCCAGCAATTTGTTAACAAACCGTTCGAGCCTCGCCGTGCTGGCGACGACGTTTGATAGCGGTTCGCGCCGGCGACGGCTTGCCGGTGGCCGTGCCGTGCGTTTCGGAGAATTCTATGCTCAGATTGCGAGTCGTGGCGGCATTGGCCGTCGCTCTTCTTGGATCGACCGTTGGCGAGCGGGCCGCCGGGCAGGTCACGGTGATGACGCAGAATCTCTACATCGGATTCGATATTGAGATCTATGCGGCCGAGTTGACGGCGGAGCCCTTGAACGTCGTCGCGCTAACGACGGCGGCTTACGACCAGGTTTTGGCGACCGATTTTCCGTCGAGGGCGGCAGCGTTTGCTCTCGAAGTCGAGGCGACGCAGCCGGCGCTAATCGGATTGCAGGAAGTGTCGCTGTTTCGCTCCGATCCATTCGATGGCTTCGGCGCGCCGCATGCCACGACGGTGGAGTTCGATTTTTTGCAACTTACGCTCGATGCGCTGGCGGAGCGGGGCTTGCATTACGAAGCGGTGGCGACGATTGAGAACGCGGATGCGGAGTTTCCGCGGATCGCGGGCTTCGACGCGGCGAACGAACCGATCGTCGAGGACATCCGGCTGACGGATCGGGATGTGATTCTCGCCCGCACGGATTTGCCGGCCGAGGCGTTTCGCGTTTCCAATCCGCAGGCGGCCAACTTCGCCAGCGCGGCTTCGCTGTTGGGCGTCGACTTGCCGCGGGGTTGGGTATCGGTCGACGTGCATGCCGGCGGGCTGGACTTTCGGCTGTTGTCGACGCATTTGGACAACGATCCGGCGCTGCAACTCGCGCAGGCCAACGAGTTGTTGGGGCCGGGGAGTCCGAGCGATACGCCGCTGCGGGTGGCGTGGATCGGCGATTTCAATTCTCGCGCCGACGGGACCGGCACGGCGACCTATGGGCATCTGCTTTCAAGTGGATTGGCGGACGCCTGGACGATGACGCACGGCGACGACCCGGGATACACGTGGGGGCACGATGCCGATCTTTTGAATACCGCCTCGACGTTTACCGAGCGGATCGACCTCGTGCTGTTGGGCGAAGGGCTGGCGGCGACGCGCGTCGAAAACGTCGGCGAAGAATTGGCCGATCGCACGCCCTCGGGGCTGTGGCCGTCGGATCATGCCGGCGTGGTAGCGACGATCGTACCGGAGCCAGCGGCGATGTGGTTAGCGCTGTTGGGGGTCGTCGGCGCGTGCGGAAATCGATTTATGTTTCGCAGCCGCGTTTTTTCGAGCGTGAGATGTGTTGCTTGAACCGTCGATCAACTTGGACCGTCGACCAATCCGTCAGGCACGGGGTGCCTGACCTACCAAGGTTTCTGCGTTGCCGACGCGGTCGCTAATCGCATAAATGTCGCGATTGGCGTTCACGCGGTCGGTGATCATTTCGGCAAGTAGGCCCATCGACAGCATTTGGCCGCCGAATAGCAGCGCGGCAAGCGAATAGACCGTGGCGGCCAGGTGTTCGCGGAAGTGAAAATCTTCGAGCCCCGGAATGATCCGCGAGAAAATCCACAATAGCGCCATGAAGCCCATGCCGAAGCCGCCAAGGGCGAACGACGCCAAGCCGATCGAGCCGAGGATGTGTTGCGGCCGCTCGCCGAAGCCGGTGAGGAACTTGACGGTGAGCAGATCGAGAAAACCTTTGACGAGCCGTTCGATGCCGTACTTGGAATGGCCGAACTTGCGGCGGCGATGGTTGACGACGATCTCGCCGACGCGAAAACCGCGGGCCGCCGCCAGCACGGGGACGAAGCGATGCAGTTCGCCATACAGCCGCACTTCGCGCACCACGTCGCGGCGGTAGCACTTATAGCCGCAGTTGTGATCGTGCAGCCAGACGCCGGTCAGGCGGCTGACCAGCCAGTTGAACACGCGCGACGGCAGGACTTTGTGCCACGGGTCGTGGCGAACTTGTTTGTAGCCGCTGATCATGTCGAAGCCGCGCTCGAGCTCGGCGAGCATCCGCGGAATCTCTTGCGGATCGTCCTGCAAGTCGGCGTCGAGCGTGAGGATGATATCGCCCTGTGCGGCGGCGAAACCGGCGTCCAGCGCGGCGGCCTTGCCGAAGTTGCGGCGGAA